>NZ_JBHVFU010000074.1:0-38409 GCF_042801455.1 Streptomyces sp. NPDC057565 | reverse complement strand
TGCAACGTCGCACCCACGTCCGACGTACGGGTCGTGGTCATCGACTGCACCGACACCGGCGCATCCCCACCGACCGCCACCGACCCGACCTGGATGCGCCGCGAGGGGCGACGCATCGCGAGCGGCCGGGCCGGGAGCTCGGGGAGACCCAGTGCGACTGGTTCTCCAGAGGTCATGACGTCACCGGTTCCCGGAGACGGTTTCCCGCGCGGCGCGCAGGGATTCCTTCAGCGACCCCATCGTGGCGAGGACGGCGGTCGGCTCGTATCCGCAGTGCGCCATGCAGTTGGCACAGCGCGGGTCCTTGCCGCGACCGTACTTGTCCCAGTCGGTCTCCTCGATGAGTTCCCGGTACGTCGGGACGTACCCGTCGCTCATCAGATAGCACGGTCGCTGCCAGCCGAAGAGCGAGTAGTTGGGGATCGCCCAGGCCGTGCACGGGAAGTCCGCCTTGCCCTCCAGGAAGTCCAGGAAGAGCGGCGAGTGGTTCAGCCGCCAGCGGGCCCGGTTGCCGCCCGCGAAGGACTTCTTGAAGAGCTCGCGGGTCTGCTCGACGCCGAGGAAGTGCTCCTGGTCGGGCGCCTTCTCGTACGCGTAGGCGGGCGAGATCATCATCTCGTCGACCTTCAGATCGTCATTGAGGTAGTTGAGGACCTCGATGACGGTCTGCGGGGTGTCGGTGTTGAAGAAGGTGGAGTTCGTGGTGACCCGGAAGCCGCGCCGCTTGGCCTCCTTGATCGCCGCCACCGCCTCGTCGAACACGCCTTCCTTGGCGACCGATTCGTCGTGCCGCTCACGCAGGCCGTCGATGTGCACGGCGAAGGCGAAGTACGGCGAGGGGGTGAATTTCTCGATCTTCTTGCGGAGCAGCATCGCGTTGGTGCAGAGGAAGACGTACTTCCTCCGCGCGACCAGCTGCCGCACGATTTCGTCGATCTGCGGGTGCATCAAGGGTTCGCCCCCCGCGATGGACACCATCGGGGCACCCGATTCCAGCACCGCGCCGACGGCCTGGGCCACCGGCATGCGCTGCTTCAGGACTCCGGCCGGATGCTGGATCTTTCCGCAGCCCTCGCACGCCAGGTTGCAGGCGAACAAAGGCTCCAGCTCGACAATCAGCGGGAACTTGTCCCGCTTGCGGAGCTTTTGTTCAAAGAGGTACGTCGCAACCTTGATGGTCTGACGGAGCGGCATGGCCATCTAGCTCACCTCCTGGGGAGCAGCAAAGATCGGTGCCATTCATAGAAAGCAGGTAGGACGGCACGAAGAACACGGAAGGCTGATATTCCACCGCGTACTGTGCCGATGCGGACGAGCTCGTGCTCCGGAGCGTCCACGACCACCCGTACAGCCGCAACCGGACGCGGCCCGGTGCGCAGGGCGGTGCGAAGAGTGGCGGCGGACTCCATGTCCACCGCGATCGCTCCGGTCGCCCACAGTTCGGCCCGCTCATGTCCGCGTACGACATGGCCGGAACCGGTCAGCGGGCCGATGTGGACGGTACGGCCGGGCACCGCCCCGGCGAGTGCCTCGGCGAGCAGATCCACGCCGGTACAGGCCGTCGACTCCCCGGCTTCCCGGGTCTCGTCGGCGACCACCAGGTCCCCGGGGTGCATGCCCGGTGCGAGTCCGGCACAGAACCCGGAGGCAATGACCGCGGAGCCGGGCGTCCGGTCCTGGGCGAGCGCGCGTTCCACGGCCGTCTCGGCGGCTTTCGGACCCATGCCCGTACGGAGCAAGGTCACCGTGCCCGGGGCGTCGCCGGCCCGTCCTCTGCCGCTGCGCAGGGCCAGTTGCTCGATACCGAGCGCGCAGGCGATCAGCAGAGGCGCTGCGGGGCCGGGCGGCCCCGGGGTATCGCCCATCAGGCCCCCTCGTCGGTGGCCGTGCGCGCGGCGAACGGGTCACCGTACACGTACCGCCCGAGCGCGGTGAGAGGGAAGACCTGGCGGTAGAGGTGGTAGTTGATGGAGAAGTCCCAGGGGAACCCGGTGCCGGTGAAGTAGGGCTCGTCCCAGGACCCGTCGGCCTGCTGGTTCTCGGTCAGCCAGGCGATGCCGCGGGACACCGCCGTGCTGTCCCGCCGGTCGGCGGCGAGGAGGGCGAGGAGGGCCCACGCGGTCTGGGAGGCAGTGGACGAGCCGTGCCCGATCCACTTCTCCTCCCGGTACGAGCGCAGGTCCTCGCCCCAGCCGCCGTCGTCGTTCTGGACGGACTCCAGCCAGCCGACCGCCCGGCGGATCGCCGGATGGGAAGCGGGCAGCCCGGCGGCAATCAGGGCGGGCACCACCGACCCTGTTCCGTAGACGTAGTTGACGCCCCAGCGGCCGAACCAGGCACCGCTCGCCTCCTGTTCGGCGAGCAGCCACTCGATGCCGCGCCGGGCGGCGGGGTGGTCGGAGCGCCCCTCCACGGCGAGCATCTCGACCACATGTCCGGTGACATCGGCGGACGGCGGGTCGATGACCTCTCCGAAGTCGCAGAACGGCAGCCGGTTGGGGAACGGGCTGGTGTTGTCTGCGTCGAATGCGCCCCAGGCTCCGTTGCGGGACTGCATGCCGAGGTTCCAACGCACCCCGCGTTCGATGGCGGCCTCGATACTGGCCGGGTTGGGGTGCCGGACCCGGCGCAGCGCGAGGACCACCTCGGCGGTGTCGTCGATGTCGGGGTAGTTGTCGTTGTGAAACTCGAACGCCCATCCGCCTGGGTCCAGTTGAGGTCGACGCACGGACCAGTCACCGGGCCTGACGATCTCCTCGCCGAGCATCCAGTCCGCCGCTTTCACGAGCGCGGGATGGTCGGGCCTGACTCCGGCATCGGCGAGCGCGATGGTGGCGAGGCAGGTGTCCCAGACCGGTGACTGGCAGGCCTCGATCATGCGGGCGCCGTCCTCGCGCCAGACTGCGAACCGGTTCAGCGAATCCAGGCCGGCCCGCATCACGGGGTGGTCGAGGTCGTAGCCGAGGAGGTGCAGGGCGATGACGGAGTACACGGCGGGCGGCTGGATGCCGCCCCAGCAGCCGTCGTTCTCCTGGCGTTCGATGATCCAGCGGGCGGCCACGTTCATGGCGATCCGGCGCAGTCGGCGCGGGGCCACCTTGTGGTAGACGTGCAACGCCTTGTCGAGGCGCTGGAAGACACCGTCCCAACTGGCCGCCGGGGCGGGGCGCCTGGGCGGGTTCGGGACGAGCGGGTCGGTGTGCAGTTCGTCGAGGGCGAAGGGCGCGGGCCGTACCGGCCGCTTCGCCGAGACGACGGTCAGCGGCACAATGGTCTGCCGGGCCCAGCAACCGAAGTCGTAGATGTTGAGCGGGACCCACTTCGGGAAGAACATCAGCTCCGGTGGGAGCTCCGGCAGGTCGTCCCATTTCCACCAGCCGAAGAGGGCCAGCCAGATGCGGGTGAAGACGCGGCTCTCCGCGATGCCGCCCTGTTCCCGGATCCACCCGGAGGCTCGGGCCATGTGCGGCTCGTCCGGCCGGTCTCCGGCCAGCCGCAGTGCGACATAGGCCTCAATGGTGGCGGAGAGGTCGCCCGGGCCGCCGTAGAAGGTGGCCCAGGTGCCGTCGACGAGCTGCTCGCCGCGGATGAAGAGTCCGGCCGCCTCGACGGTGGCCGGGTCCAGAATGCCGAGGAACTGACGGAGCAGCAGGTCCTCGGCGTCCATCGTGACGTTGGTGGCGAGGTCTCCCTTCCACCAGCCCTGGGCGTCCTGCCTGCCGAGGAGATGCTCCACCGAGCGTTCCGCGGCCCGTCGCGCGGCGGCGAGCACATCGTCCGCGGCGATGGTTGATTCGGTCGGTTCGCTGGCCGAGGCTGCGCGGGGGTTCACAGCCCCGGTGCTTCCGTCGGTCGTCGCTGTCATGGCTTCCCCTTCGTGCAGTTGGTCCTCTGCTGTGCTGGGGTCTCCGTCGGCCGGCGCCCCCTACGGGCACCGGCCGGCGACTGCGAGTCATATGCGAATGGTGATCATCTCTTTCGTACGACGACGAAGTCCGCGAGCGCAGTGAGCTGCGCCCGCACGGTTTCCGGCATGTCGACACCGTGCAGCGCCTCGATGGCGACCGCATGCTGCCGACGGGCCTCCTGGGCGGTCCACTCCCGGCCGCCCGCCTCCTCGATGAGCGCCGCCCGGGCGGCGAACTCCTCCTCGGAGAAACTGTCGAAGTCGCTGCTCTTGGCGTCCGCGGCGAGCAGTTCACCGAGGCGCTCCGAGGCCGGTCCGCCCGCGGCGAGCGCGGCGACGACCGGCAGGGACTTCTTGCGCTGACGCAGATCGCTCCAGGTCTGCTTGCCGGTGGACTCCGGGTCGCCCCAGATGCCGAGCAGATCGTCGACGGCCTGGAAGGCGAGGCCGAGGTGGTAGCCGTACGCCTCCAGGATGTCGGCGGTGCGGTCGTCGGCGCCGCCGAGCACCGCGCCGATGGACACGGCACAGGCGAGCAGGGCACCCGTCTTGTTGCCCTCCATCTCCAGGCACTCCTCGACGGTGACCCGTTCGCGGTGCTCGTAGGAGATGTCCTGTGCCTGCCCGTCGATGAGCTTGCGGCTGGCGGTGGTCAACCGGCGGGCCGCGCGGCCCGCCTCCACCGTGCCGAGCTCCAGCAGGATCTCGTTGGCCAGCGCGAAGAGCGCGTCGCCGACCAGGATCGCCTGGGCGGGGCCGTGCACCTTCCACACGGTGTCGCGGTGACGGCGCTGCTCGTCGCCGTCCATCAGGTCGTCGTGCAGCAGCGAGAAGTTGTGCACGAGTTCGACGGCGACGGCGCCGGGGATGCCTGCCTCGGCGGCGGCGCCCGCCGCCTCCGCGGACAGCAGGGCGAGCGCGGGGCGGACGGCCTTGCCGCCGTCGCCGTCGGCGGGGCGGCCCTGAGCGTCGATCCAGCCGAAGTGGTAGGCGGCGACGGTGTCCATGGGCGGTGCGAGCCGGTCAACGGCGGCCCGGAGCACCGGAGCGGACATGGCCCGTCCGCGCTCCAGAAGCGCGGTGACGTCCGCGGTGTCTGCCACGGTGTCAAAAGCCGGATTCGCCGGGGTCACTGACTCTCCTCTTGTTCCGGTGGTACTGCTCATGCCGCCTCCTGCAGCGGATGTTCATGGGTGCGGCCGAGCGAGGAGAGCGCGGCGCCGGCGGCGCTGAACCCGCTGCGGACAGCGCCCTCCATGGTCGCGGGCCAGCCCGTGGCCGTCCATGCTCCGGCCAGAAGGAGGCCGGGGGTACGAGTGCGGGTCCCGGGGCGCAGCCGGCCGACGCCGGGTGCGGGGGCGAAAGTCGCCGTCCGCTCCCGGGTGACGAAGAAGTCCCTGATGCCGGCTCCGCGGGCGGCGGGAAGCAGCCGCTCCAGTTCGGGCAGGTAGCGACGGCGCAGTTCGGCGACGGGCAGGTCGATCTCGTCGTCGGCCGCGGACTGGGAGATCGCGAGGTACTGCCCTGGCCCGGTGAGTCCGGAGGCGTCCGTACGGTCGAAGACCCACTGGACCGGGGAGCCCAGTGCGGCGAAGAACGGGCGACGCAGCACCTTGCGGTCGTAGACGACGTGCACATTGAGGATCGGCGAGGTGCCGATGTCGAGCAGCCTGTCCGGCGCGTCGAGTGCGCCCTCGGGCAGCAGCCCGTGGGTCTCCCGCTGGGGAACGGCGAGGACGACGGTGTCCGCCTCGATCCGTTCGGCGCCCGTGTCGACGATCCAGCGTCCGTCCTCGGTACGGGAGAGGCTGTCGGCCTTGGTGCGCAGCTCGGTCCGTACGCCCGCGGAGTCGAGCGCCTTGCGGGCCTGCGTGTCGTGGACCTCGCCGAGCGGCACGCTCGCCCAGCCGATGTCGGCGGCGCCGGGCTCGGAGAGAAGTCCGGTCTTGAAGACCTTCGCGGCGAGGGCCAGCGAGGAGTTCGGTGCGGTGGCGTTGAGTGTGGCGACGCCGACCAGGTCCCAGAGGGCCTCGATGGTGCGCGGGGACTGGCCGTGGCGGGCCAGCCAGCTGCCGAAGTCGACGGTGTCGAGCGCCGGGTCCTCCGGGTCGAGGCGGCCGAGTGCCAGCGCGGCACGTCCGACGGACGCCCGTTCGGCGAGCGAGAGATGCGGATAGCCGGCGAGTCCGGCGGCCAGGTGGAACGGGACGGGAAGCGCATTGCGGCGCAGCCGTCCGAGCCGGGGCCCCGAAGAGCGTCCGACATCGAGAACGGGCACGTCCAAACGGTTTTGCAGGGGTGCCAGACGGGCGCCGTCGACCCGGTCGAGGAACCAGCGGTACGCGGTGCAGCAGCGCAGATAGACATGCTGCCCGTTGTCGACCGTCAGTTCGCCGCGACGGAAGGAGAAGGCGAGTCCGCCGAGCCGGGGCCGCCCTTCGAGCAGAGTCACGTCAAGCCCGGCATCGGCGAGACGGAGGGCCGCGGTGATGCCGGCGAGTCCGCCGCCGATCACGACGGCGCGGGAGGAGCGCAGGGCCTCGTCGGTCATGCGTCCTCCCTCCGTTTCCTCCGGGTCGAACCGGCTGGGCTGGTCATGTCGGTCAGGCACGTCGTTTCAGTCAGGGACGCGTCATCCCGTCGGAGGGTTGCCCGCCGAAGGGACCGGTTGTCCTTGATGCACATGTTGCGCGAGTTGTCCGCGATACGCATCAGACACGCCCTCGGGCCGTCCGGCGCGAAATGTACCGCGCGTCCAGACCCGACAGGCCACGCACCGCGACATACGCCTTCTCGTGGCCCGGCAGCGAGACCCGGCCGCGCAGCACCGCCTCCGGGTCGCGCTCGATCCGGTCGAGCAGCCGCCGGTAGATACCGGCCATGGCGGCGACGCAGGCGCCGCTGCGGCGGTCCAGCATGGGCAGCAACCGGTAGCCCTCGGCGAAGAGGGCACGGGCGCGCCGGACCTCGAAGTGGACCAGCCCCGCGAAGTCGGAGCCCGGCGGCGGTGTGGCCCGGTGGAAACCGGCGGAGCAGCCGAATTTGGCAAGGTCGTCGGAGGGCAGATACGTACGCCCGTTGCCCGCGTCCTCGCGGACGTCGCGGAGGATGTTGGTGAGCTGCAGAGCGAGGCCGAGCGTGTCGGCGTACTCCGCGGCCCGGTCCGCGCCTGGCGCACCCGGTTCCGTCCCGAAGACGCCCAGGCTGAGCCGCCCGATGGCTCCGGCGACACACCGGCAGTAGACCTTGAGGTCGTCCCACGTCTCGTACGTCGCGCCGCGCACGTCCATCAGCACGCCGTCGATCAGCTCGTCGAGCCCACCGAGCGGCAGCGGAAACCGGCGCGCGGCGTCGGCGAGCGCGACAGCCACCGGGTCGGTGTCGTCCTCCTCGATCGCGCCGTCCCGGATCCGGTCCAGGAGTGTGCGGGTGCCCTCCAGCCGGGTCCGCTTGGTCTCCCGGTCCAGCTCTCCGTCGCCGATGTCGTCGACCCGGCGGGAGAAGGCGTACAACGCCGACATGGCCTGCCGCTTCTCGGTGGGCAGCAGCCTGATTCCGTACGCGAAGTTACGCGCCTGCTGTCCGGTGACGGCCTCGCAGTAACTGTATGCGGCCTGTACCGGCGCCGACATGTACGTCGTCTGTCCCTCCACGGTCCGGCTCACCCCTCTCTACGCGCTCTTCGCAAGACAACTCCCACCTCGCGCAGCAGGCTGGGCTTGGTGGGCTTGGGCGGTCCGGGCAGTACGTCGAACCCAGCGGCCACGATCGCGGTGAGGGCGGCCCGCCCCCCTCCCACAAATCCGGCGAGAAGCAGCTTGAGCCTGCCGTGGACGCTACCCACGAGGGGAGTGCCTTCATTCAGCAGGTTCCGGGCGCGTTCTGCTTCGTATGCAACCAGTGCGCGCACCGATGCGCCCCCGGAAGGGGTTGCGAGGTCTGCCTCGGTGACATGGAACCGGGCCATGTCCTCGGCCGGCAGATAGATCCGGTCGCGACCGAGATCCTCGGTGACGTCCTGGAGGTGCTCGACGATCTGCAGGGCGGTGCAGACGGCGTCGGAGCGGCGGATCCGCTCGGGGCTCGCGGTCCCGGTGATCCCGAGGACCAGCCGGCCGACGGGATTGGCGGAGAGCTCGCAGTAGCCGAGCAGTTCCTCGTACGTCCCGTACCGCCGGACCTTCTGGTCCTGCCGGTTCGCCTCGATGAGCCCGAGGAACGGTTCGGGGGTGAGCGAGCAGCGCCGCACGGTGGGGCGCAGTGCGCGGAGCAGCGGGTGGTGCGGGCCGTCGCCCGCGGGGTCGAAGACGCGGTGCAGATCGGTCTCGAAGGCGTCGAGCATCGCCAGCCGGTCATCGGTCTGTGCCGGATCGAGTCCGAGGTGGCGGGCGTCGGCGCCACCGGGGGCGAGGTCGCCGTCGCCGATGTCGTCGACGAGGCGGGCGTATCCGTACACGGCCATCAGGTCGTTACGCCACGCGCGCGGCAGAAAGAACGGGGCCACAGGAAAGTTCTCGTCCGCGGCCTTGTCGAGCGTGGCGGGGACGGCGGCGTCATGGCGCGCCTGCCGGGTACGAGTCACCACGGACCGCCCGGCGCGGGGACGGCATATACACCTCGGAGCTGGAGATTTTCCGTCATTGCCGTCACATCTCCCGTTCTACACTGCCGACCCAAAACATCCCATTCCGGACACGCCGCCCGCTCTCCCGAGTGCGGAGGACCGTCTAGGGTCGGTACTCCCAGGCGGTATCGCCCCACTTGCCACGAATCAGCACCGGTACAGCTTACGTTGTACAACGCTCCGCCATACGCCCGGGTGCAGTGCGCACTCAAACAACGCTGCCTTTCCCGTCAACCTTCCCCGTGCGCAAGGAAATTGACGTCATCCGGCGGGAGGAGATCGCCCCTGGCGTGGCGCACAGTCCGGTGCACGCGCGCCGGGTGCCCACGATCCGTACATGGCAGCGGCCTCCGCCGGAATGCTCCGGCGGAGGCCGCTGCCGTGAGGGGGACGGCGGAGGGCCTACTTCCCGGTCTCCCGCTCGTACGCCTTGAGGACCTCGTCGGTCGGGCCGTCCATCAGCAGCTCGCCCTTCTCCAGCCAGAGCACCCGGTCGCAGGTGTCCCTGATGGACTTGTTGCTGTGGCTGACCAGGAAGACCGTGCCCGCCTCCTTGCGCAGCTCGCGGATGCGCTTCTCGGAGCGGATCTGGAACTTGCGGTCACCGGTGGCCAGTGCCTCGTCGATCATGAGGACATCGTGGTTCTTGGCGGCGGCGATGGAGAACCGGAGCCGGGCGGCCATACCGGAGGAGTACGTCCGCATCGGGAGGGTGATGAAGTCGCCCTTCTCGTTGATGCCCGAGAAGTCGACGATCCCCTGGTAGCGCTCGCGGATCTCCTCACGCGTCATGCCCATCGCGAGCCCGCCGAGCACCACGTTCCGCTCGCCGGTCAGATCGCTCATCAGCGCCGCGTTCACGCCGAGCAGCGACGGCTGTCCGTCCGTGTACACCTTGCCGTGCTCGGTCGGCAGCAGACCGGCGATGGCCCGCAGCAGGGTCGACTTGCCGGAGCCATTGGTGCCGATGAGGCCGATGGCCTCGCCCCGGTAGGCGGTGAAGGAGACACCGCGTACGGCGTGCACCTTCCGGACTCCGCGCGCCTCGCCCTTGCCGCGGCGCAGTATCCGGCTCAGCGCCGCGGTGGCACTGCCCTTGCCTCCGCCGGCGCCGTTGACCCGGTACACGATGTGCACATCGTCGGCGATGACGGTGGGGATGCGCCCCGAAGTGTTGTCCTCAGCCACGGCCGTACCGTTCCTCTGCCTTCCAGAAGTACACAAAGCCCGCGAGGCCGATGAAGGCCGACCAGGCAAGCCCGACGATCCAGACGTGCGCCGGCAGGTTCTCGGAGCCGTAGCCGTCGATCAGCGCGAAGCGGATCAGGTCCATGTAGATCGCCGCCGGGTTGTACTGCAGCACGCTCGCGATCCACTCCGGCTTGTCCTTGAGCATGACCGGGATGGAGAACATGACACCGGACGCGTACATCCAGGTGCGCATGATGAACGGCATCAGCTGGGCGAGGTCGGGGGTCTTGCTGCCGAGCCGGGCCATGATCAGGGCCAGGCCGGTGTTGAAGACGAACTGCAGGACCAGCGCGGGAACGATCAGCAGCCAGGAGAGCGACGGGTAGCTGCCGAAGCCGATCGCCACGACCGCCAGCACGATCATCGAGAACAGCAGCTGCTGGAGCTGCTGCAGCGAGAACGAGATGGGCAGCGACGCGCGGGGGAAGTGCAGGGCTCGGACCAGTCCGAGGTTGCCCGAGATCGCCCGTACGCCCGCGGTCACCGAGCTCTGCGTGAAGGTGAAGACAAAGACGCCCGTCACCAGGAAGGGGATGAAGACCTCCTGGGTCATGCCCTTCCTGGTGCCCAGGATCAGCCCGAAGATCAAGTAGTAGACCAGGGCGTTGAGCAGCGGCGTGGCCACCTGCCACAGCTGGCCGAGCTTGGCCTGGCTGTACTGGGCGGTCAGCTTGGCGCGGGAGAACGCCATGATGAAGTGGCGGCGGCCCCAGAGCTGCTGGACGTACTCGAACAGCCCGGGCCGGGCGCCGCTCACCGTCAGGCCGTACTTGCCTGCCAGTGCGGCGGCGCTCAGGCCGTCGTCGGCGGATGGCGGGGTGCTCAGCGCGACCGCACCGTCATGGGTTGTGTCACTCACCAGATGAAACTCTCGTATTCAAGATGCGCAGCCAGTCGCGGTCGCGGTTCAGGCGGACAGGTCCCGTAAGAAAAAATACGCCTCATGCTCTCAGAGGAGAGCTTCTCAGATCACGGGAGGTCGGCCGAGTCTGGTCAGCCGCCATACCGTGCGCCACTGCATCGGACGGCGTGGTCCGCAGGGCTTGGTCCAGCCTTCCCGGAAGCCGCCGAACCATGCCTTCAGCGCGGGGCCCGAGGGCTTGCGGAGCAGCGTCAGCAGCAGCCAGACGCCGAGGTAGACGGGGACCAGGGGCGCGGGCAGATTGCGGCGCGCCAGCCAGACCCGGTTCCTGGCCACCATACGGTGGTAGACCGCGTGGCGGGAGGGTGCGGTGGTCGGGTGGTTGAGGACCATGTCCGCGCGGTAGTCGATCATCCAGCCGGCGTCCAGTGCCCGCCAGGCGAGATCCGTCTCCTCGTGCGCGTAGAAGAAGTCGCCCGGCAGCCCGCCGACCTCGGCGAGGACCTGGGTGCGGACGGCGTTGGCGCCGCCCAGGAAGGTCGTCACCCGCGACGAGCGCATCGGGTCGGCGGCGCGCAGCCGTGGCACGTGGCGGCGCTGGGTCACGCCGGTGTCCGGGTCGGCGATCCGGAAGCTGATGATCCCCAGCTTCGGGTCCTGCTCGAACGCCTGCCGGCACAGCTCGGCGGTGTCGGTCAGCGGCAGCAGTCCGTCGTCGTCGAGGAAGAGCAGCGCGTCGACGTCGGCGCCGGACGGGCCGAACGCCTCGATGCCGACGTTGCGGCCGCCGGGGATGCCGAGGTTCTCGGGGAGCTCGACGGTCCGTACACCCGCGGGGACGTCCGGGACCGGGGCGCCGTTGCCGACGACCACCACCTCGATCCGGTCGCCGTCCTGCTTGGCGACCGAATCGAGGAGGGCGCGCAGTTCGTCAGGACGGTTGCCCATCGTGATGATGACCGCGCCGAGCTTCATGGGGGTGCTCACTTCAGCCTGCTCGACGCCAGGACCGACACCAGGTGCAGCAGCGTCTGTACGAGGGCGATACCGGCCAGCACGGCGACGCCGAGCCGGGAGAAGAACAGGTCGCCCCTGACCGCGTCCAGGACCGCCAGGACCAGGATCAGCAGGGATGCCTCGATCCCGAGCACCAGGCGGTGGAACTTCAGCGCCGCGGCGGCCTTGCGGGCCAGCGCCAGACCGGACGAGCGCGGCTCCGACGCCGCCTCCTTGACGGGCGGCAGTCCGCCCTGGTGACGGGCGACGCCGACAAGGTCGGTCTCGGCCTTGATCAGGACAGCGCCGAGGGCGGCGAGGGTACCGAGGAAGGCCCACAGCCAGTCGATCCGCCCGGAGCCCCACAGATCAGCCGCGCGCAGCCCGAAGCCGACCAGCACCGCGGCGTCGCAGAGGTAGGCGCCGACGCGGTCCAGGTAGACGCCGCCGAGCGAGAACTGCTTCTTCCAACGGGCGATCTCGCCGTCGATGCAGTCGAGCAGCAGATAGAGCTGGACCATCACCACCCCGAGGACGGCGCCGGCGATCCCGGGCACCAGCAGGGCCGGGGCGGCGAGGACGCCGCAGACCGTCATCAGGTAGGTCAGTTGGTTCGGCGTGATCTTGGTGTTCACCAGGTACCGGTCTATGTGCAGCGAGATCTCCCGCATGTACATGCGCCCGGCCCAGTGTTCACCGCTGCGCCGGTCCTTCACACCCTCCGGGTGAACGACCGGACGGAGTTCAGCTACTGATGGTCTTGGCATAGTCGGCGTACGCGTCCCTGATCTGGTCGGTGGACAGGTTGAGGTGTTCGAGGATCGTGAAGCGTCCCGGACGTGTCTGCGGGGCGTAGTCGACGGCCTGGACGAACTCGTCGGCGGTGAAGCCGATCTCTTCGGGCAGGACCGGCAGCCCGTGCCGGCGCAGGGTGGTCACCATGAGCAGCGACTCCTCGCGCGCACCTCGCAGATACATGGCGAAGCAGGCGCCGAGGCCGACCTGCTCGCCGTGGCTGGCAGCGCGCTTGGGGTACAACAGGTCGAAGGCGTGGTTGATCTCGTGACAGGCGCCCGAGGCCGGCCGGGAATCCCCGGCGACCGACATGGAGATGCCGGTGAGCACCAGGCCCTCGGCGAGCACCTTCAGGAAGGCGTCGTCGCCCACCCCGCCGGGGTGGCGCAGCACGGCCTCACCCGCCTGCCGGGCCATGGCGGCCGCCAGCCCGTCGATCTCCTCGCCCTTGACGTCATGGGCGAGCTCCCAGTCGGCCACGCAGGAAATGTTGGAGACCGCGTCGCCGATGCCGGAGCGGACGAAGCGGGCGGGCGCCTCGCGAATGATGTCGAGATCGATGACGACGGCGATCGGGGTGGGGACCCCGTACGAGCCCCGTCCGTTGTCGTTGTCCAGGGTCGCCACGGGCGAGCAGAGACCGTCGTGCGAGAGGTTCGTCGCAACCGCGACCATCGGCATGCCGACGCGCGCCGCGGCGTACTTCGCCACGTCGATGATCTTGCCGCCGCCGAGGCCGACCACGGCGTCGTACCGGTTGCCCTTGATCTCGTCGGCGAGCCGCACGGCGGAGTCGATCGTGCCGTCGGCGACCTCGTACCAGTGGGCGCCCGGCAGCACCGGGGACAGCCGCTCGCGCAGGCCCCGGCCCGAGCCGCCGCTGATCGCGACGGCGAGCTTGCCGGAGGAGGAGATCCGCTGGTCGGCGAGGAGGCCGGCCAGGTCGTCCAGGGCGCCGCCGCGGATGTCGACGACGACCGGGGACGGGATGAGCCGGGTCAGTACAGGCACGCGATCTCACGGCCCTTCGCGAGGTCGTCGTGGTTGTCGATCTCGACCCACGTCACTTCGCCTATGGGGGCCACGTCGACGGTGAAGCCGCGGTTGACGAGCTCCTGGTAGCCGTCCTCGTAGTAGAGGTCGGGGTCGCGCTCGAACGTCGCCTTCAGGGCGTCGGCGAGCTCCTCGGCGGCCTCGGGCTCGATCAGGGTGACGCCGATGTACTCGCCGGTCGCCGTGGCCGGGTCCATCAGCTTGGTGATCCGCTGGACGCCCTTGTCGCCGTCGGTGATGACCTTCATCTCCTCGTCGGCGAGGTTCTTCACCGTGTCGAGGGCCAGGATGATCTTCTGTCCGTTGCCGCGGGCGGCGAGCAGCGTCTTCTCCACGGACACCGGGTGCACGGTGTCGCCGTTGGCGAGGATGACGCCCCGCTTCAGGACCTCACGGGCACACCACAGGGAGTAGGCGTTGTTCCACTCCTCGGCCTTGTCGTTGTCGACGAGGGTGAGCGTCAGGCCGTACTTCGCCTCCAGCTCGGCCTTGCGGTCGTACACGACCTCCTTGCGGTAGCCGACGACGATCGCGGCCTCGGTGAGGCCGATCTCCGCGAAGTTGGCGAGCGTCAGGTCGAGCACGGTCTTCTCGCCGTCGACCGGCACGAGGGCCTTCGGAAGCGTGTCGGTGTAGGGGCGCAGACGCCGTCCTGCACCGGCTGCGAGTACGAGGCCGATCATGCGGGTTCTCCTTCGTCGTGAACGGCAGGTGCTCCGGAGGACACCCAGAAGCGGATGGACTCGGCAAGCACCACCACGGCCACCACCACCGCGAAAGCGGTGAGTGCCACGGTGAAACCTGAATGCTGAGTGAGTACGGCGGCGAGTACGGCCACCACCAGGGTCCGGCCCTCGTGCCCACCGATCGTTCGCACCAGCCACTGGGGCGGCGCGCCGGTGCCCCCGCGAATGCGGTACACCGTGTCGTAGTGATGGTAGGCGACGGCCGAAATCAGTCCGAAAGCCGCAGGAAGGGCCTGGTCGACATCACTGCGGGCGGCCAGAGCAAGGATCGTGCAGTACTCCGCCGCCCGGAATATGGGGGGCACGAGCCAGTCGAGTGCGCCCTTGAGGGGGCGGGCGACGGCGACGCCGGAGCAGACCGCGTAGAACACCGCGGCGACGATCATCTGCCGACTGCCGAACGGCTGCAGCAGAGCGGCGCTGATCAGGGCGGCCGTACCGACGAGGGCCACCACCGGGGCGGCCCATCCGCCCCGGATGCGGGGTCCCCTCGCCGCGACGAGGCCGGCCAGCGGCCCGGAGTCCGCGAGGTCGGCGAGCGCCTGGGCGGCCCGGTCGGTGCGCTGCGCCTTGCGGGTCAGCGAGCGCAGCAGGCGGCCGGCGGTGGTGTAGCAGGCAGCGACGGAGCAGCCGATCAGCAGAGCGTAGAAGACGATCCGCGGGGTCGTCACCGCGGTCAGTACGGCGATCATCGCCCAGCGCTCGCCGATCGGCAGCACTATCATGCGGCGCAGCCAGACCGTCCAGCCGACGCTGTCGAGCTTGTCGGAGAGGGCTGCCGTCGGGCTCGAATTGGCGACCGCGTCGTGGTTGGCCTCGTTGAACGAGAAGTCGACGACATGACGGCAGGTCTGCAGCACCATCGCGCCGAGGGCGAGCGCCCACACGTCGTCACCGTTGCGGGCCGCACCGAGGGCGAGGCCCGCGTAGTACGCGTACTCCTTGGCCCGGTCGAACGTGGCATCCAGCCAGGCGCCCATCGTCGAGTACTGCAGCGAGTAGCGGGCGAGCTGCCCGTCGGTGCAGTCCAGGACGAAGGAGAAGAGCAGCAGGAGTCCCGCGGCGATGTACCCGCCGCGGCTGCCGGTCGCCGCGCAGCCCGCCGCGATCAGCGCGGTGAGCAGGGAGGCGGTGGTGACCTGGTTCGGGGTGAGGCCGCGGCGCGCGCACCAGCGGGCGATGTAGCGCGAGTACGGGCTGATGCAGTAGGTGGTGAAGAAGCCGTCGCGGGCCTTCACGGCGCTGCGCAGCCGTACCGCCTCGTCGTCGACCGCGTCCACAGCGGACTGGGCGGTGGCGCGGGCGGCCTGGTCGACGGGGACGGCCGCGACGAGCGAGCCGAGCTCCGGGCGCTGCACGGCAGTGCCCTCGGCCTCCAGCGCGACGGCGAGGCGGCCCGGCACGGTGCGGTCGGTGACGGGCACGGCGTCCGCGCCCTCGGCCCGTCCCAGGGGGACGCCCGCGCCGACGGCCGTGGTGGCGCTGCGCAGGGCGCGTACGAGCGCGGGGCGCGCCTCCGGCTGTGCGGTGAGCGCACCGGGGACGGTGACGGCGGGGAAGCGGGGGTCGGTCAGTCCGAGCCGGAGGGCATGGACGTGTCCGACGAAGCGGGGATCGACGAGCGCGACGCGGGTGTCGGCGGGAGCCGCGGAGAGCAGCTCGGCGGCCTCGGTGACATCAGCGGCGGTCTGCACGTCGAAGCCCAGCGACCTCAGATCGTCCGCGAGCGACGATCCGGGTACCGGTGCACCGGTGAGGATGGCGGTCGACAGACGAACTCACTCCTTGGTGCTGACAGGGTCGGCGCGCGACAATGCGGCCCGGATGCGGGCCGGCGGCACGTCGGCAGAGGCTATCGGATGAACGGAAGCGGGAGTTCACTGCCCGTTTGTGCTCCGTTCGGGGCGGACCGGCATCATGCGGCGCCGCCCGCGATCATCATCGTCGATCCCGGCCCCGGCTCACAAACCGCGGGGGTACCTGGCTCCGCCTCGGCTCACACACGCAGCGACATAGACCTAGGCTGACGGGTATGACATGGCTGATCACAGGCGGAGCGGGATATATCGGTGCACATGTGGTGCGGGCCATGGCGGCTGCCGGGGAGCGGGTGGTCGTGCTCGACGACCTCTCGACCGGCATCCGCGACCGGATCCCGGCCGATGTACCGCTGATCCGCGGCTCGGCCGCCGACCGCGGGCTGCTCGACCGCACGCTCGCCAGGCACGCGGTGACGGGTGTGGTGCATCTCGCAGCGAAGAAACAGGTGGGCGAGTCCGTCGAGAAGCCGCTGCACTACTACCGGGAGAACGTGTCGGGGCTGACCGTCCTGCTGGAGGCCGCGGTCGCGGCGGGTGTGCGGAGCTTCCTCTTCTCCTCCTCGGCCGCCGTGTACGGCGTACCGGACGTGGATCTCATCACCGAGGAGACTCCCTGTGCCCCGATCAATCCGTACGGTGAGACCAAGCTCGCCGGGGAGTGGCTGGTCCGGGCGACCGGGCGGGCGCACTCCCTGTCCACCGGCTGCCTGCGCTACTTCAATGTGGCGGGAGCGGCCGAGCCGGAACTCTCGGACACAGGCGTCTTCAATGTCATTCCGATGTTCTTCGACCGGCTGACCCGCGGCGAGGCCCCCCGGATCTTCGGCGACGACTATCCGACGCCGGACGGGACCTGCGTCCGCGACTACATCCACGTCGCCGACCTCGCCGACGCGCATCTCGCGGTGGCCCGCAGGCTCGCGGAGCAGGGCGGCCCCGGGGACCTGACCGTGAACATCGGCCGCGGCGAGGGCGTCTCGGTGCACGAGCTCGCCGATCTGGTGGGCGAGGTCACCGGCCACCGGATCAAGCCGGAGACCGAGCCGCGCCGGCCCGGTGACGCGGCCAGGGCCGTCGCCTCCGCCGCCCGGATGTCCAAGGAGCTGGGCTGGACAGCCCGGCTCGGGGTGCGGGACATGGTCGAGTCGGCCTGGGAGGGCTGGTGCCTGCGCCACCCCGAGGCAGTCACCTCCTGATCCGTGCCGGAACGCTGCACCGCCCTGACCTGCCATCGTTTCCGCAGGTCAGGGCACATGACAACGGTGTTCAGTGCCGTGTTGCCCGATACCCCCTCCCCGTAGTTCACTGGCCTTCTCGGGCCGATACGGGTCCGGATCCGCAAGACGACCGGAGGCGTCCCATGGGGGCTGGGCACGATCACGGGCACTCGCACGGCGGGCCGCCGCCCACCGGCACCGCGGCCGCCGCGTACAAGGGACGGCTGCGGATCGCACTGTGCATCACACTCACCGTGATGGTCGTCGAGATCATCGGTGGTCTGCTCTCCGACTCGCTCGCGCTGATCGCCGACGCCGCCCACATGGCGACCGATGCGCTGGGGCTGGGCATGGCGCTGCTGGCGATCCACTTCGCCAACAGGCCGGCCGGACTCAACCGAACCTTCGGCTACGCCCGGGCCGAGATCCTCGCCGCGCTGGCCAACTGCCTGCTGCTGCTCGGCGTGGGCGGCTATCTGCTCTACGAAGCGGTCGAGCGCTTCATCACGCCCACCGAGACCCGGGGCGGGCTGACGATCGTCTTCGCCCTCGTCGGCCTGGCGGCCAACATGGTCTCCCTGTCGCTGCTGATGCGCGGACAGAAGGACAGCCTCAATGTGCGCGGCGCCTATCTGGAGGTGCTGGCGGACGCACTCGGCTCGGTCACCGTGCTGGTCTCGGCCGGCATCATCCTGGCCACCGGCTGGCAGGCCGCCGACCCGATCGCCTCGCTGCTGATCGGCCTGATGATCGTCCCCCGTACGGTCAAGCTGCTCCGGGAGACGCTCAATGTGCTGCTGGAGGCGGCCCCCAAGGGCGTCGACATGGGTGAGGTACGGGCCCACATCACCGCCCTGCCCGGGGTGCTGGACGTCCATGACCTGCATGCCTGGACCATCACTTCGGGGATGCCGGTGCTCTCCGCCCATGTGGTGGTGCAGCAGGAGCTGCTCGACTCGATGAGGCACGAGAAGCTGCTGCATGAGCTGCAGGGCTGTCTCGGCGACCACTTCGACGTCGAGCACTGCACGTTCCAGCTGGAGCCGAGCGGGCACGCGGAGCACGAGGCCAAACTCTGTCACTGAACGGCGATTCAGCGCGATACCCGAACTGCCTTCCTCGCGCGGGTGTAGGGTCCTGCGCAGAGGCGTACCTGCCTCCCCCCGCCTGAGAGAGGAGCTGAGGTTGATGACCGTCGCGACGGCGCCTGCCCGGCGCAGCATCCGGTCCTTCTTCAGCTCCCGGGTTCCCGGCTAGCACCCCGGCTCACGCACGCCGAGTCGCCACGTTGGCCGGAACCCTCTCACTCAAGGGTTTCCCACGTTGACCGACAACGATCACACCGCCCGTTACGAGGCGTTCTTCTCCCTGCACCACCACCTGCCCCGGCAGAGCCCCGGCTCCGACGCCACCACCCGGTGGATGCTGGCCCGCACCGGTCTGCTGCCACGGCGTCCGCGCGTCCTCGATCTGGGCTGCGGTCCCGGCCGTGCCGCGCTGCTGCTCGCCGCCGAAGCCGGCGCCGAGGTGACGGCCGTCGACACCCATCAGCCGTTCCTCGACGAGCTGCGCGCGTCCGCCGAGGCGCGCGGGCTCGGCGACCGGATCCGTACCGTCCACGCCGACATGGGCAGGCTTTCCGGCCCGGGTACCCCGGACTTCGCGGACGCGTCGTTCGACCTGGTCTGGGCCGAGGGGTCCGCGTACATCATCGGCTTCGACACCGCACTGAGGAACTGGAAGCGGCTGCTCGCCCCGGGCGGCTCCCTGGTCGTCAGCCACTGCGTCTGGACGACGGAAGCGCCGTCGGACGAGGCGCGCGCCTTCTGGGACCAGGACGGCCCGATGCTCCCGGTGTCCGCACAGACGGCGCGAGCCGTCGCGGCGGGCTATCACGTCCTCGGGGTGCGGGTGCAGCCCGAGAGCGACTGGGACGAGTACTACGTGCCGCTCGCCGAGAAGGTCGCGGCCACCGATCCGTCGGCGCCCGGCATGGCGTGGGCGCTCGCGTCCACCCGGGAGGAACTGGCCATGCGCCGCGACCACGGTACGGAGTACGGCTATGCCGCGTACGTCCTGCGGCCCGCCGACCCCCGCTGGACCACCCGACCGGAGACGGCGGCGGACATCGATGCGGTGCACGCGGTCAATGCGGCAGCCTTTCCGACTCCGGACGAGGCCCGTCTCGTCGACGCGCTGCGCACCGATCCGCAGGCCTGGCTGCCCGGCCTGTCCTACGTGGCACGGGATAACGGAGGGACCGGGGACATCGCGGCGTACGCCCTGCTGACCCGGTGCCGGGTGGGTGACGCACCGGCGCTCGCACTGGCCCCCGTGGCGACGGCCCCGGACCGTCGGCTGCAGGGCGCGGGTCAGGCGGTGGTACGGGCCGTGCTGGACGCGGCCCGGCTGCGGGGCGAGTCACTCGTCCTGGTGCTCGGGCATCCCGACTACTACCCGCGGTTCGGCTTCGTACCGGCGTCCCGGTTCGGGATCCGGGCGGGCTTCGAGGTGCCGGACGAGGCGATGATGGCTCTGGTCCTCGACGATTCCATGCCCGTGCCGACGGGCACGATCCAGTATCCGGCGGCATTCGGAATCTGACGTGCCGTCCGGTCCCGCCGCATCCACCAGGTGCGGCGGGACCGGACATGCCAGGACCCGAAGTACGGACAAGCCGCTTTTGTACGGCAGACTTGAGCAGACTCGAGGGGACCGGCGCACCAGGCCGGGGACCATAGCGAAGGATGGGTATGCCGACCACACCAGCCACCGCGGCGAACAGCTCGTCGAACGGCACAGCAGAAGCGATCATGCTCGAACTGGTCGACGAGAACGGCACCACCATCGGCACGGCGGAGAAGCTCGCCGCCCACCAGGCACCCGGTCAACTGCACCGGGCGTTCTCCGTGTTCCTCTTCGACGAGCAGGGCAGACTGCTGCTGCAGCGCCGGGCGCTCGGCAAGTACCACTCCCCCGGTGTCTGGTCGAACACCTGCTGCGGCCACCCGTACCCGGGCGAGGCACCCTTCACCGCCGCCGCCCGGCGTACGTACGAGGAGCTCGGGATCTCGCCCTCGCTGCTGGCCGAGGCGGGCACCGTCCGCTACAACCACCCCGACCCGGCATCGGGCCTGGTGGAGCAGGAGTTCAACCACCTCTTCGTCGGCATGGCGCAGGCGGAGCTGCAGCCGGACCCGGAGGAGGTCGGCGAGACGGCGTTCGTGGCCGCCGACGAACTGGCGAAGCGGCATGCCGAGGCACCGTTCTCGGCGTGGTTCATGACGGTGCTCGATGCCGCGCGCCCGGCGATCAGGGAGCTGACCGGCCCGTCCGCGGGCTGGTAGCGGCGAACCGAACGGCAGGCGCGGGACGGGCGGGGGGTCAGAGGAGCGGGGTCAGCGGCAGTGCCGCCCAGATGATCTTTCCGCCGCCGGCGGTGTGCTCCACATCGCAGGTGCCGCCTGCCTCGTTCGTGATCTCCCGGACCAACAGCAGCCCGCGCCCGCCCGTCTGCGCGTAGTCCGTCTCCAGCGCCGTGGGCCGGTAGGGGTGGTTGTCCTCGACGGAGACTCTGACCCATTCGGCACCGACGGCCACCTCGACCGCGAGCTCCGGGGAGAGCAGAGCGGCGTGCTTCACGGCGTTGGTGACCAGCTCGGAGACGATGAGCAGCAGGCCCTGGCTGATGCCCTCGTCCATGGGCACGCCCTGGCGGTTCAGCAGATCGCGTACGGCGTGCCGGGCCTGCGGTACGGAGACGTCGACGGCCGGCGCGGTGAACCGCCAGACTCCCTCGTACGGCACGGGCCTGGCGGGGACACTCCCGCGGCTCTCCATAGTTCCCGCACCCGCTCTCGACTCGACAGTCACTGCACGTCGAAGTACAGAGTGCGGGGAGTAGTCGGTCCGGACTGTGCTACTGAGCAGAAGTCGACCTCTATCGACAGAATTTTTTCGAATGAGTATGACGGCGTCAGTTCTCGGACTGGTTCTGATCTTCTTCTGGAGGCTTGTCCGGCAGTGCCTCGGTCGCCATCCGGTCCGAGACCAGCAGCGAGACGACGCGGAGGCCACGGACCCCGGTCGCGCCCCGGTACAGACGGGCCCCTCGGTTTCCCGCCCTGGAGTCCGGAACCGTCCATCTGACAGCTCCTCACGGTGCGTGACTTCGCGACCCCTTCTTGATCACAGGTTCGAACAGTGCGGATAGCATCCGGCGCATGGACCGTACGGAACCGCAGCTGCAGCTCACCGTCGCGGACGGCATCGCCACCGTCGTGATCAGCAACCCGGCCAAGCGCAACGCCATGACGGCCGCCATGTGGCAGGCTCTGCCCGCACTGCTGAAGCGGATGGCCGCCGACCCCGCCGTGCGCGTCCTGGTTCTGACCGGCGCAGGAGACACCTTCTGTGCGGGCGCGGACATCTCCTCACTGCGGGACCGGGCGAGCGACCCGGCGTACGATCCGCAGGCTCTGGCGGTGGCGGCCGAGGAGGCCCTGGCCACCTTCCCCCGGCCGACGCTCGCCGCGGTGCGCGGCTACTGCGTGGGCGGCGGCAGCCAGCTGGCGGCCGCCTGCGATCTGCGGTTCGCCGAGGAGGGCGCGTCCTTCGGCGTCACCCCGGCCAAGCTCGGGATCGTCTACGCCGCGTCGTCGACCCGGCGGCTGGTCTCGCTGATAGGACCGGCCACGGCCAAGCATCTGCTGTTCTCCGGAGAGTTGATCGGCACGGAACGGGCGCTGCGCACCGGACTGGTGGACGAGGTGCTGCCGGCCGGTGAGCTGGACAAGCGGGTGGAGGCGTACGTACGGATCCTGGCATCGCGCTCACAGCTGACACAGGCGGCGGCGAAGGAGTTCGCCACGGGGCGGGAGGACCGGGACGCGTACTGGGTGGAGCAGGCGCGCCGCAGCGGCGACACAGCGGAGGGTGTCGCCGCCTTCCTGGAGCGGCGGGCGCCGCGCTTCACCTGGACGACCTGAGCGCCGGCCATGATCCGCCGGACATCCCGGCAGGGCGTGTCGGCAAAGTCTCGCCCGGCCCGCGGCGGACCACTCCCTCCGGGCGGCCGACGGTCCTTCGCAGTCGTCCCCGGCGGTACTTTGCGGCCATCCCCTATCGGAGGATGAAGCGGCTCTTGGCGCGGAATTCCTCGACGAGCGCGGCCGGAGCCTTCTCCGGTGACCCCGCGTCGTACGGCGGCCGGGGGTCGTACTCCGTCAGCAGCTGTACGGCCTGGGCGTGCTCGTCGCCGGCGATCCGGCCGAGCAGGGTGAGCCCCATGTCGATGCCGGACGAGACACCGGCGGCCGTCACGTACTTGCCCTCGATGACGACACGTTCGCCGGTCGGCTCGGCTCCGAAGGTCTTGATGAGGTCCAGGGCGAGCCAGTGCGAGGTGGCGCGCCGCCCCTTCAGCAGACCGGCCGCGGCGAGCAGCAGCGAGCCGGTGCAGACGGAGGTCGTCCAGGTGCTGGTCGCATCCGCGGCGCGCAGCCAGCCGAGCAGCGTCTCGTTCTCCATCTGGGCGCTCTGGCCGGGGCCGCCGGGGACGATCACCACATCCGGGGCGGGTACGTCGGCGAGGGTCCGATCGGCGACGAGCGCGAGGCTGCCGCTGTCGTTGCGCACGGGACCGGTCCGCTCGGCGACGAAGACAGTCTCGGCGCCGGGGGCCCGGGAGAGGATTTCGTAGGGGCCGACGGCGTCGAGGGCCGTGAAGCGGTCGAAGAGGACGATGGCGATCTGCATGGTGGTCCTTTCAGTTGACATTGCTGGTCGTGCTGGTCATGGACTGGGGACGGAAGCGGCGCCGGTATTCGGCGGGGGCGGTGCCGAGGGCCTTGACGAAGGCACGGCGCATCGCCTCCGGGGTGCCGTACCCGCAGGTGCGCGCGATCCCGGCGACCCCGTCGGTGGTGTCCTCCAACAGCCGTCTGGCGTGTTCGATCCGGACACGTTCGACGTACCGGCCGGGGGTCATCCCCGTCTCGGTCTGGAAGGCGCGGGCGAAGTGGCGGGGCGAGAGGCGGGCCCGGGCGGCGAGCGCGTCGACGGAGAGGTCGTCGTCGGGGTGTTCGGTGATCCAGTGCTGGACCTCGCGCAGCGGCTCGCGGCGTGCGGTCTGTGCGGTGAGCTGGGCGCTGAACTGGGCCTGGTTCCCGGGTCTGCGCAGAAAGACCACGAGGTGGCGGGCGACGGTGAGGGCCACCTGCCGGCCGAAGTCCTCCTCGACGAGGGCGAGGGAGAGATCGATGCCCGCGGTGACACCGGCGGAGGTGGCCAGCTTCCCGTCGCGAACGAAGATCGGGTCCGGGTCGACCTCGACATCCGGGTAGGAGCGGGCGAGATGCTCGGCGACCACCCAGTGGGTGGTCACCCGGTGCCCGTCCAGGAGGCCGGCGGCGGCGAGGAGCAGCGCTCCCGTGCAGACCGAGACCAGTCGTTCGGCATGCGGGGCTTGGGTGCGCAGCCAGTCGACGAGTGCCGGATCGGGGTGACGGGTGCCCTGGCCGCCAGGAACGAGAAGGGTGTGGGGCGGTTCGGCGTCGGCGAGGCTGCCGTCCGGAACGAGGGTGAGGCCGACGCTCGTGCGGACCGGCGCCCCGTCGAGGGAGGCGGTTCGGAGGCCGTACGTGACGTCCGGGAAGCGGGAGGCGCCGGCGAAGACCTCCATGGGCCCGGTCACGTCGAGACTCTGAACGCCGTCGAAGAGGACGACGAGTACGGATCGCTGCGTCATGTCCGCCATCCTGGGCAGCCGCGAAGATGGCCGCAATGACGAAGAACCCACCTTTCCTGCCATAGCGGTACCGGTCGGAATTGGGCCGGGCCCCGGGGTTACGGGGCGTACCAACCAGTCGGTAACGTGCGGGCATGAGTACTCTGCCGCGCGCCGGACGCCGCTGCCACAACGCCATCAACCCCCTGCACTCGACGGTCTACTTCTCCCCCGACCTCGGCAAGGAGCTCGCAGAGCTCGGCATCGACGACTCGAACGCCGCCTACTTCGCCTCACGCGGAGCGGCGCTCGGCGCCGTCGGACCCGGCACGGTCACCGCCACCTTCTACAACTTCAACCACGAACTCGTCGCCCGGCACCTCCCCGCGGTGTGGTCCGTCGCCTCGCCGCAGGCGGTCCTGGACGCCCGGCTGCGGGCCGTGGACACGACGCTGCGCCGGCTGCTCGGCCCGGAGATCATCGACTCGCCCGAGCTGGCCGAGGCCGCGGGGCTGGCGCTGCGCGCCGCCGAGGCGTGCACGCGACACGCCCGGCCGCTGTACGCCGCCCACGCCGATCTGCCGGTGCCGGAGCAGCCGCATCTGGCGTATTGGCACGCCGGGACGCTGCTGCGCGAACACCGCGGTGACGGCCATCTCGCCGCGCTCGTCGCCGCCGGCCTCGACCCGGTCGAGGCCCTGGTCAGCCACACCGCGACCGGAAAGGGGATGTCCCCGCGCTGGGTGCTCGCCACCCGCGGCTGGCGCCGCACGGACTGGGAGGAAGCGGCCGAACGGCTGCGCGGGCGCGGACTTCTCGACGGCGAGGGCGAGTTGACGGAGGCGGGCGTCGCACTGCGGGCGGAGCTGGAGGACACCACGGACCGGATGGACCTGGCACCGTACGAGCATCTGGGAGCGGAAGGCGTGGAACGGCTCACCGAGCTGGCGCGCGGATTCCTCATCACGGCGGCTTCCGCGGGTGCGTTCCCGGCCGATCTGGTCGGCAAGGGCTGAGCCGCCGACCGGTCGACAAACGGGGTGGCCGGGCGACACGGCGCCCGACCACCCGGCACAATGCTGGCGAAGGGACCACGGCGTGCCCTGGCCCCGGTAAGCACAGCCAGTACGAGAAGGCGAGTCGGTAGAAACCGTGACGACGTCCATCGAAGGCAGGATCGCCGAGGAGCTCGGCGTACGCGAGCGGCAGGTGAAGGCGGCCGTCGAGCTGCTCGACGGCGGGTCGACCGTGCCGTTCATCGCGCGCTACCGCAAGGAAGCGACCGAGATGCTCGACGACGCGCAGCTGCGCACACTCGAGGAGCGGTTGCGCTATCTGCGGGAGCTGGAGGATCGACGTTCGGCGATCCTCGAGTCCGTACGGGAGCAGGGCAAGCTGGACGAGGCTCTGGAGGCGCAGATCCGGGCGGCCGACACCAAGGCCCGTCTGGAGGACATCTATCTGCCGTTCAAGCCGAAGCGGCGGACGAAGGCGCAGATCGCCCGGGAGGCGGGGCTCGAACCGCTGGCCGAGGGTCTGCTCGGCGACCCGTCGGTCGACCCGCTCGCCGCCGCGGCGGCCTTCGTGGACGCCGACAAGGGCGTCGCGGACGCGGCGGCGGCGCTGGAGGGCGCCCGGGCGATCCTGACCGAGCGTTTCTCGGAGGATGCGGACCTGATCGGCGAGCTGCGAGAGCGCATGTGGTCGCGCGGGCGGCTGGCGGCGAAGGTGCGGGACGGCAAGGAAGAGGCCGGCGCGAAGTTCGCCGACTACTTCGACTTCGCCGAGCCGTTCACCGCGCTGCCCTCGCACCGGGTGCTCGCGATGCTCCGGGGCGAGAAGGAGGACGTGCTCGACCTGGTCCTGGAGCCGGAGGAGCCGTCGGACGAGCCGGGCCCTTCGACGTACGAGAACATGGTCGCCCGGCGCTTCGGCGTGGACGACCGGGGCCGCCCCGGCGACAAGTGGCTCGGCGACACGGTGCGGTGGGCGTGGCGGACCCGGATCCTCGTCCACCTCGGGATCGATCTGCGGCTGCGGCTGCGGACGGCGGCGGAGGACGAGGCGGTACGGGTCTTCGCCTCGAACCTGCGCGACCTGCTGCTCGCCGCGCCGGCCGGCACGCGCGCCACGCTGGGGCTCGACCCCGGTTTCCGTACCGGGGTGAAGGTCGCCGTCGTCGACGCGACCGGCAAGGTCGTCGCGACGGACGTCATCTACCCGCACGTCCCGGCGAACAAGTGGGACGAGTCCCTGGCCAAGCTGGAGCGGCTGGCGAAGGAGCACTCCGTCGATCTGATCGCGATCGGCAACGGCACGGCGTCCCGCGAGACGGACAAGCTCGCGGGTGAACTGTGCGAGCGGAACCCGGAGCTGAAGCTCACCAAGGTGATGGTGTCCGAGGCGGGCGCCTCGGTCTACTCGGCCTCCGCCTTCGCCTCGCAGGAACTCCCCGACATGGACGTGTCGTTGCGCGGCGCGGTGTCGATCGCGCGGCGTCTGCAGGACCCGCTGGCCGAGCTCGTGAAGATCGACCCGAAGTCGATCGGCGTCGGCCAGTACCAGCACGACCTGTCCGAAGTGAAGCTGTCGCGCTCGCTGGACGCGGTCGTCGAGGACTGTGTGAACGGTGTCGGCGTCGACGTCAACACCGCGTCCGCCCCGTTGCTTTCGCGGGTATCGGGCATCGGCTCCGGCCTCGCCGAGAACATCGTCGCGCACCGGGACGCGAACGGACCCTTCCGGTCCCGGAAGGCGCTGAAGGATGTGGCGCGGCTGGGCCCGAAGGCGTACGAGCAGTGCGCGGGCTTCCTCCGGATCCGGGGCGACGACCCGCTCGACGCGTCGAGCGTGCACCCGGAGGCGTACCCGGTGGTGCGGCGGATGGCGAAGGCGGTGAGCGGCGAGGTCGCTGCGCTGGTCGGCAACTCGAGCGTGCTGCGGTCGCTGCGCGCCGACGACTTCGTGGACGAGAAGTTCGGTCTGCCGACGGTCACGGACATCCTGAAGGAGCTGGAGAAGCCGGGTCGCGACCCGCGGCCCGCGTTCAAGACGGCCACCTTCAAGGAGGGCGTCGAGAAGATCGGCGATCTGGCCCCCGGGATGGTGCTGGAGGGGGTCGTCACGAACGTCGCCGCGTTCGGGGCGTTCGTGGACGTGGGTGTGCACCAGGACGGTCTGGTGCATGTGTCGGCGATGTCGAAGACGTTCGTGAAGGATCCGCGTGATGTGGTGAAGCCGGGCGACATCGTGAAGGTGAAGGTGATGGACGTCGACATCCCGCGGAAGCGGATCTCACTGACGCTGCGGTTGGACGACGAGGCGGCACCACAGGCTTCCGGCGGCGGCCAGGGCCGGCGCCGTGAGCGCGCCCAGGGCGCACGCCCTCCCCAGCAGCGCGCCCCCCGCGAACGCCGAGACGGCGGAGGCGGCGCCCGCCAGGCGGCGGCCCCGGCCCCCACGAACAGCGCGATGGCCGACGCCCTGCGCCGCGCGGGCCTGGCGGACGGCGGCAGTCCCAGGGACCGCCGCGGCAAGCGCTGACCAGGCCGGGGGCCGGGCCGGGTGACGAGACCCGACCGGCCCCCGGCGGGCCCACCCGGAATGCGCCGAGGGAACCGGCCGGGCCCGGAGCCGGGCGCCCGCCGAGCACGCCGACCAGCCGGTGCACCGTGCTGGCCCCAACTGAGCTGCGCAGTTCCCGCCCGTCGTACGGGTGGGCACTGGGGCGTGTGTCGGAAGTCCCGCCGTCCGCCCGAAGGGTGGGCCCGGCGGCGTCCGGTGCGTGCGATCGCAAGGCGGAGGGTCGTCCTCGTACTGGACGTACGTGGGCGAGCCCGACAACGCAGCGAGTGTGCGTGCCGGGCGTCGCGGGGCAGGCGGGACCTCCGACACACGCCCTAGCCTCCGGCCACCCCCGCCGTCTCCTTCCGGTCCGCCCCTGCCCCGGTCGCGCGGAGCTGGAGCGACGCACGGCGGGCCGGGATCAGCAGGGCCACGAGGGCCGCGGCGAGGCAGAGAAGGGTGAGCAGGGCGAAGCCGTGGGTGTAGCCGGACTCGTACGGGAGACCGGTCGGCTGGAGCCGGCCGGTGACCAGGATGCCGGTGACCGCGGCGCCGATGGAGCCGCCGATGGTGCGAATGTTGGCGTTCATGCCGGTCGCAGCGCCGGTCTGCTCGGCCGGGACGCTGTGCACGATGAGGGTGGCCATGGAGGCGAACGCCAATCCGATGCCGAGGCCGAACACCCCGGCGGCCACGGAGACCTGCCAGACCTGTCCGTGCCAGACGGTGAGCAGTCCGCAGGAGACCGCACCGAGAGCCGCGCCGGTGACGAGCAGGCTCTTCGCGCCGACCACGGGAGCGAGGCGGCCACTGAGCACACCGGAGGCGAACATCGCGACCAGCATGGGCAGCATCAGCAGTCCGGCCCCGGTGACACTGGAGCCGAATCCGTACCCGGCGGCCGACGGGGTCTGTGCGAAGCCTGGCAGGAATGACCACACCGCGTACATGCCCGCCCCGAAGAGCAGTGCGGTCGCATTGGTCGTCCACACCGGGTACAGCCGCATGATGCGCAGATCGATCAGCGGGTGTTCGGCCCGCGCCTCGGCGACCAGCCATGCGGCGAACAGCACGACGGCGACCCCGAACAGGCCGAGGACCCGGGCCGAGCCCCAGCCCCACGAGCTTGCCTGGCTCAGCGGCAGCAGCAGCGCGACCAGCCAGCCGGAGAGCAGGATCGCACCGCTCCAGTTGACGCGACCCTCGGCGCGCCGCGGCGACTCGGGCACGTACCGGAGGGCGATGGCGGCGGTCAGCGCGACCACGATCACCGGAAGCCAGAACAGCCAGCGGTAGTCGAGCGTGGCGACGATGGGCCCGGCGAGGACGATACCGAGGCCGCCGCCCGCGGCGATGACCGCGGACAGGTTGCTGATGCTGGCGCCGACCCGGGAGGCGTCGAACTCGTCCCGGATGATGCCGAAGGACAGCGGGAAGAGGGCGCCGCCGATGCCCTGCACGACCCGCGCGACGATCAGGGTGCCGATGTTGGGCGCGAGCGCGGCGAGCAGACAGCCGACGAGTACCGCGACGAGTGCGGCGACGAGCGTGCGCTTCTTGCCGATCAGGTCGCCGACGCGACCGAGGATCGGGGTGAAGATCGAGGCGGAGAGGAGATAGGCCGTCATCACCCAGGTCACCGTCGCCTGCGAGGTGTGCATGGCGTGCTGGACGGTGGGCAGGGCCGGTGCGATCAGAGACTGGAGGAGGGAGAACACACCCGCACCGGTCGCGAGGACGGCGAAGGTGACCCGGTTCGAGGAACGCGGTCGGGATGGAGCGGACAAAGTCGGCTTCTCTCTCGGGCATGCGGGCATGCCGGTTCTGCGGGACGGCGGAAACCGGCCGTCTGCACTGGTGGGGAGTGCGGGGTGCCCTGGGGGCACGGACGCGGGGCGCGGCCTCGCTGCCGCGTCCGGAAGGATGGGAGCCGTCGGGCACAGCCGACGCCGGAAGCCGCTCCACTGGTAAAGTGGAGGAGCGCCTCCAGATTAGCGGAGGCACACCTCCGGTTCAAGTCAGGGAGACACAAGGTGGCGCACACCCCGGTGAGCGAGATCGTCGAGGCCCGGCGCCCGCGCCGAGCCGACGCCCGGCGCAACTACGACGCGCTGCTGAAGGCCGCCCGTGAGGCCTTCGCCGCCCAGGGCGCCGACGCCTCCCTGGAGGACATCGCGCGCCGCGCGGGCGTCGGCATCGGCACGCTGTACCGCAATTTCCCGACCCGCCTCCAGCTCTTCGAGGTCGTCTACGCGGACGAGGTCGACGCCCTGTGCAAGGTCGCCGACGAGGTCGCGGACGAGCCGCCGTGGCAGGCACTGACCGTCTGGCTGCGCCGCTTCGTCGAGTACATGGTCACCAAGCGGGCGATTCGCGAGGCGATGGACGGCGAGTCCGATGTGTTCGTCTCCTGCCGCACCTCGATGTACGAGGCGGGCGGCCCGCTGTTCACGCGCGCCCAGGAAGCCGGCGAGGTCCGGCCCGACATGTCCTTCGACGACCTGATCCGCATGGTCGCGGGCGTCACCGGGGCGTCGTACCCCACGACCGAACAGCGCGACCGCGTCCTGGAGATCGCCCTGGACGGCGTACGCACCCGCTGACCCTCAGCTCTCGGTGACCCTGCCCCCGTCCACCCGCAGCATGCGCGTCGTGCGGACGACGTCGAGCATCCGTCGGTCGTGCGTGACCAGCAGCAACGTCCCTGTGTACGAGTCGAGCGCCGACTCCAGCTGCTCGATCGCGGGCAGGTCGAGGTGGTTCGTCGGCTCGTCCAGGACCAGCAGGTTCACGCCCTTGCCCTGGAGAAGGGCGAGGGCCGCCCGGGTCCGTTCGCCCGGGGAGAGGGTCGTGGCGGGACGCATGACATGGTCCGCGCGCAGCCCGAACTTGGCGAGCAGCGTGCGGACCTCGGCGGGTTCGGTCTCGGGGACGGCTACGCAGAACGCTTCGAGCAAGGTCTCCGAGCCGTGGAACAGTTTCCGGGCCTGGTCCACCTCGCCCACCACCACGCCCGAGCCGAGCGTCGCATGGCCCGAGTCCAGCGGCAGGCGGCCGAGCAGCGCCGCGAGGAGAGTGGACTTGCCGGCTCCGTTGGCGCCGGTGATCGCCACCCGGTCCGCCCAGTCGATCTGCAGCGACGCCGGCCCGAACGCGAAGTCGCCGCGCACGACCTGCGCGTCGCGGAGCGTGGCGACGACCGATCCGGAGCGCGGGGCCGTGGCGATCTCCATCCGCAGCTCCCACTCCTTGCGCGGCTCCTCGACGACATCGAGCCGTTCGATCATGCGCTGCGTCTGCCGGGCCTTCGCGGCCTGCTTCTCGCTCGCTTCGCTGCGGAACTTGCGTCCGATCTTGTCGGAGTCGGTGGCCTTGCGGCGGGCGTTCTTGACGCCTTTGTCCATCCAGCTGCGCTGCATCTGGGCGCGGCCTTCGAGGGCGGAGCGCTTGTCGGCGTACTCCTCGAACTCCTCACGGGCGTGCCTACGGGCCCGGTCGCGCTCCTCCAGATAGGCCGCGTACCCACCGCCGTAGAGGTTGATCTGCTGCTGGGCGAGATCGAGTTCGAGGACCTTGGTGACCGTGCGCATCAGGAACTCGCGGTCGTGGCTGATGACGACGGTGCCGGCGCGCAGCCCGGAGACGTACCGCTCAAGTCGCTCCAGTCCGTCCAGGTCCAGATCGTTGGTGGGCTCGTCGAGGAGGAAGACGTCGTACCGCGACAGAAGCAGCGAGGCGAGTCCGGCGCGGGCGGCCTGGCCCCCGGAGAGCGCGGTCATCGGCAGGTCGAGGCCGACGGTCAGACCGAGGTCGGCGGCGACCTCCTCTGCGCGCTCGTCGAGGTCGGCGCCGCCGAGGGCCAGCCAGCGTTCGAGCGTTTCGGAGTACGCGTCCTCCGCCCCCGGTGCCCCGTCGACGAGGGCCTGGGTGGCGGCGTCCATCGCCGTCTGGGCGTCGGCGACGCCGGTCCGGCGGGCGAGGAAGTCCCGCACGGTCTCGTCCTGGCGGCGCTCCGGCTCCTGCGGGAGGTGGCCGACGGTGGCGGTGGGCGGGGAGAGCCGCAGCTCGCCCTCCTCCGGTCGGTCGAGCCCGGCGAGCAGCCGGAGGAGGGACGATTTTCCGGCTCCGTTGACTCCGACGAGACCGATCACGTCACCGGGGGCGACGACGAGGTCGAGTCCGGCGAAGAGTGTGCGGTCGCCGTGTCCGGCGGCGAGGTCCTTGGCGACGAGAGTGGCAGTCATCAGGGTGTCGATCCTAATCGGCGGACGGCTTCGCTCTCGACGGTTGTCAGAGCAGCCCGGCCAGTTTGTAAAGGGCGAGGGAGCCCGCCACGGCGACGTTCAGGCTCGCGCCTGTGCCGATCATCGGTATCTCCACGCACGTGTCGAGGAGATCCAGCGCCTCGGGCGGGATGCCGTGCTGTTCATGGCCGAGAACGACCACGGTCGGTTGGCGGGCTGCCGGCAGGTCGGCGAGACGAATCGCTTCGTCGGCCAGCTCGACGCCGACGATCCGCAGGCCGCGTTCGCGCTGTTTCCGCAACCAGCCGAGGGGGTCGCCGGTCCAGTGGGTGCAGAGAGGTTCACGGAGGGTGTTGCCGCGGGCGAGGGCCTCGGGGACCCAGGGGAAGCGGGGCACGGTGAGGCAGGCGCCGACCGCGTCGCAGGTGCGGGCGAGGGTGCCGAGATTGGCGCCGTGCAGCGGCCAGAGCGGTGCTGCGTAGAGATGGTCCCAGCAGGAGTGGGCGCGGGGGCGCCGGGTGCGGCGCAGTTCCGCGCGGGTGCGGGTGCGGATCGCGGGGGCGGGCCCGCCCCGGTCGCCGCTCATCGCGGCACGGAGGCGGACCTCCTGGACGACTGGTGGTGCGTTCGAGGCATCGTGTGCGGCGATTGGCGGCTCGCCGGGGCCATCGACTCCGTGCTCAGTGGTGGACCATGGGTGCCACCAGCACGCTCCCGGTGGTGCGTGCCACGACGAAGGATTGTCCCTTGACGGCCCGTGTGTCCAGCGGAATTCGGTGCTGCCCCGGCTCCAGTACGCCGTCGAAGACCTCCTGCACGTGGGTGCGGTACAGCCGGTCGAGGCGGTAGGCGACCAGGCTGACCCGGCAGGCCGAGGTGACGTCGACCTCGGCCGTGCCGTCCGCCGCCGTCAGCCGGACGAGGCGGCGCCGGGCCGGTGCGCTGCGGTCCAGGGCGTGCTGGATCTGGGCGACCAGCACCGGGATCACCGGGGCCAGGCCGTCCACGTAGGCGACGTCCGCGGCGGCCCGGGTGAACGCGTGACGCACGGCTGCGCGTTCGTCCTCGGTGATCGCCCGGCCGAAGGCCACGGCGTGGTAGCCGCGGAGTTCCTCGGCCGGCACCTGGGCGGCGTCCGCGGTGATGTCGGCGCCGATCCCGATGGTGCGGAGCGCGGCGGCGAGCTTGGCGAGTACGGCGACGCGAGCGCCGATGAGCAGCACGCGCTGCTCGGCGGGCGCGTCCGGGTCCGGTTCCGGGCCCTCCGCCGCCTCGGACGTGAGAAGGCGTTCCAGTTCCTGCCGGTACTGGTCTCCGTCGAAGCGGAACGGCCCTATCCCGTGGTAGCCGCCCTGTTCCAGGTCGACGGTCTCGTATGTCTGCCAGGCGAAGTCGCGCCAGACGATGTCGGTGCCGTCGCGTTCGATGACGGCGGTGACCGCCCCGCATGCGAGGCTCTCGCACTCCGGACACCCGTAGATCACATACCGTCCGTCGGGCAGCGGGGCGTCCGCTTCGAGGAGCAGGCGCCGCACGTGGGTGGTGAAGATCGCGGGCGGTACGTCGGAGGCGAGCGGGGAGACGGCGTCGAGGTCGGAGAGATGGAACAGCAGCGGACGGCCGTCGATGACGAAGTCCATGAAGTCCCGGTGCACCTGGTGGTCACCACCAGCCAGGACTCCACCGGCTCGCATCGCCGGCGCAAGGCCGAAAGTCGCGTACTCGGCAGACATGTTCCGAGTATTCCCAACGCGGACCCGTTGTGCGCGCGGCAGCGCGGATTCCGTTAGCGTCCGGCCATGAGCGACACACGGGCAGGGATGACGGGGCGGGCGGGCGTGCCGGACGTGATCGTGGTGGGGGGCGGGATCACCGGGCTGACCACGGCCCTGGTGCTGGCCGAGCGCGGCCACCGGGTGCGGGTCTGGTCCCGGGAGCCGGCCGCGGCGACGACGTCGGCAGTGGCGGGGGCGTTGTGGTGGCCGTACCGGATCGAACCGGAGGAGTCGGTCGGCGACTGGTCGCTGACCTCGCTCCGGAGATACGAGGAGCTGGCCGGGCGCCCGGACGAGACGGGGGTGCGGCTGATCCCCGGCCTGCACGGGGGCGAGCGGCTCGCCGCTCTCGGGTCGTGGACAGGGCAGCTGAAGGACGTGACGGAGGTCGCGGAGGGGCTGCGGGTCCGGCTGCCGCTGATCGACATGCCGGTCCATCTTCGCTGGCTGGAGCGGCAGTTGGCGGCGGCCGGCGGCACTGTCGAGCGGCGCACGGTCGCCTCGTTCGACGAAGCCGCCGCGGAGGCGGCGACGGTGGTCAACTGCACCGGTCTCGCGGCGCGCGAGCTGGTCCCCGATGCCGGGGTGCGCCCGGTGCGCGGCCAGCTGGTGCTGGTGGAGAACCCGGGGATCGAGGAGTGGTTCACCGAGGCGGACCCCGAGTCGGACGCGACGACGTACTTCTTCCCGCAGCCCGGGAGGCTGGTTCTCGGCGGCACGGCCGAGGTGGACAACTGGAGCACGGTGCCCGACCCCCGTACCGCCGAGGAGATCGTGGCCCGGTGTGCCCGGATCCGGCCGGAGATCGCGGCGGCGCGGGTCATCGGGCACCGGGTGGGTCTGCGTCCCGCGCGTGACGCCGGTGTGCGGATCGGGGTCGAACCGCTGCCGGACGGCGGGCGGTTGGTGCACAACTACGGGCATGGGGGTGCGGGGGTGACGGTGGCCCTGGGCTGCGCGCGGGCGGCGGCCGATCTCCTCTCCTGAACCGGGCCGCGGGGCGGAGGGCGCGGGCGGCCGGGCAGATCCGCCGTTACCGGCAGATCCCCGGCCGCCCGCCCTCTGTTCGTCCTGCGACACGAGTGGCACCTTTCACGGAAGCCGAGTTCCGCTCTCCGTCGGCAGCGCCACACGCATCACATGGTTCACGTGATCAACAAGCCGTATCGGGCTGACCGTTTGTGAGGTGATATGTCGCCCGCTCGTCCAGGAGGAGCGGGATCAGCTTCCGGGCCGACTGCCGCAACGATACGTACGCTCCGTCACCGTCGGGCCGGGAGGTGACGCCGTGCAGGGCGAGTTCGTCCTTGACGTCGGCGAACTGCGCGGCGCTCAGGCGGTAGCCGCACGGCGGGTCCTGGAGGATCTTGACGGGTTCGGCCGGTTCGTTGTCCGCGCCCCCGAGGTAGACGGGACCGCGGTCGGAGTACCCGGCCGCACGGGACGCGGCGGTGGCGGCGCCGATGGGCCCGCGTCGTTCGTCGGTGAAGCGGAACAGACCGTCGAGCGCGACGAGTTGCGAGTCGACGCGGCGTCGGCTGTTGAGGGCCGGGTCGGCCTTCTCGGCCGCGGTGAGCGCATCGACGCGGGACTCGATGAGCAGGCCGACCGCGTGCTTGATGCCCGAGGTGTTGCGCAGGATGCGCTCCTGTCCGTCACCCGCCGTCTGCTTGATCGGGTCTCCGGTGACCGGGTCGGTCCAGATCCCGTAGAGACCGCTGCTGTAGCCGGCGTCCTTGGCGGTGGGCCGCACGTACTGTTCCGCCAGGGTCTGCGATTCGTTGTGCACCCGGTCGGTGGCGTTGAGGTTGCGGGGCCAGAGGACGAACAGGTCCTTGTCGTAGTACGGCGGGGTGGCACCGTACTCGTGCAGGTCGTAGATCACCTCGGGCTTCCGGTCGCGGATGACCGCTGCCATGGCGCGCGCCTCGGCGGTCTGCAGGGCGATGTGGTCGCGGTTGATGTCGACGCCGTCGGAGTTGCCCCGGGTGTTCGCGGCGCGCCCGTCGGGGTTGGCGGTGGGCACTACGAGGACATTGGTGTGCGAGAGGAAGGTGCGGGTCGCCCGGTCGCCTGCGTACGCGAGATCGCGGACAGTGGTCAGACACGCCTCGCGGCCGGACGGCTCGTTGCCGTGCTGACTGCAGATCAGCAGGACCGTGGTGGCCGCGCGCTGGTTGCCGATGCGGACGAGTTGGAGCGGGCGGCCCTGCTTCGTGGTGCCGATCCGGTCGACGGAGACCCGGTCGCTGCCCTGGTCGACGGCGGCGAGGAAGGACTGCTCCTCGGGCTGGCCGGTCCAGTGGGCCCCGTTGCTGGTTTCGAAGCCGGTACGGGGCGGGGTGTGCGCGGCCTCGGCCGGCGCGGCGGCCAAGGGGACGGCCAGCGCCGTCGCGGCGACGGCGATGGCGAGGTTGCGGGCGAGCGGGATACGGAGTGTCATGAGCGGCTGCCTCCCGGGATACGGAGTGCGGGACGTGGCGGTGCCACGCCTTCGGGACGGGATGCGTGGGGGGTGGCTACCGCGCGCGCGGGGCTCGCGGTGGCGCGTACGAACGCTGCGGCGCCGCCGACGAACGGCAGCTTCGCGGACGTGCGCGCCAGATCGAGGGTGAGCGTGGGGGTGGAGGCCGGCGGGTCGATGAGGTCCCGGTCGGTGCCCGCGACGATCAGGGCGAGGCGGTGTCCGGCCGGCACCACGTGATCGCTCGCGGCCAGATCGACCGTGATCGTGTAGCGCCTGCCCGGGGTGAGCGGGCGGCCCTTGCCTGCGGAGGCGTACGTACCGAGGTCGGCCCAGCCGCGGCTGAAGACGGTCCGGTCGACGGCGGCGGTCCTGGCCGCCGTCTCCTTGAAGCAGGAGCTGTCGCCGGCCGTGCTCGCACCCCAGCAGGTGCGATCGGCGAGGGTTCTGATGCCTTCGCCGGATGCGCCGTAGTCCCGGATGGTGTCGGGGCCGACATCGACGAGGACGGCCGAGAGATGGGCGGTCGAGGTGGTCGGGGTCGCGGTGACGGTCACCTTCGACGAGCCGGAGAGCCGCAGGTCGTGGGCGAGCGGCGCGGTGAGGAACCCGGCCTTGGCATCCGTGGACCGGTCCAGGTCGGCGGCCCAGTCCGTCTCGCTCTGCTTCGGGTCGTCGGTGAACGTCTCGGTGGCGCCGGGCCGGGCGGTCCTCCGGGTGAGGGTGCCGACGCCGGATGCGGTGCCGGTGCCGGGGCGCACGGTGGTGGCGGCGGTGGTGCGTGGCGGCCAGACCTTGTCGGTGGACCATTGGTCGGGGTGGCGTTCGATGTCGGCCATCGGTGCGTGGTCGATGCCGTTGTCGTAACCGAGGAGGTAGTGGTCGAACCAGCGGTGCAGCGTGTCGACCCACTCGGCGCGCCGGTAGTCGAACGGGTCGACATGACCGGTCTGGGAGAGCCAGATCTTGCGCTCCACACCTTGGGCGGCAAGGGCGTCCCACCACTGACCGAGGTGCTTGGTGCGGACGTTGAGGTCCTGCATCCCGTGCACGGCAAAGACGCTGGCCTTCACCTTGCGGGCGTCCTTCACGTAGTCGCGCTCGCTCCAGAGCTCCGTCCAGTCGCCGGTACGGGGCGCCTCGTCGACGAGTTTCTGCTGCACGGCTGCGCAGCGCGCCCGCGCCTCGGGGCTCTCGACATAGTCGGAGAGCCATTCGGGGCCACCGTCGTAGAGGGGGGCGCCCTGGGCGAAGTAGTAGTCGTACCAGGAGGAGATGGAACCGATCGGGACGATGGTCCGCAGCCCGTCGACTCCGGTCGCCGCCACACCGTTGGCTATGGTGCCGTCGTAGCTCTTGCCGATCATGCCGGTACGGCCGTTGGACCAGCGTGCCGTGGTGCGTTCGGTGCCGGTGCGGGTGGTGTAGCCGCGGGCCCGGCCGTTCAGCCAGTCGATGACGGCCGTCGCGGACTGGATGTCGGAGCGGCCGCCGACGTCGACGCAGCCGTCGGAGCGATTGGTACCGGCCAGATCCACGGCGACGAAGGCATAGCCGCGCGGCACGAAGTAGTTGTCGTAGTAGAGCGGGAACTGGACGGGGTCGCCGTTGGTGTCGTAGGTCTTCAACTGGCTCTCGTTGCCCCGCCCGCAGCACGAGTAGTACGGGCTGGCGTCCATGATCACGGGTATCTTCCGGCCCTGTTGCGCGGGTTCGCGCGGCCGGACGATGTCGACGGCGACGCGGTCGCTCTTTCCGTTTCCGTCGCCGTCCAGTCCGGTGTCCACCCAGACGGACTCACGGACGGCGTTCCCGTACGAGTAGACGGCTCTGCTCTCCCGCGGGCTCGCGCCCTGTGCACCTGCCGGTGAGAGCAGGACGGTCATCAGGGCGGCCGAGGCCGCCACCACCAGCGATCTGTACGTCAAACGGGTGCTCCGCGCACGTATCGGCATCTGCGGAAGGTACCCCGGTCAACTCCTGTGCAACAGGGGGCGATCACAGGCTGATGTGACGGATGGGCAATCAAGGTGCCATGTCGGCCGAATGGCGATCGTGTGACAGCTGTGGCCATGGACACGACCAGAGCAGGGGACGCCGAATAGGTTCGAAAAGACCGGTCGGAAAGATCATCCGCCCCGAAGACTTGCGAGGGAACGGCGCAGGAACTGGCGGACCACACGTACGCCCTCCATCCGGCGGACGACGCATTCTGGACGGTGAAGCCGGGAGACCCGGGCCCGGACAACCAGTTCCACGGGGCCGTCTAAGCCTCGATCCACCGACGTGCTCTGAAGATGATCTCTTGATCGATTTGTGAGCTGGTTTCGGTCGGTGGCCGTGGGTGGGCAGGTTGTTTCTGCT
>NZ_JBHVFU010000073.1:23729-38493 GCF_042801455.1 Streptomyces sp. NPDC057565 | reverse complement strand
CCTTCGGCTACCTCACCCCAGCCGAGACCAGGCAGCGGCATCAACACGCCCTCGCGGCATAACCGACGAGTGTCCAAGATCACGGGGAAACTTCACTGGGCCCAGGTGTCAGCGCGTCGGACGATGTCCCATACGCAAGCATCCTTCGCTTGGACGTAGCCAGGTCGGTCGTTGCGGAACGCGGCTGCACAGCGGCGTTTGACTGCTGCGTACTCTGCCGCCGCGGTCGCGTGGCACCGGAGGTAGTCGCGAAAAAGCAACGGGAACTGCTGGGAGAAGCTACCCAGTTGCCGCACGTGTAGGTGTGTCCGGCGCTGGCCTGGAGGTTCTCGGAAGTATCGCTTGGTCCGTTCGGGATTGTCCGCCCGGTAGACGAAGCCCATGCCTGTCAGGGGCACCACGAACCTGTCCGTTGGTTCCAGTGATGCGACCGAGATCTGGATGTCGATCACTGGCTTGGCCACCAGCCCTGGCACCGAGGTCGACCCGATGTGGTCGATGCGAGCTGCCGCATCGCCGAGAGCCTCCCGCATGCCTGCACCCGTCCTGGCGAACATCGCTGGCCACGCAGGGTCATACGTCACGATCTCGATTGGCTCTGCCACACCGGAGAGTGTTCCACGGCCCGCAAGACCGGAGCTTCCGGCCGCCGCACAGTGCCGGACTCGCGTCCGCAGCTCCAACGCCCGCGTAGCGAAGATCCCCGACGGCTAAGGGCTGTCCCGTAAATGATCTACGGCATGTCGATCGGATGTCGACGCTGTGCCTCATCAAGCGAGGGTGAGGTTGTGGAGGCGGGCGATGCCGAGCATGGCGTGGTGAACGCTCTCGTCCTTGAGACGGCAGTCGCGGAGGATCTTCCACGTCTTCATGCGTGCGAAGGCGTGCTCGATGCGGGTGCGGATCTTGCGGTGGGAGGCGTTGTGTTCCTCTTTCCAGGCCGGTAGTTCGGCCTGGTCACGTTCACGGCGGTGCGGGATGATCAGGCCGGTGCCGCGGTAGCCGCCGTCAGCGATCACGGTTGTCCTGCCGACGGCGGCCTTCGCGCCGGACAGCTCCCATGCCTTGCAGTCGTTGCGGTTGCCTGGCAGGGGCCGGCCGACGGCGACGACAAGCCGGGTGTCGGCGTCGATGACGACCTGGTGGTTGGTGGAGTACCGGTAGTTCTTCGAACGCTCGGCGATGCTGTGGTCGCGGGTGGGAACCAAGGTGCCGTCCACGATCAGCACGGCATCCTTGCGAAACCGCCGACGCTGGCGCAGAGCGAGAGACGGCCCGAGGTGGGCGATGATGCGGTCGGCAGCCGACTTCGAGATCCCGAACAACGGAGCGAGCGGCCGCAGTGTCAGGTTCGTTCGCCAGTAAGCGATGACGAGCAGCACGCGGTCCTCCAGCGGCAGACCCATGGTCGTCCCTTGCGTGTCGGGGCCGTTTCTTCCTTCCGCGGAGCGGTGAGGAGCCTGCCGAACTGCTGCGGGCTCAGCCCGCTGAACGGGCCTATCCAGCGGGGCTCCGATGCCGTAATCACGCCAGTCACGGCGAGATCATCTCCTGAGCCCGAGGAACCGTGTGGAGCTACGGGATCTCGGGGTACTGGGGGAGCTTCCCCTTGAGCTTGGCCAGGTCACTGAGATCGATGCCCGTGGCCTTGGTGTATTGCCTGGACCAGTCGGCGACGGCCTGCCGGAACAGGTAGTCGGGGCGACGAGCCACCGGTTCCTCTCCGCGGTTCCGCAGCTTGGTGACAGCCGCTCGCTCCAGCTCCTGATCACCGCATTGACGAGCCAGGAGCATGGCCTTCGCAAGCCGTGCTGGCTCGCTGTTGACCGGCGTGAACGACCAGACTCCGTTCCGGCGGACATGGGTGTCCGCCAGGAGCAGCAACCCCAGGTCGTGGGAGTCGCCGACGAAGTGCAGGGAGGGTGGTCCGTAGCGAGTGACGTCGGCGGTGACCTCGGAGGAGAGCAGGGCGCTGCCCGCCGGCCAGAGATAGCAGGCGGCGGGAGGGATGTGCGAATCTGAATGAGGATGTCACTGGTTCTGTGGTGGGTGTCACTGGGTGGCTGCGGGCGTCTGGTCTGGGGTGATGCGGCGGGTGGTGTCATCGGGGTGATGCGCTGTTGGTGACACGGGGATGAGTGTCCGCTGGTCGGTGTGGTGCAGATTCCGGAGCGGTGGGGGAGTGTAGCGCTCGGCTTGCCGCGTGTTTCCAGGATTGGTTTGTCTGTCCCGGATCGTGTGAACTGTCGGACTGTGTCTGGGGGTTGACGGGAAACGTGCCTGATGTGCGCCGGTACGCGGCGTCGGTGCCAGGGGGTACGTCATGGCCGGGCCGGGTGAGAACGGGGCAGGGGCCGAGGAGGTCTCGCTGGTGTCGCGGACGCTGGGGCGTGAGCAGGCGCTCGCACGGTTGCTGGCGCTGGACGGACGCGGGGAGTTGACCACGGAGCACGCGCAGCTGGTCGCCAGGTCGGCGGGGGCGAACGGCTACCGGAGTGGCTCGATGCCGTCCGCAAGGACGACCTGCCCACCATCCACACCCTCGCCGCAGGCATAGACCGCGACCGTGACGCCGTCATCGCCGGCCTCACCCTGCCCTGGAACTCCGGTGTCGTCGAAGGACACGTCAACCGGATCAAGATGCTCAAGCGCCAGATGTTCGGCCGCGCTGGCTTCCAACTTCTCCGTAAACGAGTTCTGCTGTCGTAACGAGAGCGGCAGCCCGTACTCAGCCATATCCAGCTCTTGTTTGTGAGATGACCGGCACCCAGTTGGTCAGCGCAAGGCACGATCCAAATTGACCCGGTGATCGGAGACCCACTGATACGCCTCCTGAACCTCTGTCACTACCCCAGCGTCACGGAGACGGATCATCGCGAGGTCTCCAGAGTCCGCAGCAGCCTCAATACCGCGCCAGCACCTGTCCTGCCACCACAAGATCACAGAGACGAGATCACGACGGTCCACGAGCTCGTAACTGTCAGCGATCAACCGCAACCGTCGCGCGGCTTCGGAGGCGTCTTCGACGCTCGGCCCGAGTCCGAGGTACTGCCAACAAACGTGGGCGACATCATGGATGCGCGCGCCGGGGGCAGCCAGATCCCAGTCGATAAAGGCCACCGGGCGCAGGGCGCCGCCGACAGGTCGATAGACCGTGTTCTTGGGCGCGAGGTCGTTATGACATACGACCTCATGTGATCCGGCCAGTGCGGTGCCTGCCGTCAGGTCGTGGAACTCCCGCACAAGCTGCGTGACCCGCAGCAGACTCTCGTCGGAGTACACGGCCAGCGGCTGCTGCGGTTCCCAGGCCACATGCCCATCGAGGTAGGTGAGGACCTCGCGGCCCTCCTCGTCGATTCCGCGGTAGCGCGGCGCGCCGGGCCAGCCGCAGGCCTCAAACATCTTCAGCAGGTCGCCGATGAACCCCGTACGGGCCGACGCGGGCCGGCGCACCGTGGCGCCGACACGCACCACGTGCTTGATAAAGCCACCAGGCAAGGACGACTCAGCCCGGATCCACCGGCTTGATTCCGGAGTGATCGTTTCGGGGGTGTCCTGGCGGTCGGCGAGATGATCTGGCCGTTCGGGCAGGGAGTACCCGCTGGTCTGCCCAGCTTTTCCACGTGTTCGGCGGTCTCGGGCCCTTGCGGGCGGGGTGGTCAGGGCTCTTCAGGTTGTGGGTGGTGGTGCGTGCACCAGGTCGAAGAGCTGGGTGAAGTCGTCGGCCCAGGGCCAGTGTTCAGGCAGGTGGAGGGTGAGGCGGCGGGCCGAACGGGCCAGGCGGGCAGGCACGTTGATCAGGTGGTCGCGGATCGTTGCGGTGGTGGCCTTGGCGTGGAAGGCGGACGCCAGGGCGCCGGCGGCGCGGGTCAGGTTGTGTGCGAGAGCGGCCAGCGCGAGCCAGGCGGCGTTCGCCTGGAAGTGCCCGGAGGGGGCGTGGGCGAACGGGCCGTTCTTCAAGTCCGCGATCACCTGTTCCACGACAGCGTGCCGCCTGTGATCACGCTCGGCATCGGCCAGGGCGAGCGGTGAGTCGGTGAACGCGGCGTGGTAGCGCCAGGTATCGAAGAGCGTGCCCTGCCCCTCGGGCACCGCCGGCGGGTTGAGCCGTTTGACGCGGCGCACGATCAGACGGGCGGTGACCTGCTGCTTCTTCGGCTTGGAGGTGAAGGCGGTGTAGGTGGTCTCGGCTATCTCCGCGTCCGAGATCCAGCACTGCCCCTCCTCGTCCCACACCGCCCTGGGGTACTTGATCGGCCTCCAAGCCGTCTCGTCGATGCCCGCGATCGCGGCCTTGATGGAGGCGTTCATCCGCACGGTGACCGAGAACCGGGCGCCCAGGGCCCGGCAGGCGTTCACGGCATCGGCGCCGTAGTACGCGGAGTCGGTCCGCACGACCAGCAGCCCGCTCGCGCCGCACGCTCTCGCGGTGCGGATCGATTCGGCGACGGACGCAGCCGCACCTCGGGCGGAGTTGGACGGTCCCTTGCGCAGGCGGGTGGCGGCGATCACCGGAGCGGCCAGCGGGGTGGAGACGATCCCGATCAGCGCGTTCAAGCCCTTGACCTTGCTGTATCCGTATCCGGCTCCCTGTTTGGCGTAGCCGTAGGTGCGGCGCATCGTGTCGTCGATGTCCACGTAGGCCACCTGGTCGGCGCCGGGCAGCAGCGGGGTATGCGCGGCCAGTTCGGGCAGGAACCGGCGGGCCACCGCGTGCAGTTGCTTCACGTGCCCGTGGCGGAAGGAGCGCAGATACGAGCCCAGCGTGGACGGCGCCCGCACCCCGCTGAACAGCCGCGGCAGCCCACCGTGCCGCAGCCGGTCCATGTCATCGATGCTGTCCGCCCCGGCGACCATGCCACCGACCAGCGACATCAGCTTCGCCGCGGGAAACGCCCCAGTCCCGTCCTCCGAGGCCGGCAGCCGGACGTGCTCGTCGACGAGTGTGGGCAGTGCGCACCGCTCGGCCAGCCGCACCACCGGGGCCAGCCCGCCGTAGACGACCAGATTCGGATCATCAAACCGTGCGGAGATCCTCGCTGCGGCATGGGAAGATTGCATCTCGGAAGTGCCCTCGTGGTCGTGCGTGCTGGAAGCGTGAAGAACTCCCATCATCGCAGGTCACAGGGCACTTCCTCGTTTCCGGAGAAGCTATCCACAGGCATCAAGCCGGTGGACCCGGGCTCAGGCATCCCCCTACTGTGCACGATCTTGACCTCGAACTCTCAACACATTCCCCGCTACTCAACGTGCACGCGTCACGGAATGTGTGCCAGAACCCGAGTTTGAGCAGCGTTTGTACACCACTTCGGGAGGCGGCTTTTGGGAAGCTGGTGCTCGATTCCGCAAGGGGGGCGGTGAGCCGAGGCCAACCCGCTGGTGTCCGTTGAGATGCCTCAGCGGACACCGATCCGCGTGTGTACGCCTCTGCGTGGTTCAGGACGCAGCGGCGGCTTTCTGGATCCGGGGGACGAAGACCTGAGCCAGGGAATGGGCGGTGGCGGGGTCCAGGGTGCTGTTTGGCCCTGCCAGCGTCACCTCCGCGATGACCGTGCCCAGGCACATGGTGAGGTAGAGACCGTTCTCGCTGCCGACATTGCGGTAGTAGGCGTGGCTCTCGACGCCGGAGACCGGGGGAACCTGCGCCTTGGTGTACTTGGCCGACCCGGTCTTCTCCTTGCGGCAAGCGTCCTGGGCGGCCTTCTTGTCTGCGAAAGCCGTGATTTCGAAGAGGGCTTCCTCGCCGACTGCCTCGAACTTCGCCTTGCCACGCGCGATTCTGGCGCACTCCCAGTCGGTGTCTGCAGCGCACTGCCCCGCAGACTCAGGCTCTTCTTCGACTCTTGCGCTTGCGTCTTGCGGGGTCCACCCACCCATCGATGCCGGGTCGGGCAGCCCCTGCTTGAACCTCTCTTCGGTCTTGAACACCGTGTCGAAGTCCACCTTGCCGACTGTCGAGCTGCCCGAGCCCGATCCCGTTCCGGCGCTGCTGTCGGTGGGCGGCTTCGTCGTCGCCGCGTCGGAGTCGGCGCCTCCACAGCCGGTGGCGAGGGCCGCCAGCGTCACCAGCACTGCTGCACTCGGACCTATGCGAAACCTCAACACTGCACTCCCCGTTATCCGTTGCTCACCAGACCGCCTCGGCGGCAGCCTGTCACTGCAGCAGATGATTTTGGCAGCTGCGTCTTTGGCGATCAAACACACGTACCCCCTGTGCTAGCTCTCTGGGGACCTGGAAGGTCTGGCCGCAAGACGAGATTGCTGTTCGATTGTGGGGCGCGGGACCGCCTCCCGAAGTGGGGTTCTGGCTCAAGTTCTGTGGTGCATCCACGCTCCGTAACTGTTGATCTTCGTTTTGGCTCTCCTCGATCGTCCTGAAATACCCCATGGCTGCTGTGCTGTGCCCGAGAGTCCGGAGCCGTGGACGAAGTGCTGCTCCGGCTGGAAGAGCTCCTGTTCCTGTCGGATCCTGAGGTGGCGGTTGTGTCGGCGGAGGACGACGGCGAGGCGATCTGGATTGGGGTCGCGCGTAAGTCGTCTGGTGCTGAGTGTCCGGGCTGCGGAAGGTGGTCGAACCGCATTCATGGGTCCTACCTGCGATTCCCCGCTGACCTACCCAGCGTTGGAAGGCGTGTAGTGCTGCGCCTGCGGGTCCGCCGGTTCATCTGCGCGGACACCTCCTGCGGGCGGCAGACCTTTGTTGAACAGGTGCCTGGATTGACTCGACGTCATGCTCAGCGGACTGAGCGGCTGCGTTCGGCCTTGGCCGAAGTGGGTCTCGCTTTGGCCGGCCGCGCTGGAGCCCGCCTCGCAGATGTCTTCGGCATCTCCGTGAGCCGCAGCACGGTACTTCGGCTGATCGACGCAATCCCTGACCCGCAACCCTCGTCACCGCGGGTGGTGGGTGTCGACGAGTACGCGATGCGCAAGGGCCGCATCTACGGGACTGTGCTGGTCGACGTCGAAACCCGCAGGCCCGTGGATCTGCTGCCGGACCGTGAGGCAGCCACCGTTGCCGCCTGGCTTGCTGAGTGTCCTGGGGTCGAGGTGGTCTGTCGCGACCGTGCCCCCTTCTTCGCCGAAGGTGCCAGCACCGGGGCTCCCACAGCGGTGCAGGTCGCCGACCGTTTCCATCTCTGGCGCAACCTCGGCGAAGCTGCCGAGCGATGCGTATCGCGCCATCGAGCCTGCCTGCGAGTGCCATTCGCGGTGCCCGGTTCCGAGAGTGCCACCGCGCCTCCGGCTCCCGAAGCTGGCGCGTCACCCTGGCCGACTGGACACCGGTTCGCCGACCGTACCCGCGAGAAGCACGCGATCGTCCACGGCATGCTCGACGAAGGGCACAGTCGCCGGGCGGTCGCCCGCGAACTCCGGATGACCTACCGAACTGTGCAGCGCCTGGCCGACGCGGCAAGCCCGGAAGACCTTTTCCAGGGACAGTGGCAGAACCGCAGGACGAAGCTCGACGACTTCAAGCCGTACTTGCACGAGCGGTGGGCCGAGGGCTGCACGAACGCCTGGACCCTCTGGAAGGAGATCCAGAACCACGGATACTCCGGTGGATACGGGGCCGTCCGTGCATACCTTCGACCCTTCCGGGACGCAGCGCCGGAAGGCCGGCCGCCATCGCCCAGGACTGTTGCCGGGTGGATCCTGACCCACCCGGACGCCCTTGCGGAGAAGGAGCGACTGAAGCTGAAGTCCGTTCTGGCCCACTGCCCCGAGCTGGATGCCCTTGCCGGGCACGTCCGTTCCTTCGGACAGATGCTCACCAAACTCCAGGGAGAACTGCTCCCCGAGTGGATCGCAGCGGTCCGGGCCGACGACCTGCCCAGCATGCATACCTTTATCAACGGCCTCGAACGTGACCTCGCGGCCGTAACCGCCGGCCTGACCCTGCCCTGGAGCTCGGGCGTCGTGGAAGGCCACGTCAACCGCGTGAAAATGATCAAGCGGCAGATGTACGGACGCGCCGGCTTCAAGCTCCTGCGTAAGCGGGTACTGCTTGCCTCCTGACCTCACTGTCGATGGCCAGTGCGACGATCCTCAGAGGGGTGGGATCGGAATACGAGCAAACGTGCCACACACCAGCGGCCAGGGCGGGAGACCTGGCCCAGCAGCCCGCGCACACACGCCGGCGCCCGCCGCCGCAGATCCGCGCGCGGAAAGACATCGCCGATCTGCAGCAGTAACTCCTCCAACTGAGCGTCCCACCGGGCGACTTGTGTAACGTCGCCGAACCAATCGTCCATGACCGGGAACTACCCGACGAACCTGATCACTGAACTACAACTGAAGGGTCAGTGCCCCCTATGCCATTGACAGAAGGAGATCACTTAATGTCAGTGACCTTCAGATTCCCGTCCCTGAAGGTCCATACTCTTGTGTGATCTGTTGCCTGCCATCCTTCCTTGGCAACTAGAGGCCCCTTCATCCATGCCAACATGCCGGGTACCCCTTCTTCGAGGAGCGCTCTCCTCGCCGCCTGCTTGCGTTCGATGCGAACGGGATACACCGAGACCCAGAACCCCACGGATCCCGGATGCACGCCGCCTCCGTAAGTCCTTGACTGGGCCGCAGTCCATAGGGCAACCATGATCTCGGATGTGTCTCCAATGATCGACGAACCGAACGTGAGATCCACGATCTTGGCCGACACAGGTTCGATCGCATCCCGCATTTCACTGTGCGTCACAGGCCACGCATATCCTCGCGGCAGTTTCTTTCGGGCCACTCCAGCTTCCTTACTTGCGATTGAGGTGCTTTTCGATCTGCTTCCACTCGCCCGACCTGCGCTCCTTCGCGGTGGGCAGCCGGCCGTAGTGTTCCTTGAATATCCGGTCTACGGCATTCATTGTCGTTTCGTTTCCCCTCTTCCCCTTGCCACGTGCCCATGACGGAATGTCGGTTGTCCGCTCTTCCCGGACCTGCTTGATGCCTTGGACCAGAGGATTCTGACCTTGTTGATGGCCCAGGCCGTCCCGTACCACCAGATGAGGCCGGTGATCGCTACGACTGCGGCCACGCCGATGATGGAGAACACCGTTCCCGCGCTGATGCCAGTGACAGCCAGACCGACCAGCACAATGGCGATCCCTATCAAGGCGACCCGCGCTGGCCTCTACCAGCGGCGGAACAAGGCCGTGGCACGTTTCGCTCGTATTCCGGCCTCACCCCTCAGACGGCCATGCGAGGAGAGACATGGGCACCTGGGACATCGACCCCTTCGACAACGACACCGCCGCCGACTTCGGGGGTGACCTGGACGAGGCAGCACTGGAAGAACGCGAATCTATGATCCGCGGTGCACTCAAACGCGCCGCCGACCCTGCTGACCATCTGGATACCTCCGACGGTGAGCGAGCAGTGGCCGCGGCCGCCCTGGTCGTCGCACAGCACCCTGACAGCGAACCTGCGTGTTCGAACTACGGTCCATCAGAACCGCTACCGGAGTTGCCCGCAGACCTTCGAATGCTCGCCGTCGACGCCTTGGACCAAGTCGTCTCCGAGCTGTCTGAACTCGCCGAGCAGTGGGCCGAAGCTGCTAATGGCTCGAAGTGGCGCCAGGGCATTACCCGCCTTCGCGATGTCCTTGACCCTCCAATCCCGCCACAAGAGGAAGCCCTCTTCGAGATCTAAGCGGTTACCTACAGTCACGGACCACGGAACTTGAGCCAGAACCCGAAGTGGTGTACAAACGCTGCTCAAACTCGGGTTCTGGCTCAGCTTCTGTGATGCGGCCACGTTCAGTGACGGATGGCATTTCCAGCCGTGCACACCACCGACTCGATGGCCTGTAGCCTCCGGCTGTGACCAGCAACCCCAGGTGGACCGAGAGCCCTCAACTCGACGAGCTACCGCACTTCCAAGACCTGTTGGACGGTACGGACTGGGCGTCGCTGGCCACCGCGTACGGGACTGGAAAAGCCTTGCCAGCCGTGCTGGTGCGCCTCCTCGACCCCGACCCGGACGTCAGATCGGCCGCTGCCGATGACGCATTCAGGGCAGTGAATGATCAGAACACCATCTACGAGGCCGCCGCGCCCATAGCACTGTACGTCGCGGCCATCCTCGACCACCCTGTCATCGCGACAGGCGACTTCGGCCACGATGCCGACCGGCCACCGCACCGCCCGACCCTCGTGAGACTGCTTGCAGGGCTCAGCAACATTGCCTACGACGCCGCCGACGAGTGCGTCACCATCGGCGAGCGCCACTTCGGTAAGGGTTTTCTCGACGAATACCGGGAGATGCGCGCGTTCCGAGACCTGCGCCCGGCGATCTTCTCCGCAGTCCATCCCCTTCTCGGCCACGAGAGCGCGGGCATACGCGATGCGGCTCTCGTCGCCGCGATCCCCCTCGCAGAACACCCTGCTCTCATCGTGCACCGCGGCAAGCTGGTTGAACACGCACGTCGTCTGCTGGTCGCCGGCCCCGACAACTACTACCGAGAGCTCGTCCTGGACGCGATGAAAGCATGGGGCCAGGACATCAGCGGCTTGGAGAACGCGGACGACATCGCAGCTCGCGAGCTGCGCGCCCGTCACCTGGCGGAACACTGTTCTGTGTGGCCGGGCGACGGGACAAGCGGCCCGGGTGGGGAGACATCGCTCTGGCCTACGGATCCTCCGTGCCCCCAGACATCAACTATTCACCCAGTGTGACCGCAGCACAGAAGTTGAGCCAGAACCCCGGTTTCGACAGCAGTTATTCAGTGCTTCGGGAGGCACCCGGGCCGCGGCGTGTTCGATGTTCTCGAGAAGCGACAGCACCCGCGCACGCCGATGAGAATGTTGCCGCTCCAGGCGGACCCTACGAGCTACTGGATGCTCCAGCGGTGCGGATGGTCGGGATCAGTGGGGCAAGCGAAGACGTTGAGCTTGCCGGAGCGGCCCACGGTGAGCTCGGTGGGGTGCGGTCCGAAAGGCGGGCGGGTCTCGGTCCTAGCGGCCGGCCGTCGGCGTGGCCGTCGGGTGCCACTCGCGGCGGAGGAGGCCGAAGACCCAGGAGTCGGAGACGTCGCCGTTGACGACGCAGTCCTCGCGGAGGGTGCCTTCGCGGACGAAGCCGAGCTTCTCCAGGACCCGGGCGGACGCCACGTTGCGGGTATCGGTCTCGGCCTGGACGCGGTTCAGGTCCAGGGCGTCGAACGCCCACCGCAGGACGGCGTGCGCGGTCTCCGTGGCGTAGCCGTGGCCCCACGCGGCGGTGTCGAAGACGTAGCCCAGGGACGCGCTGCGGAAGTCCGGGTTCCAGCTGGTCAGGCCGCACCAGCCGATGAACGCGCCGTTGGAGACGCGGTCGATGGCCACCCGCGCTCCCGTGCCTTCCTCCTCGATCGTCCGGCAGGTCGCGATGAAGCGCTGGGCGCGGGCCGGTTCGGTCCACGGCGGGGAGTCCCAGTAACGCAGCACGTGGGCGCTGCTGTGCAGCGCGTAGAGCGGCGCCGCGTCGGCGTCGGTGAACGGCCGCAGTCGCAGGCGGGCGGTGTGCAGCTCGGGGGTGGGCAATGTCATGCGGAGCATCGTGCCGCGTCACGCTCGCCCCCGACCATCCGTTTATCCGGACGGTCGGGGGCGCGTACGTCCCCGGTGACGTCGGACGCGCCGCATGGGCGGTGAGTCCGCAGTACCGTGCCGGCTGGCGCATCGATGCGGTCGGAGCACTAGACCCCGACGGCGTCGGCCATCGCGCCCCCAGCAGCAACGTCTCCGTGCCTGTGCTGCTGTCGAAACCCGTGAACATTTCGATTCCCTCTCGGGCGGCTGCTGCCTCCCAAACCGGCGTACATCCGCTGCCCGTTCTCGCGGACAGAGCCACCCGGTCGACCGGCGAAGGTCCGGTGAGCACGTGGTGCTTGACCAGTGGGATGGGATCCGACTGCCGGATACCGCCGAGCGCGAGACACAAGCTTCGGGCTCGGGGCATGATCGTGAGGCCCGCGGATCAACGTTCTGAGCCGCGGGCACTTGCTGATCCAGTTCTCACAGCGGCGGCCGCCGCCGGTGAGGGCGGCGACGAGATCGACCGCGTCGTCGGTGGTGGTGACCTAGGGGCTTCGCACAGGCTCCGGATCTGCTTCTGGACGGCTGGCACAGCGTGGGGGAGAGCGCGACTCCCATCTTGACGTGACGAGCTGCACCCAGGTGCGTGCCTCCGTCACTCTGCTGCGCCACTGGGAGTGCGGGCTCCGGCACAGCATCCGTACGGTCCCATTGCCCGGCTCGACAGGACAGCGGGGCTTGGCGGTCCCGCGCTCCGATCGCACGTTGCGTGGGACCGCCTTTCCAATGCCTTTGCACATGGCGGCCCCGACACTTACTGACAGGGGACCGCCCCGCACAGCGGGTATTCGAAGCCCTGGTACGGCGGCCCGTGGCGTACCCGTACGAACACGACACCCGCCCCCACGCCCTATGTGAGGGACGCCACACCCGAAACCCGCACAACCCCCCGCCCTTCCCGAAGGTCTGGGTCGGCGGTGGGAAGACGCCGTCTTCCCACCGCCGACCCAGAACGAAGGAAGGCATGACCCGAGCCACTCGTGCGTCCGCGCTCGCCGCGACCACCGTCCTCGCGACGACCGGAGCCCTGCTCACCTGCACGTCCGCCGCCGGTGCCGCCACGGCGACCGTGACCTGTAAGTCGCCCGTCTTCAAAAGGCAGTTCTACGCGAACACGACCTTCTCCGGTACGCCGAAGAAGACCGACTGCGATTCGAAGATCGATCAGAACTGGGGCACCGGCGCCCCCGCCGCCGGGCTGCCCAGCAACTACTTCGGCGTGCGCTGGACGGTCACCCGGGACTTCGGCTCCGGCGGCCCGTTCTCGATCCCCGTCGCGACCCGCGACGGCCTGCGCGTCTACCTCGACGGCACGCGCAAGGTCGACATCTGGACGAACGTCTCGACGACCCAGACGAAGACCGTCAACATCACCATCCCGTCCGGGACGCACACCCTCCGCTTCGACTTCGTCAACTGGACGGGCGCCGCGAACGTCAAGGCGGACTACCTGCCCCGCACGTCCGCCACCGTCGACAAGGTCAAGCCCCTCGTGCCCACCGGCACCTCCCTCGCGTACGACTCCTCGTACCGGGCCAACTTCCGCTGGACGGCCAACAAGGAGATGGACCTCGCGGGCTACCGCGTGTACCGCCGGCTCCAGGGCACCTCGTACGGCACCAAGCCGCTGGCCACGACGACCTCCACCTCGTACACGGACACCACGCTGCCGAAGAACGGCGCGGTCTACTACTACGAGGTCCGCGCCTACGACAAGGCGGGCAATGAGTCCGCGGGTACGGCGGACAAACCCGTCACCACCGTCGACAAGAGCGCTCCCACGGCGCCGACGGGTCTCGAGGGCAACTGGAAGCCCGACTACTCCGAGAAGGTCAGCCTCTCCTGGGACGGGAACACCGAGGCGGACCTCGCCGGGTACAACGTGTACCGCTCCACCACCGGCAGGCCGGTCGCGCTCACCGCGGCGAACCGGCTGAACGGCGACAAGCCGCTCAGCGGCTCCTGGTACGAGCAGCCGCTGCCGCAGACCGGGGACACGTACTACTACGCCGTCACGGCGGTCGACACGCACGGCAACGAGTCGGCGGCTTCCGGCACGGCGGAGTTCTACACGCGGGACAAGACGGGTCCCGTGAACACCGCGTACAACGCGACGGCGGTCGAGGACGAGCGCGGGGTCACGCTGACCTGGGACAAGTCGGAGGCCACCAGCGAGGACTTCGTCGGGTACACGGTCCTGCGCTACAACAAGCCGCGCACGGAGAGCGGGCGCACGGTCGTGGAGGTCGCCAAGGGCATCCAGGGCACGTCCTTCACGGAGGCGGCCCCGCCGCCGGGCGCCACGTACTACTACACGGTCGTGGCTGTGGACGGCGCGGGGAACGGGGGCACCCCCTCTGTCGAGATGCCGGTCGCCGTCGCGGGGAACAGCACCCCGCCGCCCCCGGTGACGGGCATGACCGCCACCGCCCGGGAGAACGGCGTCTCGCTGAGCTGGGACGCCAGTGACGACCCCGGTCTCGATCACTACCGCATCATGCGGGGCACCCTCGTCGACGGCGAGTGGGTCTACCAGCCGCTCATCGACTCCTGGACCCTCAGGCCCCAGGAGTTCACGGAGACCCACCTCCTCGACCGTACGGTCGCCGATGGCGAGCAGCTCCGCTACAGCGTCGTCGCCGTCGACCAGTACGGCAACCGGCTCACCCCCGAGACCGGCGCCTCCGTCCAGGACGTCACCGAGCTCGACCTGCGCCCCGACATCGACGCCGGCCCGGCCGTGGGCGACAACCCGCTCGGCCACCTCAACGGCGACGTGTACGGCTCGGTCCGCTGGTGGCTGGGCAGCGACACGGGCGCCAACGGCAGCAGGGTGACCGGCTTCGCCGTCTACCGCTGGAACCGGTCGACCCACGTCTTCGACAAGGTTGACGTCCAGACGCGCGGTGACATCACCGGCTGGTCGTACGTGGACACCACCATGCCCAAGGGCACGACCACGTACTACCGCGTGACCGCCACCCTCGCCGACGGCACGGAGACGGCCGCCCGCGAGACGGCGATCGCCTCGGTGGAATAGGTCCCGCCAGGGGAAGCGATGGAGGCGCCCCGCCCGCGGTGCCCGCCGGGCGCCCCCCCGGTTTTTTGCCGGGTATTGGTCCAGTGTCTAATAAAAAAAAGAAGCAGCCGACCAAATTTACAGTGTATATATAGGTGGTGGCCGGATCATTAAAAAAGGG
>NZ_JBHVFU010000073.1:0-23719 GCF_042801455.1 Streptomyces sp. NPDC057565 | reverse complement strand
GCCCGCGCCCGCCCGGCCCGCCCCGCTGGGGCCCTCCCGGGGCTTTTAATCGGCCCCCGCCGGGGCTCGTTGGGGGGCCCCCGGGCGGGCGGCCCGGGCGGGGCGCCTCCCTGTTTTGTGCCGCTGTATGCGTCAGCGCGAGCCGCGGGCCGCTGCCTCGACGAAGTCCGAGAACGCCTTCGACGTCACCTTGAAGGCGGCCGCGCCACCACCCGCAGGCTGAAGTAACGCCTACTGCCGGACGCTCTAAGGCTGCTCGTCGGCCCACGGTCCGACCCAGGATTCGTCCCGCAGCTTCCTTGCCTCCATGTACTTGTGGGTTAGGTGCCCGTCTAGCCATGCCTGCATCCACTGGGGGAAGGTCAGGTCGAGTTTGTGGCGGTCGCCTTCCTCCCACCACCACATCTGGCCCTCGGGATGGCGGCAGTCGAGCAGCACCCACATCACGCAGCCGAAGTCGCACAAGAACAGCACGCCTGGCGGCGGGGCGGGCGGATCCTCTGGGGCCAGCTCGGCGTTCAGGTAGTCGAGATAGCCGTTGACCATGCCCAGCTCTTTGTCGTTCAGAGGCGAGAAGCCGAGGAACGGGCCGACGCCGCCGTCGGCGATCTCCAGGTAGAGACGACGGACCAGCGGCGGCAGCCGGAAGCCGATTGTGCGCTCCGCGTCCTCGACCGTGTCCAGCGAGGCGGGTTCGGGCGTCGTCAATGTTGCGGTCGAGTCGGTGGGCCGTCCCGCCTTCACGCGAGCGCGGACGGCCTCGAACAGTTCGTCATCAGTCACATAGCGATCTTTGTACGTCCATCGGAGAGCTGGCCAGGGCCTGCCCGGCGGATCAGGGCGCCGACGGGTGGCCGTCACCTCTTCAGTGCAGATGGGGGTGCCAGGGGGCGGCGATGTCTAGCAGCTCAAGCGCATCGCCATGAGTGAACCTCTCGGCCACCCACCGATCCTGCTGATCGCCCGACTGGAATCCCCACGCCGCGACGGCCGCGCACTGGCTCCGTCCGTCTTACCTCAGGGCAGGTGGCGCTGTCTCAGGAATGAGTAGCTGTTGTCGTTCCGATCTTGAGCGGTGTCCGTCGAACGGGAGTCTCGATTGAGTGGTCGCAGGGCGCTGGGCGCATACGAGCAGGGCCTCCTGAACAGCTCGTTGGTGTCGAATCACCGAGCAACAACAGGAGGCCCTGGTGCTGCAGTCTTCCGTGTCGATGGCCGGGCAGTCCAGTTTCGTCACCCTGCACGTGATGTGCCGCTGAACACCGCGTTCTCATGACGCGAGCGGGGATCAGGTACCCCGTCCCTCCGGAGGCCGACCCGCTCGTGCGCCCTGGACTGCGCCCACGATGACCTCGTGACCCGCCCCCGCTTCCGCGAACCGGCGACCTCAGGGGACTGAGCCGCGCGGGGCTGAGCTCCCGCGGCCGGGAGGGCAGGCCCAGGAGGACCGGAGTCGTACCCCGCTCAGTGCCAGTCGACCGACGGCGCCGGGAACCACATCAGTCCGTGTCGACGCCAGGCCGGTGCCTGGGCGGCCAGGCGTCGGCGGTACTCGGGCCAGTTCTGGCCCGAGCCCGGGGTCCAGGCCCGTTCGGCCATGCCCGGGAGGCGGGGCAGGAGGAGGAACGTGAGGTCGTCGATGTCCGTGACCGTCTCGCACCAGACCGCCGCTTCGAAGCCGACGACCTCGTACCCCTCGTCGGTGTCGATGCCGGGGATCGGCGCGGTGTAGGCGTCTTCGAGCGTGACCGGCGGATACGTCGGCAGCCCGAGGCGCTGCCTGCGGGACTCGGCTTCCGCATCCCGCGCCACCTCGGCGTAGGGGCGGTCGAGATAGGCGTTGCCCGTACGGGAGACGATGACGCGGGCGCGCGAAGCCCTCAGTCGGTCGGCGTCGCCCGCCGCTTCCGCGAAGGTCTCCGTCAGCTGCGCGACCAGCACCGGCGGAAGCGCGGCCAGGAAGGGGTTCTCCGGGTCGAGAGGCATGTTGTCGTCAATCCAGAACTGCACCAGCTCGCCGGGCCCGCCCTCCGCGCGCACCGTCTCCTGCCAGCCGACCGGTTCCTTGCCCAGCTTCCGTACGACGCCCCGCGCGTACGTCACGAAGGCGGCGTGCGCCTCCGCCGGCATGCCGAACGCCTCGTCACCGCCGATGTGCAGGTACCGGCCGGGGGTGACGGCGGCCAGATCGGCGAGGACATCGCGCACGAACGAGCGTACCTCCGCCCTCTCCGGGTCGAGCCACACCGGTGCGAACGAGCCGTCGTGCACCTGCGCCAGGAGTTCTTCCAGGCTCGCCGGAGCCGGGGCGACCTCGCCGTCGGAGAGCCCGTGACAGGCCGCGATCGCCACCCGGCTGTGCCCCGGCATGTCGATCTCGGGCACGACCGTGATGAAGCGTGCGGCGGCGTATGCGACGAGATCCGCGTACTGCGACCGCGTGAAGAACGTGCCCGGCTCGGCGTTCGCGGTGAGCGCGGGACGCGAGGGCGTCTCCAGCCGCCACCCCTGGTCATCGGTGAGGTGGAGGTGCAGGACGTTGAACTTGTACCGGTCCAGGAGGTCGATGACCCGGCGCACCTCGTCCGCCGAGAAGACCGTCCGTACGACATCGAGCGAGAGCCCGCGCCACGCCAGCGCGGGTCCGTCCGTGACGTGTACCGCGGACAGTTCGACAGCGCCGGCCTCCGCCGGGGCACTCTCGGCGAGCGCGGCGAGCGTCGTCAGGCCCCGGTGGACTCCCGCCGGCGAGGCGCCCGTCACGCGGATCCCCTCGGGGGAGACCTCCAGCACATGGCGTTCGGTGCCGTGGTCCTCCCCGGAAGGGACCACACCGCGCGAGGGCGTGATGCCGACGAACGCGGGGTGGTCCGGGTCGACCTCGGCGAGGACGCCTCCGGGGGCCTCGCCGCCCACGACGGGAGAGGGGAGGGCGATACCCGTCCCGGTCCGCAGCCGCCCGGCGAAGAGGCCGAGCGGTGCGAGGAGTTCGGATGAGGCGGCGACGAGGGTCGTTGTGCGGGTGAGTCGGAAGGCCCCGTCCCCGGCTGCGACGTGCTGCGGTTTCGGCAGGAGGAGGGTGTTTGGGTTCGGTGTGGTCACGACGGATCAGGCCTCGGTGTCGGTGTCGGTGTCGGGTGCCGTGACGACGGTCGTGTGGGTGAGGTCCGCGATCGAGGTGCCGATCCGCAGCTCGAACGCTCCGGTCTCGACCTCCCAGGCGTGCGCCTTCTCGTCCCAGTGGCGGAAGACCCGCTCAGGGAGCTCGATGCGCGCGCGTACGGACGCGCCGGCGGCGGCCCGTACGACGGCGAACCCGGCGAGCCACGCGGCCGGCCGCTCCACCGACGAGCCAGGCCGCGCGAGGTACGCCTGTACGACCTGCTTGCCGGAGCGGCTTCCGGTGTTGGTGACGTCGAGCTCGACGACCCGCGTACGGCCGTCCTCCCGGACACGCGGCTCACCGAGCTCCCACGTCGTGTAGCCGAGTCCGGAGCCGAAGGGGAGGGCCGGCGCGGCCCCGCCGCGCTCGGCCTGCCGCAGCCACGCGCGGTAGCCGATGTGGACGCCCTCCGTGTAGTCGAGGCGGCCCTCGGCCGGGTCGACGTTCCAGACGGGGACGTCCTCCTCCCGTGCCGCCCACGTGGTGGGCATCCGCCCGCCGGGCTCACGGGCACCGGTGAGGACGTCGGCGAGCGCGTGCCCGAACTCCTGTCCGGGGAACCACGAAAGGACCACCGCGGAGACCTCGTCCAGCCACGGCATCGTGACCGGCGCGCCGGAGTTCACCACGACAACTGTACGGGGGTTTGCGGCGCGGACACGGCGGACCAGCTCGTCCTGCCCCGAGGGGAGGGAGAGCCCGGGCCGGTCGAAGCCCTCCGACTCGATCGCCTCGGTCGTACCCACGACCACCACGGCGATGTCGCTCTCCGCCGCGAGCGCCACGGCTCGTTCCAGCTCCTCGGCGGGGTCTCCGAAGACGTCCTTCTCGCCGAGGGTGATCAGCGCGAAGGCGGCGCTCTCCGCGGAGGAGGGGGTGAACACCAGGCGCATGTCGACGCCCTGCCCCTCGCGGAGGTCGAGTTCGTGGACGCGGTTCGGGGGGTTAAGGACGGCCACCACGATGTCCTGCTGGTCCGGGAGCACCGGGCTGGTGTGCACGGTCCGTCCGTCGAGCTCGAAGCGCAGCAGGCCGAGCCCCGCGAAGCCGAGGTCATGCCGTCCGTCGCGCGTGGCGACGAAACGGGTCGTGATCTCCACCTCCGCGGCCGCCATCAGCTTGGCGTCGAAGAGCCAGGCGAGACGGCCGCTGGGGAACACCTCCTCGTCGAAGACGTTCCCGTCGGCGTCGAGATAGCGCACGCGCACGCCGTTCTCGCCCGTGACCGGGTCGACGACCGAGGCGCGGCCGAGCGGCCGCAGCTCATCCACCGGCGGCAGCCCGGGGGCGTACGAGACGACGTCGTCGCCCAGTGCCTCGCGGAGCCCGTCGTGGGGAGTGACGACGTACGCGGGGAAGACGGTGGCCGACCCGCCGCCCTGATTACGGGAGCGGAGGGCATGCTGCCCGATCAGCGCGACGCGCGGACGGTCGCCGCCGTCGCCCGCGAGGGGCAGCAGTCCGTCGTTGCGGACGAGGACCATGCCGTCGGCGGCGGTCTCGCGCAGCAGGGCCGCGATCTCGGCGTCGTCCCAGGGGGCGAACGGAGTGGCGACCGGAGTGGCGACCGGCATGGTGTCCGGCGTGGCGTCGGGCCCTGTGGCCGGGTTCTCGGCGAGGGCTCCGACGCGTTCGGCGAGGAGCAGTAGCCGGGCCACCTTCTCGTCGATCGCCGCCTCGGGGACGCGGCCTGCGCGGACCGCCTCGACCAGGAGGTCTCCCCACGGCCCCTGCGGGCCGGGCATGACGAGGTCCTGGCCGGACCGCGCCGAGGGCTCGGTGTCGCGCACCGCGGTCCAGTCCGAGATGACGACGCCGTCGAAGCCCCACTCCTCCTTCAGCGGCGAGCGCAGCAGCGGGTTCGCGGACATGGTCACGCCGTCCACGGAGTTGTACGAGGACATCACCAGCCACGCGCCCTCCTCGACCATCCGCTCGAACGGGGCGAGGTAGAGCTCGCGGAGGGTCTTCTCGTCGGCGCGCACGTTGACGGTCATCCGGTCCGTCTCGCTGTCGTTGGCGATGTAGTGCTTCGCGGTCGTCGCGACACCGTGCGCCTGGACGCCGCTGACGTACGCGGCGCCGAGCTCGCCGGTGAGGAACGGGTCCTCGCTGAACGCCTCGAAGTGACGCCCGCCCCGCGGGGAGCGGTGGAGGTTGACGGTGGGGCCGAGGACGACGTCGACGTCCTTGCGGCGGGCCTCGGCCGCGATGAGCGCGCCGAGGCGTCGTATCCGGTCGAGATCCCAGGTCGCGGCTACCGCCGAGGCCGCCGGAAGGCTCGCGGACGGGTCGCGGTCGTCCATGGCCGTGCCGCGGACGCCGCTGGGCCCGTCGGAGACGACGATGGAGCGGAGCCCGACCGCGGGCTCGTCGTGCAGCGACCAGACCGACGCGCCGGTGAGCAGGCGGACTTTCTGCTCCAGGCTGAGCCGGTCGACCAACTCGGTAAAGCGGGGCGAGGTGAACGTCATGTCGCGTCTGTGCTTTCTTTTGAGGCGAGGGAGGGAGAACGAGGGGAAGGGGAAAACAGGTCAGCGGACGCTGCGGATGGGGAGGATGCAGAGGGCGCCGAGGGTGGCGACGACGCCGACGACGGGATAGAGCGCGGCGTAGCTGTCGAACGCCGTCACGACGGCCCCCGCCGCGACCGGCGCGATGGTGCCGGGGAGTGTCGCGGCCAGGTTGAGGATCCCGAGGTCCTTGCCGTGGTCGCCGGCGTTGGGCAGGACCGAGCTCATCAGCGCCTGGTCCACTGCGACGAACGCCCCGAATCCGGCGCCGACGATCGCATTGGAGACCACGAGGCCCGCGACCGTCGGCATGGCGAGCGGGATGGTCGCGCCGCCCGCGATGAGCAGCCCGGCGATCAGGGCCGGCGGCTTGCGGCGGCCGATCCGGTCGGACAGCGGCCCGGCGATCGCCGTGGCCAGAATGATCCCGGGCAGTGCGACGAGGCCGAGAAGCGGGACGATGTCGGTCGCTTCCTTGAGCGAGAGCCGGATGTACTGCTGCGCGAGATACAGGTTGTACGTGCTGAGCATGTAGTAGCCGCCGAACAGCAGCATCCGGCCCAGGAAGCCCCAGAAGAAGTCGGGGTGACGCACGGGATTCACCCAGAAGGCGGTGACGAAGGCGCGGAGCGAGAACGGCTCGCGCGGCTCGCCGCGGTTGTCGCGATCAGGAACGAAGACGACGAACAGCACGATGCCGAGGAAGACGACGCCGCCGAGAACCTGGTAGCCGAGGGTGATCCGTTCGGCGAAGAGCGAACCGACGAGCGGTCCGACGGCCGCGCCGAGGATCGTGCCGAGGCCGGCACCGGTCGAGTACCGGCCGCGGAACCGCTCGGGCACACGGTCCGGCAGTACTGCGGCCAGCGGTCCCTGGAAGGCGTTGAGGCCGAACTGGATGACCATCACGCAGACGGTCAGCGCCGCGAGGCTCGAAGTCAGGCCGGTGGTGAGCAGCGCGACGGAGCCGATGAGCCCGCCGACGAGCATCCACGGCCGACGGGCGCCGAACCGCGAACGGGTCCGGTCGGAGAGGACACCGATGACAGGCTGCGCGACCATCGCCGCCACGGCCGCGAGGGTGCTCACCACGGCGAGCCCGGCGACCTTTCCCTCTTCGCCTTCCATGAGCTGTACCTGGAGGGCGAAGAAGAAGGTGGACGCTCCGTAGGCGATCGGCGCGAGCGCCGACGCCCAGGGCGCGGCGAGGAACAACCGGCGCAGCTCGCGGGGCAGTTGTCCGCCCGCCAGCGAGGCCGTCCCGGTGCCCGCGTCTTCTGTCGGGAGGGAATCGGAAGGGACGGAATCAGAAGGAGGGGAATCGGGAGAGAGGGAACCGGCGGAGAGCGAATCCGGTGGCAGCGACATCGTTGGCCCCAGGGAAGTGGGTGAGTGAGACGCGGTCAGACGAGACCGTTGCGGCGGGCGCAGGCGCCGAGCCAGGCGAGGCTCGGCTTGGGGGTACGGCTGAAGGTCTCGCGGTCGACCGCGATGAGACCGAAGGTGGGCGCGTACCGGCCCCACTCGTAGTTGTCGAGCGCGGACCAGTGCAGGTAGCCGCGTACGTCGATGCCTTCGTCCACCGCGTCCTGGAGGTGCCGCAGCGCCTCCCCGGTGTAGGCGATGCGACGGGAGTCGTCGGGGGTGGCGATACCGTTCTCGGTGACGAGGAGGGGCACCCCGCCGGCCTCCGCCCAGGCGCGCCGGAGCGAAATGCCGAGCGCGTCCGGGCGGTAGGCCCATCCGGTGATGGTGTTGTCGGGGTGCTCCGGGTGGGGCACGGGGCCGCTCGCGTCGACGGGCTGGCTCGTGTACGCCTGCACCCCGACGAAGTCGTCGTCGCGGGCGACGTCCAGGTAGAACCCCTCCCAGTCCCGGTGCACGCGCCGGAACACCTCCTCGTTGCCCGGGGTGGGCTCGAACGACTGCTGGGCGATGGTCCAGCCCGCCTTCGCGCCCGTCGTCCCACGCACGACTTCGACGGCCCGGCGATGCACGGCGGCCAGGTTCTCGGCGACGGCGGCGTCCGGCCGGATGTCCGCCATGAGTCCGCCGAGTTCGGTGGCGGCCTGCCCGGCATCGGCCGCCAGGGCCTTCATGGCCGCCTCCCGGACGCTCGCGAACACCGCGAGCATGTTGGGCTCGTTGATGGTGCACACCCACTCGACGTCGCGCAGGGCCGGGGCGACGAACTCGATGTAGCGGGCGAACCGGTCCGCGGCGCCGGGGGCGAGCCAGCCGCCGGACTCGGCGAACCAGCGGGGGAGCGTGAAGTGCTGGAGGGTGACGACCGGCGCGAGGCTGAGGTCGAGCGCGGTGTCCACCATCCGCCGGTAGTGATCGAGCCCGGCGCGGGAGAACTCCCCGTCGGACGGCTCGATACGCGCCCACTCGAACCCGAAGCGATAGGCGTTGAGCCCGGCGTCGGCGAGCAGCCGCATGTCCTCGGGGTAGCGGTGGTAGCTATCCACGGCATCGCCGCTCCGCTCCGGGAGGGGCGAGCCGGGAGCGTTCTCCATCGCCCACCAGTCCGAGTTGACATTGTTTCCCTCGATCTGGTGCGGCGAGGTCGCCGCGCCCCAGAGGAAACCGTCCCGCAGCTTCGTCATGGCGCTGTCCATTCCGTTGTCGATGCCCCCGACGAAAAGTTACCAACGTGGTGGTAAATTTTGGGGGAGGTTAGCACACCGGGATACTGGGGTCATGGGAAGCTCACGAGGTCCGTACCGCACAGGGCGGGAGCGCGCGGCGCGCATCCTCGACGCCGCGCACGCCCTGTTCATCGAGAACGGGTACCGGGCGACGTCACTGCGCGACGTCGCCGCGGCATCCGGCATCTCGCACCCCGCGCTGCTGCGCCACTTCGGCTCCCGCGAGGAGATCCTCACGGCCCTGATCGGGCGGCTCGACACCGCCTACGGCGACTGGTCCGTGGAACGGACCGACGGAGCCGTCCTCGCGGCGGCCGGGATCGCGCGAAGGAACGAGACGGTCTTCGGCTGGATCGAGCTGTTCACCGCGCTGTTGGGGGAGGCGACCAGCCCCGACCACCCCGGCCACGAACTCATGCGCCGTCGCCGCGCGGTCGGACTGACCCTCGGGACGCAGCTCCTCCTGCCGCTGAGCACCGACGAACGCTCCGCGTCATTCGCGGCGCTGCGCCTAGGCGCACTCTGGGACGGCCTTCAGATCCTCTCGCTCTACTTCCCCGGCGAGATCGACATCCCTGGCCAACTCGCCGCCCACGAATCGGAATTGGCGCACAGCGGCGTCCCCAAGGCCCCGGCCGAGACCGGCGATCCGGTCACCTGCCCAGCCGCGCCCGCGATCGACCCCGACAGTCGCCGCCGCGCCCTCGAAGCCGCCGCGCGCCGCTACGCCCGGCAGGGCTACCACGAGGCATCGATGCAGTCGATCGCCGACGACGCCGGCCTGACGAAGGCCGCCCTGGTCCACATCGCCCGGACCAAGCGCGACCTGCTCGACGCCGTGCTCACGGAGGTCATCGACGCCCCGAGGCCGGAAGGCGAGGACTCGGCCCAGTGGCTCTACTCCCTTCCGCAGCGCCCCCGTTGGGTCACCGCCGCAGACGTGGTCCTGATGTGCGAGGCGACGGTACCGGCGCATCCCGCACACGCCTTCATGACCAGGCGCCTCGCCGAGGCCAGGCAGAGCGCCGCGTCCGCCCTGGCCACGACGGGACTCCCGCCGGCCCAGGCGGCATCCGAAGCGGACCGCATCGTCTCCATCGGCCTGGGCGTCGTCATCTCCTGGCTCTACGACCCGGACCACGTCGACCCCCGAGCACTCCTCGGCGACGCTCTCGCCCGTATCCCGTCCTTCACCCGCTCCCAGTAGGCCGTTTCGTTTGGAACATCCGTCGTCAGTGGTGCATGGCAGGATCGCTGGCGCCCTCTGTCCGGTTGTTCGATTGGTCGCGGGCGGATGAGTACGAGTTCGCCTTCGCTGTGGAGGCCATCGATGACGGTGTGCGTGCACGGCTCGAGACCGTGACCGTGACGGTCTGGGACAACATGAGCGAGTTCTTTGATGGCCTCGCGCGCGACTTTCGTGGATGGGAGGGCGAGCGGGTCTGGGGCAACAACCACCTGGTCGTGACAGCGACGTTCGGCTCGGGTGGTCATGTGTATTTGGGCTGGACCCTGCGATCCGGCTTCTTCCCCGGCGACTGGAACTGCACCGTGACGACCGTGATCGAGGCCGGCGAAGGAATGACGGCCGTAGCCGCGGACCTGCGGTCATTCCTGCGCGAAGAGTAGGCCTCGACAGTCTGCCCGTCCCGAGCGGTTTCTCAGCCAACGGCTTGCTGTTCCGCGCGGGCGCGGGTGGCGGCGAGGCGGTAGACATCCCACGCGGCTAACTCGTCAAGCGGCTCGGGCGGGAATCTCTGCCGGGGTCTGGTTGGGGTATCGGTTGCACCTGCGGCTGAGCCCGAGACCCTGCCAGCTTTCGCCGGCAGCAAGTCCCTGGCCGAGAAGGCCACCGCGTTTTCCGCCGCCTACCAGCGCCCGCTCTTCCCGACCCAGCCCTTCACCGTGCCCCGCTGACCGGCGCCCACCACACGCCACCGGCTGGACAACAGCGTCCGCCCCCTTCACAAGCACGTCGTACGTACGGCTGCAGCAACGAGAGGTACCTGATGCCCGAAGGCGACATCTCCCCATTGGCAACGGCGATCCACCAGCTCGTTCAGTGGGTCGGCACCGGACGCTCTCTGACGGCCACAGGCGAACTCCGAGTTGCCGACGGCCTTGAACTTGTGCAGCTCCTCGACACCGGCGACCACCCATGCGGAGGCGCTGGCCTGGATCGCCTGTCCTCAACCCGAAGTCTTCCCGTCCTCCAGAGCCTGCTGCGGCTGGCCGTGGAAGCCAATCTGCTGCGCACCCAGCGGGGCCGCCTGATTCAGGTCAAAAGGAACGCGCGGCAAGCGGTAACGGCGGAGGGAGTCCGCCAGCTCCTCGTGGAGAACGCTCACCGCACAGCTCCAGCGACGCTGGCCCCTGATGTCGAACGACCCGACCTCGGAGATGCCGTCCTTGCTGCTCTCTGGAGGGAGTTGTCCCGGAACCGGCACGCATCCCTCGTCGTCTCCGAACTGACCTGCACGCTCTGGAGCGCGGTCGTGCCCGACACCGGCGCCATCGATCTGGCCCCGATCAGCAGCGTGAGCGCCGATGCACGAGCCGAATTTGCTGAGATGGTCGCTTTGGTGCTGATGGATTATGCCCAACTGGGGCTTGTGGCAATGGATCCAGAACAGACCCTGGTGCAGCTCACCTCGATCGGCAGCCACGAGGCCGACGAACGCCTCGTTCCCGCTGGAGGCCTCGACAGGCCCTGACCGCGGTACGCATGCCGTCCGCGCGTGTGCCCGAGGATCTCCTGTGTGATCACCTCGGGCACGCCGCGGTTGTGCAAGCGGCTGGCGAAGGCGTGGCGGCAATCGTGGAAGTCCGGCTACCAGTCCGTATGGTCGACCTTCACCGCCCCGGGGCCGGCCCTGCTCAGCCCTGCTGCTGCGCGGTGGCCTTCTTCACCTGCTCGGTGAGATCACCGGTCTGTGCGGCGGGCGGGGCCTTGATCGCGGCCGTGGCGCCGAACTTCTCGAAGTCCATCGTCACCGTCAAACTGCCGAACCGCTGCTTCATACGGACCGGGAGGTCCTTGGCACCGACCCAGATGTCCATGGTGATCGAGTCACTGCCGCCGGTCACCGAGCCGAAGAGGTTGTTCTGGTTGCCGTAGGCCTTCTTGAACTTGCCCATGTGCTCCTTGTCGATCACGGCCCGGTAGTGGGTCGCACTCTGCCCCTCGACGGTCTCCTTGCCGAGGTCATCGACGTTGTTGGCGTACTTCAGGCCCTTCATGGCGGCCGCTGGGCTGCCCGCGCCGGAGCTCGCCTGGAACGCCTCGGCGCCCTTGTCGCCGAACACCGCAGACGCGTCGATCTTCATCCACTCCTTGCCCTTGAGCGGGCCGGAAGGCTGCGGGTCGATCTCGTAGTAGTAGGCGCCGTCCACGAACACACCTCGGGTCTTGGCGGCGGCGTGCAGCTGCTGCATCTGGGCGGCCTTGGTGTCCATCAAGACGTCGAACGCGAAGCCATGGCCCCAGGAGTACGTGCCGTCCATGGTGACCGGGCTGGTCGTCGGCGTCTCGGTCGTCAACTTGACCTGGGCGGACCCCAGGTTCTCGGTCTGGTCAGTTGCCCGCGCCAGCGCCGCCATGATCACGTCGGTTCTGTCGACGGCCTTGGCGGCCGTCTTCGCGCCGTCCGTGCCGCACGCGGACGTCACCATCAGCGCCGCCGCCGTGATCCCTACGCAGGCCGCGGTGTACCGCAGTCTCATCTGTCCCACCCCACTGCTGTGATTCTGTTGTGGATGCCGACTCTAGCGGGGCCCAGTGACACCCCTCCTGGCATTTCCGGGGTAGCTCACGCGGCCGGCACCGCCCGCAATCGGCTCCTCGGCGGCCTCGAAATTTGAACCTGTGGCCTCATCCTTATCAGGTCGATCACTGGGCGCAGGCAACGTCGATGAACCCTCGTTGTCCCTCGGCTGGCTAGCCGCTGAGGTTCACCGTTGACCAGCGCCATTCGCGCTTGTTGGTGTCAGCCGCTGATGTCAGGAACCCGGTCCCGCTTGACGAGACGTACCTGTTTCTTCCAAAGAATTGATCGCCGCCTTTCGCCAACGAACGATCAGGACTGACGCGGCCGCCAGGATCATCAACCCGGCCAGGGGTGCTCCCCAGATCAAGAGTGCGAATGCGTCGCCAAGACTCTCCACAGTGCCCCTCCCTACGTCGCTGGAGCCTACTCGGGCAAGCTGTCCATGCGGTCGGGATGGGAGCCCACGACGCTCACCACGGTTTTGTGCCTTCCGTTTCCCCTCGGTCAGGGCTCCCTCGCGAGCCCCGGCCGGACTTTGATCCGCCGGACACCCCCTAACCCCCGCCTTGCGACCAGCACTTCAAGACGAGCGGTACCGACATGGCGGCACCGCCGGCCGACAGCGGCGACACGGACGAGGCCATCCGCACGAAGGGGCGGAGCACCAGGGAAGCAAGCCGGGGCCCGCCCGCTGGGACGCCAGCCGAACTTGTTGCCCGCCTGCTGGGAGGGCTCAAGGTGCGGCGGACAGTTCAAGCGTCAGAGACCTGGGGCAGTCCTAGGCTCGGCATTCTGCCCGATGGGCGGGCACACCGTAGAGAGCGGTCAGACGGCGGGATGCGAAGGCGGGAGAGAGCGATGGGCAAGGCGAGCAGGCGCAAGAAGGAACGCAATGGGCAGGAAGCCCGGCAGTGGACTGCCGCCGCCGCAGCCCGCGACGCGCTCGAGGACCGGACGGCCACGCGCCTGCTCCTCGAAGACAACCCCTACGCTGCCGCCCACTTCGCCGCAGTAACCGACAGAACGTTCATGCATGCCCTGTGGCATCAGATCCGCTCCCACCGGCCGCTCGACCTGGCGTGGCAGGAGGCGGCTGCCTGGATGTTCGGTGAAGCCGGGTACCCCGGCCCGTGGCCGCACACCACCCAGCTCATCGCCGGCTACGCCGTTTGGGAACGAGAGCAGCAGCTCGCTCTCTTGCAGCACGCAGAGCTCTGCGTGATCTCACCTGCGGCCCACTCGGCGGTCATGGCGGCTGCCATGACGCTGGACCCCGCAGATCTGCTCACCCTTGACCGTGATGCCGACATCCCTCTGCCAACTGGTCTCGTGGTCCTGCCGGAACCGGTCGTCAGCCTCAGCCGGAACACCGATCTGGGCGATCTCAGCGTTCTGGGCTGGACCTTCAACACGATGTACGGCCCCTGCGGCGAGGAGCACCCAGCAGTCGGGGTCAGCGGCATGTCCCGCACCGACGGCCCCACTGGGACCCCGTCGTGGGAGGAGTTCCTGGCAGAGGCGAAGGCCGGCGGGCACCCGATACCTCCATGGTTTCCTGCAGGGACCAACGGCATGCGCGCAGACGCCTCCTCAAGGACCACCTTGGCGCACGCCGAGGCAACCGTTGCTGCCCAGGGGCGGCGCATGCTCCACAGCGCCGTCGGAGATCTGGCCAGCGTCGACCATGAAGCGGCGCCTCACACCGCTCAGTGGAACGGTGAGCCGATCGAGGACCCCTACAACGACTTCCCGGAACGGTATCTCTTCGCCCTCTGGCGCCTCGCCGCCCAAGGCGTCACCACAGCGACCGGCCAAACAGCCCCGCCCACGAACGGCACCCCCCGTCCAGGCACTGATAGCGCACCCCTGACTCGGGACACCGGATCGATCCGCCTGATCGACTTGCGGAGGTCCCCGGACCGCTCTCGGCAGACAGGAGAATCCCAAGACGCACCGCGCTACAGCCACCGATGGCCCGTGCGCATGCACAAGGTCAACCAGTGGTACCCCAGCCTCGGCCGCCACAAGATCCGCTGGCGCGGCCCGTTCATCAAAGGCCCGACCGATGCCCCCCCTCCGTATCGCAGAGACGGTCTACCACTTGGGCACGTGAAAGCGGGCGAACAATCGACCTGCGCCACGTGGTGGGCATGGGCCCATGCCCGCAACGACGCCGCCGGTGGTGGGCCGGCCCTGCTGAAGCACGTACCGGCCGCGGCTGCCGTCTCCCGCCTGCAATCCAGGGCGACGCCCGCTGCGTGCCGGTGCCGCCTCGCCTCGCCCACCGGCTCCACCTGCCGTCCAACCCTCACGCCTCGGCCGCCCCGTCGCTCCTTCCCCCGACGTGCCCGCCTGCCGCTTCGTACCGCACGCTGCTCCTTCGCCATGCGCCCAGGCGAGCGGAACGCCGGCTCACAGCGTCGGCTTCTCATGCCGCTTGAGTAGTTCGGTGAAGAAGTCCGCCAAGAGCTGCTCCCCGCCCGGGCCGGTGAGCTCCCAGCCCCCGAAGCGGTAGATCTCGTATCCGGCGAGGCGAAGCCGGCGGTCTTCGGCGACCATCTCCGAGTACAGCCGCGGCACTGGGGCCCTCTGGTGCCGTGCTCAAGCGTGATGCTGAAGTCGGGACGATCCAGGAGGATTCAGGTGAGCACAAGCGGGGCTCAGGCAGCGGCCTTCTTCCGTGAGATCGCTCGGACTCGTACCGTTTGGTGGGTTCGAGACGACGACGGCAGTCCGACCCCGGTCTCAAGTTCTGGGCAACCAGCTTTCCCTTATTGGTCGTCGAAGACCCGTGCGCAGCGTGCCGCTCAGCTATGGGGTCCTCAATTTCGAGCTGTTTCAATGCAGCTGGATCATTGGCGATGCGCGGCTTTGCCGGATCTAGCCAAGGATGACTTCCGGGTAGGGATTAACTGGAGCGGACAGCGCCTAACCGGATGGGACTTCACCGTCGGTGAAGTAGTCAATCGTCTCATTCACGCGCTCGGCGAGCCACCATACGACCGGTAGATTCGGCCGAGTGACGGCTGTCGCAACCTGAGCGGGGCGAACGGGCTCTCACCCTGCGCGCCCGTGTACGTTCCACAGTGTGAGAGGTGTGGTTTACAGCGAGGCCGGTGCGGCTGGGGGCCGGCTTCACCGACCACTCCGCCAGCCCAGGGACCCCAGATTCCGCCCCAACAAGCGGCCGAAGAACCCCACCGCCAACCCTTAAGTAACCAGAGTCCGTCTTTAAAGACCGTTTTTGGTGTCCCCACGGGTGAGCCAGGCTTCGAAGAGAGCGTCAGCCAGCCAGTGCCTGCTGACGAAGGCCATGTGATGGGCTGACACTCCGGTCCCACCGTGCGAACGACGTGTGGGATCTGCACCTTGGGACAGCAGGAAGCACGTGGCATCCACATGGAGGGGCTCCCCGGTCTGGATGTGTCCGTCGATCTCTCCGTCGACGGCCCGGTGCAGGAGGGTGAATCCGTTGTACTCCTCGTGGATGTCAGCTCCTGCCGCCAAGAGGTCGCGCAGTTCCTCCAGCCGGTCCTGTTCGACAGCCAGGTGCGTCGGTGGCATCTCCATTACTGCACCTCCCCTTCAGCGGAGATCATCTCAGGTCATGGTCTTGGAGCGAGATGAGAGTAACCGGCCACTTCCGCCGACCTGTCGCGCCCTCAGGCAGAGGAACCTGGGGAATTGATGAGAATCCGCGAAAACGGCCAGGCCTGCTTCCGACTCCCCAGATGGTTGCCTCTTGAAGCAAGCGGGAAGTCCAGCGAGCTAGGGTCATGGGGTCGCCCGTCCCTTGATCGTTCGGTCCGATCCAGTTCGTCAAGGCGACGGGGGCCGACCGTCGGAATGAGAACCGGCGCCAGCCTGCCGCGCGGCAGGCGAGGGTCAAGCCATGGCCGGGCACGGAGCGTCGACTCCGGGCCTCGGGGAGCGCCGCTCAACGGATGGGCGCTGTACGAGGTATGGCGCCGCACCCGGTGCCCGGAGCACACTGCAACACGCGTAGAAGTGACATGCGGAGGACATCTTCCGGTCCCTCGCCTGCCACCCGGCCCGTCTAGAACTGCCCTGCCGCACGGCGTGCCCCCCCTGCACATCCCCGGTGCGGTGCTCCGCGAACAGTCCACAATCGCTCGCGAAAGGCACCCTCATGTCATCCCGTCAGATACCTGCCAGACGCCCCCGCCGCACCGCCGCGCTCGGCGCCGCCTGCCTGGCCGCCGCCATGTCGCTGGCCACGCTCACCACCGCCCCCGCGGCCAATGCCGCCACCGCGATCCCGTCGCAGGGATCGCCGACGCAGCTCGACGTCGGCAACTGGAACGTCGAGTGGTTCGGGGCGCCGGACTTCGGCCCGACCGACGAGGCGCTGCAGCAGCAGAACGTCCGCGAGGTCATGGCGGGCGCCGACATGGACGTGTGGGGCCTCTCCGAGGTCGTCAGCACCTCGGCGTTCGACCAGCTCGTGGCCGGCATGCCCGGGTACACCGGGGTCGTGGCCAACGACCCGATCGTGACGAACGGCGCGCAGTACTACTCGGACTTCAGCAACACCGAACAGAAGGTCGCCCTCGTCTGGCGCTCCAGCATGGCCACCCTGGTGAGCGCGAAGGTCATCCTGACCGGACAGAACAGCAACTTCGCCGGCCGCCCGCCGGTGGAGTTCACTTTGCGCGGCACGTTCGACGGTGTCACCCGTGACCTCGTCTTCATCGTCATGCACGCGAAGTCCGGGTCCACCCAGGACGCATGGAACCTGCGCAACCCCGCGTCGCAGGCCCTCAAGTCCTACCTCGACACGACCTATCCCACCCAGAACGTCTTCGTCATCGGTGACTGGAACGACGACGTCGACACCTCCATCACGCCCGCGAAGGCGTCGCCCTACACCAACTTCGTGAACGACGCGGCGCGCTACACGTTCCCGACGCGGGCCTTGTCGCTGGCGGGCGTGTCGTCGACGGCGGGGTATCCCGACTTCATCGACCACCAGCTCACCACCAACGAGGTGCAGGCGAAGTACGTCACCGGCTCGGCGACCGCCTTCCAGCCCCAGCCCTACATCCCGAACTACGCGACGACGACCAGCGACCACTACCCGGTGCTGGCCCGCTACAACTTCGTCCTCGGCGGTGGCGGCGGCTCGAACCAGCAGCCCACGGCGTCGTATACCCACTCCTGTGCGGCTCTCACCTGCACCTTCACCGACGGCAGCACCGATCCCGACGGCACCATCGTCAGCCGCAGCTGGGACTTCGGCAACGGCCAGACCTCCACGGCGACCAACCCGACCGTGACCTACGCATCGGCCGGCATCTACCCGGTCTCGCTGACCGTGACGGACAACGGCGGCGCCACCCACACCACGACCCAGAACGTCACCGTCACCGCCGGCGGCGGCAGCGGACCCGCCAACGTCATCATCAACGAGGTGCTGGCCAACGAACCCGGCAGCAACACCGCCGGCGAGGCCGTCGAGATCGTCAACACCGGCGGCACGGCAGCCGACATCGCCGGCTGGACCATCTGGGACGGCTCGGCCGTACGGCACACGTTCGCGGCCGGCACGACGCTGCAGCCCGGCAAGGCCATCACCGTCTTCGGCGCGAGCTCCGCGATCCCCGCCGGCATCACGGCAGTGGGAGCCAGCACCGGCGGACTCAACCTGTCCAACAGCGGCGACCAGATCATCCTTCAGGACTCCGCCGGAGCGACGATCCAGTCGATGAGCTACACCTCCAGCCAGGCGAACTCCGACGGCGTGTCCATCAACCGGAGCCCCGACGGCTCGGCGACCGGCAGCTGGGTCAAGCACAACACCATCAGCTCGCTCTCCAGCTCGCCCGGCCGACGCGCCGACGGGACGGCGTACTGAGCCCCGAACCGCCGGCACAACTCAGCAGTGATCGTTCAGCAGGGCACGCGCCGGTCGGCTGATGAAGGATGTGCAGTCCACCATCGGTTTCAGGCCCACGCGGACCGGCCGACCTGACAGCCGTCCACGCTCCTCACCAAGCGTGGGTGATCGGCCCGCGCTGCTCAACGAGCCCGGCCCAGGGAAGATCCGCGTACACCTTCCCCGGGCCGGGCGCCCGCAGCCCGATCGCCGCCGCTGGCCAGGGTCGGGAAACAACCGCCTCGACCTGCTCCCACATCGCGGCCAAGCTCGGCACTCAGGTGGGGAGCCAAGGTGAGCAGGTCTGGCCAACATCCGAGTCCCGGGTGGCCGTTTTCAGGAATCGCCATCAGAATTACGCGATCGTCCACAAATGGCGGTAGGCAGCCGAGAAGCAGCTTCTGAGGACACGCACGCCTTCGCTATCGTGGCCGCCGCCTTCGGCCCCGTCGCACCGTGGCCACCTTCCGCCTTCCGCCGACAGGGCCTTGTTCTCGGCGCGCCCTGGAAAGACGTCCGCGCGCCGCCTGTGAAGCAGGGCTTCCCCGCCCCGGCTCCGGTTCCGGGCGCCGACAGGCCGCCAACCCTGCCTGGTTTCAAGCTGATTGAGTATTGCGCTCAGGATATTTTTTTGCGATGATCGCAATATGGATCTGATCAGTGACATTGCAGCGGTCTGCTTCCCGCTACCAGCGCCGGGCTCGGTCACTCCGCCTGATCTCTACTTCGAGGCCTACGAGCAAGCTGAACACCGCCGCGCCGAGGAAGCGGCGAACCTGGAAGCCGCGAGCGAGGGCCTGGATGCCGACCCGCTGCTCCTGGCCTTGCAGGGCGCCCGGGCCCGCAAGGCCGCGGCGGACGCCGAGATCCGCCGACTCCTCGCCTACGGGCGGGAGTTCCACGGCGCCCGCCCGTATCGCCTGGAATCCCTGGCCGAGGCCAGCGGCATGACCCCCTCGGGTATCCGCACCGCCTACGGGGACAACGAGATCACCGAGGTGGCCCGGGCAATCCGCCGGGACCCGAACCGGCGCACCGTCAAGTCACCCACCGAGGAGGCCCATGACCGATGACCAGGACACCTGCCTCTGCCCCACCCCCTGGCCACGCCTCATCACCGTCATCGAACAACGCGAGTACACCGTCACGCCCGCACCCGTGCACAGCCCCGCTTCCGCGCTCTACCTCGCCCGCTGCGCTGTGTGCAGGACTCCCTACACACACCCCTGGAAGAGGGCCCTTCTACCCCCAGGCCCGGGTCACCGGCATCCAGTTGCACCGCTCGTAGCGGGCGCCGGCCGCTGAGAACGGGCATGCCCGCACGCAACGGCGTACCCCAGAGTGGCACGAGCCCGAGATCCGGATTCAGCAAAAGTTTTGGCACAAGGAAGCAGCCACATATGCGGGGGCAATAGGCCCTTAGAAAGCACTTTATCCGGACCCACTTTGATAGACCCTCACACGCTCCGCCCGAGCCTGGTAGTTTGGGCGAGCCGCGTAAACTGTTCAGTGTGCGGATAGAAAACAAGAACGCAAATGGGGGGTGGCTGTTGAGTATCGCATCCCTGGAGGCTGTGCTGCCGGGGCTGGTGGCGCAGCGTCTTGAGGTTCCACGGCGCATCGACTGGCAGGTGGTCTTCGACGGGTTGGGGACTGGGCTGCCAGACGACTACATCGCTTTGGCGGAGTCGTACCCTGGGCTGAAGATCGGGGAGTTCCTCTTTGTGACGTCGCCGGCCCCAGGAGGCGAAGCGGGATTCGTCGAGGCGAAGAGAGAGGATCTCGCCGGTGCCGAGGATATGGCGCAGAAGGAAATGCTCGGCGGCTACCCTGCGTTTCCGGAATCGGGAGGGCTGCTGCTGTGGGGCAGCTCGATAGACGGGGACGAGTTCTACTGGCGTACGGCAGGGCAGCCCAACGAATGGACAGTCGTTGTGGCCGGTCGGAATGACGACTGGTTCCACTACGAGGGCAGCCTCTCGAGCTATCTCGCCTGGTTGTGCTCCGGGACGGCCGCACCGCATGGGCTCCCTCCGAACTTTCCGGGGCCTGAACCCGTAGTTTCCGTCGGCTAAAGGGGCTCAGAATACTGAGGGTGCCTCCTGCGATTCAATCGGCTAAGGGCTGTCCCGTAACTGTTGGTCACGGAACTGGCCAGGGTGCGGAAACGGCGTAGCTGCTGAGTTCGCGGTGCCGGTATCGTCCGGTCTCCCGACCCGCCGTACCGGCGGCCTACGTTCAGAGAGCGATGCAGATGACCGGCCAGCAAGCAACGACGACCCTGTGGCGCCCCACCGGCCCCAAGGAGCTGGATCTGGTTCGGGAGCTGAACTGGCGTGCCTGGCCACCCCGGCTGCCCGAGCAGCCGATCTTCTACCCGGTCCTCAACGAGGATTACGCGGTCAGGATCGCGCGGGACTGGAACGTGAAGCACGATGGCGTCGGTTTCGTCACTCGTTTTGAGGTCGAGTCGGAGTTCTTGGGCCGGTATCCCGTCCAGCAGGCTGGCGGGCAGACGATCCTCGAGCTCTGGGTTCCGGCCGAGGAACTGGACGACTTCAACGCACATTGTCGGCGAGATCCAGGTAGTCCACGAGTTCCGCTGAGGCGGGGAGGCTTGCTGACGGGGCACGCTGGCCCGGTGCGATGATCCCGGCATGGCTGGTGTGATCACGGCGTCGGAGTCGTCCTGGATAGCCCCGTTCACCGGGCTGAGCCCTCGTGCCTTCGGGAAGCTGGTGACCGTGCTGCGGCGCGAGGGTGCGGACGCGGTCCGCAAGGGTCGGCCGTGGGGCCTGCCCCTGGAGGACCGGGCGCTGCTGGTCGCGGCGTATTGGCGCACAAACCTGACGATGCGCCAGCTCGCCCCGCTGTTCGGGGTGTCGAAGTCGGCGGCGGACCGCATCATCGATCACCTCGGGCCAATGCTCGCGCTCCAGCCCCGCAAGCGGTTCGCCAAGGACACCGTGCTCATCGTGGACGGCACCCTGGTGCCCACCCGCGACCACACCATTGCCAAGCAGTCGAAGAACTACAGGTACTCCACCAACCACCAAGTCGTCATCGACGCCGACACTCGGCTCGTCGTCGTGGTCGGCCGACCGCTGCCCGGGAACCGCAACGACTGCAAGGCATGGGAAGAATCCGGCGCCAAGGCCGCCGTCGGCAGGACACTCACGATCGCCGACGGCGGCTATCCCGGCACGGGACTCGTCATGCCCCATCGTCGACGCAAGGGCGAAGACCTGCCCGACTGGAAGGAAGCGCACAACAAATCCCACAAGCAGGTCCGCGCCCGTGTCGAGCACGTTTTCGCCCGAATGAAGACCTGGAAGATCCTCCGCGACTGCCGCCTCAAAGGCGACGGAGTCCACCACGCCATGCGCGGCATCGCCCGGATGCACAACCTCGCCCTCGCCGGATAAACGAGCGGGCCACACTATGGCCAAGCACACCCGAGGTGACCCATAGATCATTTACGGGACAGCCCTTATATCCACCGAACCAAGTGGAAGTTTTCGTGTTGTTGTCCGGCGGGATTCTCGTTTTGGTGTCCAGGTGGGTGGATGCGGCTGAGTGGCTGATTGGCGTTGTCTTACGGGGTGTTTGGGTTGGTGGGGGAGGGCGTTGGGGCTGGAGAGTGAGGTGAGGGTGGGTGGTCAGTGGTTGAGAATCGGCTGGTCAACAGGATGAACGCTCCCAAATAAGATCCAGGATCTGGTGACGAAATTCGAGGCGCACTTCGGGAAGGGCGAAAACGTCCAGGGAAGAGCGCTCCAGTTCACCGCACTTGGCCTCTGGGGGACGAGCGTCGCTTCCGGATCGGTCTGGGATCACAAGCCCAAGCTCAGGAATAAGTTCGGCCTGTCCGGCGAGAATGCAGACGACCTGCACTTCAAGATTCCGGGCGAGGACGCAGAGCTCTTCTACGACGTCTGGTCGAATATCCATTACGGGTTCATCGGGCGGGCCGCCGGATTCACCGGGGGAGCTCTGCACACAGGCGCGGAGGCAGACTTCGGGGGTGCGGTCGGCAGGACCGATCCTGGCGACATCCTGACCGTTCAGGCCGGAGTCGATATGTACGACAAGTACGGCGCCGATATGACGTACAAGGAATTCCAGACCGTCGTCCAAGACGTCATCGGTCAGCTCAGCGAATATCCTAACCTACAGTATCGGAGCACAGAGCTGAACCTCGGTAGGTGGCCGCACTCCCCCTACTACTAGGAAGTGAGTCGGGTGCCCCACACGGTGGGGCACCCGACAACCCGTTCGGGATGGAGAATCAGAAATTGTCCGGAGATTCGCAGGCCGCCCGCCGCCTTGTCGGTTGCTTGCTTGGTCCCGTTATGGGGGTTATCGCCGCCTACGGTGGAACCACGATGCTTGCGAGGGCCTGGAACGATTGCGAAATAGGAATCAACGCGTCAGCGAACTTTTGGTCCTTAATTCCCATATTTTTCGCCGTCTGGGTCGTAGTCGCACTGATCTGGGCCATCGCGTTTGGGGTGCTAGCCGGAAGGGGCCTGCTGCTCGCCTCCGCGGTGGCTGTACTCGCTACGCTGTGCGCCTACTGGGTCCTCATGGCGAGCTTGAACGCTCCAGCCGATTACCCGGTCAGCGTGAGTGCCTGCGCTCCGGACAATGCGCCCCCATGGTGGCCGGACTGGCTGCCTGTGTGATCGTGAGCAGGGCGAAGTCATCGGCGCTGAACACGGTCGACGAAAACGGTGCGGTAACCAAGATCATCAACAAGAATCAGGAGGTGCACAACGCCGTGAAGTCGGCGGCTGATCGTATGTGGCGCGCTCCTTCGATGAAGGCCATCACAGGTGGCGAATTCGAGGCGAACCCGCATGGGGTGCCACGGCTCAAGGGGGAACCCAGGCTGCCGAAGCTGCTGAACGGGGCCGGCGCGCTCGGTAACCTCCTCTTCATCTGGGACGGAATGCGTTCCCTTTTCCGAGGGGACCAGCCGTGTGATGTGATGGGAGACTGCCCGGTTCCTGAAGTCGCGTAGCAACTGACGGCCGGACGGACTGCAGCGCCCCTTTGCGTTCCGCACGTAAAGGGGCGGTGGCAGACCATCCCCAAGGGCGTCACGGTCGATTCGGGACGGTACAACATCACAACCGCGACCTGCGACAGCACCGTCTATGTGGATGTGCAGACGGTGCGGGGCAACATGGTACGTGTGTACCTCGAGATGGTGTGCATGTCGTGACACCGCCCTTGAGGACCCGTCACCACATGTGGCCGGTTTGACCGGACCGCGAGCAGGCTGAGCAGCCGCTCGGCTGGGGGTTCCCCAGCCGAGCGGCTTGCGTGGCCGGCGGAGCGGGCGTCGCACCAGGGGGCTGATCAGCATGCTGCGCAACCCGGCGCATGCCGGCACCTACTCCTACGGGCGCAGCCGCAGCGACCCCGCCCGGTGCAGGTCTGACCGTTCCCACAGCGGCTGGGAGCGGGGGCTGGAGCGCGGGGAGTGGCTGGTGCACATCGAGGACGTGCTGCCGGCCCATATCGGCGTCGAGCAGTACGAGCGGAACCTGGCGCGAATGGTTGCCACCGGGACCGCGCCAAGAGCATGGGAGCGCCGCGGGAGGGAAGGGCGCTGCTGGCCGGGCTGGTTGAAGTTTCCCCGTGATCTTGGACACTCGTCGGTTATGCCGCGAGGGCGTGTTGATGCCGCTGCCTGGTCTCGGCTGGGGTGAGGTAGCCGAAGG
>NZ_JBHVFU010000072.1:0-39179 GCF_042801455.1 Streptomyces sp. NPDC057565 | reverse complement strand
CTGGGTGAGGAAGCCGACGCCGCGGGGGCGGGCCCAGGTGTCGACCATGGCCTGCAGTTCCCGTGCCCGGTCCGCCTCGCCCCGCAGAGCGGCCAGCAGACCCAGATACGCCTGGGTGTGATGGACGAACAGCGCGTGCCGGTGCGTCGTCGTCAGTTCCAGGCAACGCTGTCCGGTCCGCTCGGCCTCGTCCCACTCACCTGCCGCGATCTGGTCCAGCATGATCAGATGCAGCATGGTCATGGCGTCGGCCAGTGCCCCCGTCTCCACCTCGCGGTCCACGGTGCGCTGGAGAGCCGGCCGGTACTGGCTGAGCGTGTCCACGTGGTAGGCGGCGACCCCCAGCCTGGTGGCGTCCCACGGCTCCATCTCATGGACTCCGGCGAAGGCGCGTTCCACCCGCTCGTGCACACCGGCGCCGCGACGCACCACGTCGCCCCAGGCATCCTGGTAGATGCGTGAATACGTGGACACCAGGTCGCCCAGAGGGTCCAGAAGCTCATGAGACCGCTCCCACGCGGTCTTGTCACTCGCGTACTGATTGATCGCCAGCAGCAGGTCGACCAGGCGGGTGAGCAACTCGTCCGGTTCCCGCACCCCACTGTCGAGCATGCTCTCGATCGCCGCGAAGACCTGGCGCTGCGAGGACCGCACGTCTCCGTCCTCGAAGAGCGCGACGTAGGCCGACGCGACCACCGATGCCGGGGAGTCGTTGCTGCCGGCCCCGGTGCCCGCGCGGACCAGCCGCTGGGCCTGGTCCAGTTGGCCCGAGTGCCCGGCGATGTACGCCGCGCTGCCCAGCCTCCTGGACCGTTCCTCGCGGCTCTCGCTCAGCTCCGCGGCCCGGGTCAGCCAGGCCACGGCGGCCATCGCGCCTCCCCGCGGGACGGCGGAGTTCGCGGCTGCCTCCAGCATCGCGGCGACCTCCTCGTCGGGGTCGACCACCGAGGCCGCCAGGTGCGTGGCCCGCCGTTCCAGATCGTCATGGTGCACCTGAGCGAGTACGGCGTGCGCCGCGCGCCGCTCGTTGGGGGTCGCCGTCTGGACAGCGGTCGACCGCACCAGGGGATGCCGGAAGACGAAGTTGCCGGTGAGCGGGTCGATGTCCAGCAGGCCGCAGTCCGCGGCCTCGTCGGCATCCTTCATGCGGTAATGCGTGCTGCCCGGGCGGTCGGCCGCCGTACCTGCACCGACACCGTCGAGGGCGCCGCGCAGCAGCTCCGCGCGGACGGCGTCGTCGAGGGCCTCGATACGAGCGCCGTACACCTGCTGCAGACGCAGGGGGAGCGGGATGCCGGTGTACCCGAACAGTTCCTCGGCGGTGCGTGCGGCCCGGTTGCCGCGCACATACGGCGGCAGTTCCAGCAGGGCCAGCGGATTTCCGTGCGCCTCGTCCAGGACGAGACGGCGGATCCGCTGGTCGAGCCCTGGGTGGTGCATGTCCAGCAGTTGCTCGGAGGCGCTCTCCGACAGCGTTGTCACCGGCAGTTCAGGGAGCGCGGCGGTGTCGAAGCCCGAGGGCAGGTCGGAGCGCAGCACGACGACCAGCTTCACCGAACTTCCGGTGAGCCGGCGGCCCACGAACCCGCACACCTGCGTGCTGGAGGCGTCCAGCCACTGGCCGTCGTCGAGCACCATCAGAAGGGGGTTCTGCGAGGCCGCGAGCGAGAGCAGGTCGAGGACGGCGATACCGAGGGTCATGACCGAGGGGGGCGTGCCCTCGGTCCTGCCGAAGATGACGTCGAAGACCCTGCGGTGGACATCGTCCAGCCGGTCGATGTGGGACAGCAGCGGATACAGGAACTGGTGCAGACCCGCGAAGGGCAACTCCGACTCGGCCTCGACCCCGGCCGCCCGGATCACCCTGTGCTTCTCGGCCGCCGCGAGGTCGGCCACGTGTTCCAGCAGAGCGCTCTTGCCCACACCCGTGTCACCCCGCAGCACGAGAGCCCGACCCCCCGAGGCCGTCACGAAGTCGGACAGCACCTCCCGCTCGCGTTCGCGGCCGACCATGGTCCTGCCGATCGATTCCATCGTCCCCCCACTCCCTTCACCGCTGAACCAGCGCCTGGCCTGGTGGTTGTCGCACTCCTGCACGCGGACCGTCAGGCTCACGGCGAGGGTACGTCGTCGCTCTGCCGCACCGTTGAGTCCCCCGTCCCCCGGCTCACCACGACAGAACCGGCTCCCCGAATGCGTCCGGCGAGCCGCTGCGCGTGCCACGGCTGAGCCGGTGGCCGACTCGTCACATGCGGAGTGCGGAGCAGCGGCCGCACCCGCCACTCACACCACATCCGAACAGAAGATTAGATTCCCTGAGTTTTTTAGTCACCTGGCATGGCCGAAAAAGTTCTTGTTGCTCAGCGTTCTCTGGGTTTCACGGGTTCCGTCAACGACGCCGCAACTCGGCCGATGGCCCCGTGGACCGACCGACCGCGCGGACCGGCCGGGAACTTGAAATCACACGTGTGAGTTAAGGTCACGTATCTGATGGGCAGGTGTGTGCGGACGCGGCGGGCGGAGCCCGATGGGCGCACCGCCGGGAGAGAGGCGACATGGACTGGGTCGACCGAGGGCTGTGCCGGACACAGCCGGAACGGATGTTCGCCGAAGGCGCCGCCCAGAACGAGGCCAAGACCGTGTGCTTCAAGTGCCCGGTCCAGCTCGACTGCCTGGCCTACGCCCTGGACCACCGGGAAGAACACGGCGTGTGGGGCGCGATGACCGAGCGGGAGCGCAGATCGCTTCTGCGCCGCCGTCCGGGCGTCGCGTCCTGGGCGGAGGTCTTCCGGGCCGGGACGACGCACCGGGAGCCGGAGTTGGAACCGGAGCCGGTCCGGGAGGCGGAATCGCCGCTTTGCGGGACGCGGTACGGCGCCGGGAGATCTGGGTGATGGGGGGCGAACCGGTGGCGTAACCCGGAGGACGACCTGACGGCGGACTTCGAGGACAACCGGCCCCGGCGCGACACGCGGGCGTCAGCCGGCGGCGCAGCAGGCACTGCGATTGATGCTCACCGCTCATGAAGCGTGTGACCGGACACGGCGGGTCAGAGAGCCCGTCGGACTGCGATGACGTTCTCCGTGACGGTCGACTGCTGCCCTTGGGGGCCGGTGGCGATGCGCCGGGGTGCGTGGCACCGCTCGGTACGCCAGTCGGTGCCGAGTTCCAAGGAAGCCAGTACCTCGTCGGGGGCTGGAAAGCGGATGCCTTGGCCGGCCTGCCAGGACCAGGGGGCTACGGAGGCGTGCTCGACGACGATCAGCAGGCCGCCGGGGGCGACGGCCTGGGCAGCCTGGCGCAGGACCTGTTGGCGGGGGATCTCGATGGGTGTGTGGAAGTAGCAGGCGCTGACCAGGTCGAAGGAGCCGTCGGGGAAGGTCCGGGCGAGGTCGTGGCGGCTGGTGCGGACGCGGTCGGTCAGTCCCAACGCCTCGGCACCGGCGGTGACCCGGGACAGGGCGGTGGCCGAGACGTCGACCGCGGTGACGTTCCAGCCGTGTGAGGCGAGCCAGAGGGCGTCGCCGCCGTGTCCGCAGCCCAGGTCCAGGGCCTTTGCCGGTGTGGCGGCCAGGGCCGTGACAAGGTCGGCCAGTACCTGGTTGGGTGCCGTGCCCCACTGCGCGTCGAGGCCCGTGTAGTGCGTTTCCCAGAAGTCGGCGGAGTCGGTGGTTATGTTCATCGGTGTCTCTCTTTCTGCCCGTGGCAGTGGTCAGGCGGTCTGTGCTGCGGCGGTTCGCCGCGAACGGATCAGCAGCCGGAGTGCGGCCAGGGTGAGGGTGAACAGGACGGCGCCGGCGATGAACGCGATGCGGTAACCGTGCACGTATCCGTCCAGCAGCACTTCCCGGGGCTGCCGGCGCTGCGGATCCAGGGCGGGCGTACCCGTGTCCGGGTTGTCGGTGTCAGCAGTCAGCATGGGCAAGTCCTCGACAAGAGATAGGGAAAGGTCACTGCCAGGGGCGGCTCGATGGTGCGGGCCCCGATGTGAGGACCATGCGATCCCTGCTGCTGAAGTTGCAAAGCTTCATGCCGTTTCAGCATGATGGTGGGTATGGGCAGCGCGAAGCAGGACAGGCTGAGGGCGGTCGGGCCGCGACTGCGGGAGCTGCGACGCCGTCGCGGCATGACGCTGGCCAGGCTCGCCGAGGAAACGGGGATCAACGAGAGCACGCTTTCCCGCCTCGAAGGCGGAATGCGTAAGCCGACCCTGGAGATGCTGCTGCCACTGGCCGAGGTCTACGCCGTGCCCTTGGACGAACTCGTCGGCGCACCACGCACGGGTGATCCCCGCATCCATCTCAAGCCCGTCACCCGGGGCGGCATGACGTATGTGCCGCTCAGCCGCCCCGGCGGCATCCAGGCCCACAAACTGCTGATTCCGGCCCGACCCGGCACAGAACCGGAGTTGAAGACCCACGAGGGCTTCGAGTGGGTCTACGTCCTCGCCGGCCGGCTGCGCCTGCTCCTGGGCGAGAAGACCGTGATCCTCAAGCCGGGCGAAGCCGCCGAGTTCGACACCCACGTGCCGCACTGGCTCGGCCCCGACGGCGAGCAGACCGTGGAACTCCTCGTCCTGTTCGGGCACCAGGGGGAACGGGCCCACCTCAAGGCCCGCACCTGACACGCCGTTCTGTCTCAGCCGTCACCGTGCGGGGCCCCGGTGCTCACGTCGGAAGGCGGCCGGGGGTGTGCCGCAGGCGGAGGTGAACGCCGTGTAGAACCGGCTGACCGAACCGAAGCCGGCTGCTGACGCCACGTCATTGACCGGCAGATCGGTGGTGACCAGCAGTCGGCGAGCCTCGGCAAGGCGGCACTGCATCAGGTAGTCGCTCACCGTCGTGCGCACAACCTTGCGGAACTGGGTCATCGCGTAGTTCGGGTGCAGCTGCGCGGCGCCGGCGATGTCGGCGACGGTGAGGGATTCGCGGAAGTGTTCGGCGATGTACCGCACCATGGCGAAGACCCGACGCAGCGCCGGGTCACCTCCGGTGTACCGGCGCACCGGTTCTCCCAGGGTCGCCAGGGCGAGTCGGCGGAGCCTGGCTTCGACTTCGAGCATCGCGATCCGGTGGCGTTCGGGCTGGTCGCTGGTGAAGTCGGCGGCCCACTGGGCGAAGTTCGCGGGATCGGTCTGCACGGCGGCCGAGGGCGCGGAGACCAGGGGCATGCCGGACAGGAGGCGACTGACCAGGGAGTCGGGCAGCCCCCAGCCCAGGAACGTCGCGAAGGGCACGTAGACCCAGTGGACGCGGGTCGCCGAGTTCGCCACGAGCTGGTGCGGCACCGCAGCCCAGAAGGCAGCCACGCTTCCCGGGCCGACCTCGACGGGCACGCCGCCGAACAGGTAGAGCATCGTGCCGCCCTCGGCCACCAGGTTGATCTCCAGGTCGTCGTGCTGATGCGCGGCGCCCATGAGCTCCGGTCGGCCTGTCCATCCCGTGAGGCTCGGCGGTACGGCGTGAGGCAGGATCTGAGAATCCAAGAAGTTCTCGCTCTCATCAATGAAGACTTGGCAGATCGTAGGTCCCTATCGTCGTAGAGGTCCACAAGGCTGCCCAGGGCTGATGCCTGCCACGGCACCGGCCGCAAGCCTGCGGGGCGGGACCAGATCGTTGTTCTTATTCCACGATGAGGAGTTCTCTGTGTTCTCTCTCGGCATTGTCGGCGCCGGCCAGTTCTCCGGCCAGTTCGCCAAGCTGTTCCTGGCCCACCCTGGAGTGCGGGACGTGTACGTCACCGATCTGCTCCCCGAGCGGGCCGAGCAACTGGCCGCCGCCGAAGGCCTCACCGGGACCTTCCCGTCGTACGAGGCGATGTTGGAGTCCGAGACCGTCGATGCGGTCGCGATCTTCACCCAGCGCTGGGCCCACGGTCCGCTGGTCGTGCAGGGCCTGAACGCCGGCAAGCACGTCTACTCCGCCGTCCCCATGGCGATCAGCACGGAGGAGATCGCGGCGATCATCGACGCGGTCAAGGCGACCGGTCTGACGTACATGATGGGCGAGACCAGCCAGTACAACCCGGCGACCGTGCACGCCCGCAACCAGATCGCCAAGGGCGCGTTCGGCCGGATCTTCTACGCCGAGGGCGACTACGTCCACGACATGGACCTCGGCTTCTACGAGGCCTACCAGTACAGCGGCGGCGACAACTGGAAGGCCACCGCCAGCTACCCGCCGCTGCTCTACCCGACGCACGCGGTGGGCGGCGTCCTCGGCGCCTGGCAGACGCACGCAGTGAGCGTGTCCGCGATCGGCGTGACCGACGACCGGGGCGACGGCGTCTTCGACCGGTCGGTGAGCCAGTTCGACAACGACGTGTCGAACGCGACGGCGCTGTTCGAGGTGGCGGGCGGCGGCTCGTTCCGCACCAACGAGTTCCGGCGGGTGGGCTACCCCTCGCACATCCGCGAATCACGCTTCCGCTTCTTCGGCACCGAGGCGAGCATGGAGCAGCTCGCCACCGTCGCGCACTGGCAGGACAAGAACGGGATCGAGGACATCAGCGAGCTGCTGGAGCCCAAGCCCACCATGTCCCCCGACGACCCCTCGCTCCAGCACATCGCGCCGGACCTGCGGGCCGCGTTCACCTCGGGCTCCGCACCCGTGCACGACCGCTCCCGGCTGCCGCGCGAGTTCGACGAGCTGCACAACGGCCACGAGGGCAGCCACCACTTCCTGGTGGACGACTTCGTGACCGCCGTCAACTCCCGGACCCTGCCGTCGGTCAACGCCTGGGTCGCGGCCCGCTACACCCTGCCGGGCATCATCGCGCACGAGTCCGCGCGACAGGGCGGCGTCCGGCTGGCGATCCCGGACTTCGGCGACGCGCCGACGGCGTGAGACCCAGGGGGTCCGGGAGCGCCGCTGCCGGACCCCGCACGACAGCGGGACCTGCCACCTTGTCCCTTCCTTCCTGGGCAGGACGGAGCTACCCGCAGTCGGCGTACGGGACCTGCCGACATACTGAAAAGGATGAACCAGATGTACGACCAGCAGACCGTACGCAGGGCCAGGCGGGCTGTCGCCCTGGTGTTCGCCGTGCACGGCTCGGTCTCCGGATCCTTCGCGGTCCGCATCCCCCAGATCCAGCAGCACCTGGATCTGGGGCCAGATCCGCTCGGGCATCGCGCGGTCCCTCTCGTACGACTACATGCCCGGCGACCCTAGCCCCGAACGACAGCCCGTTGCCGGGCTTCCACGCAAGGCCCCCGACCGGGCATCCGACCTGCTACGCAACCAAGATCAAGTGCTTAGCGTCAATGACTGTTCCGTTGGTCCGACCGCCGGTTCGTACACTGCGAGGGTGGAAGACCATACGGCCACCAGGATCTATGCACGTCCGGCGCCCGCCTTGCGGCGGTACGTCGGCTCGTATGTCGGTTTCGATCTTCGTGGGTTCCCGGCAGGGGTGCACTGCGGTCCGCCGGGCCGCGTGCTCACTGCGGTGATCAGCCTGTCCGGCCCTTTGGAGGTAGCGGCGGGCGTCGACGACGGGTCACCGGTCACCCGATTCGGCAGCGTGGCCGGCGGTCTGATGCGCCGGTCCGTCGCGATCCACCACGACGGACGCCAGGAAGGCGTGCAGGTGTCGCTGACACCGCTCGGGGCCCGGGCCGTCTACGGCATGCCCGCCGCTGAACTCGCCCACCGACTGGTCCCACTCGACGAGCTTCTCGGAGCGCTCGGCGTCGAGCTGGTCGACCGGCTCCGCGCGGCGACGACATGGGCCGCGCGGTTCGCCGCGCTGGACGAGTTGCTCCTGCGAGCCGTCGGCCGCAGCGCCGGCGGCGACCCCGTGTCCCGGGTGCGCCCCGAGGTGGCCGAGGCATGGCGCCGCCTCTTGGCCGCGCGGGGCCGCGTCCAGGTTGGGGAGGTCGCCGCAGAACTGGGCTGGAGCCGCCGGTACCTCACCGAGCGGTTTCGCGGTGAGGTGGGCCTGTCGCCGAAGACCTTCGCCCGGGTTTTGCGCTTCGAGCACGCGCACGAACTGGCCACCACGCACGACCCGCTTCCGTGGGCCGATGTGGCGACCGTCTCCGGCTACGCCGACCAGGCCCATCTCGTCCGGGACTGGAGCGAGTTCACGGGCCGATCGCCGACAGCATGGCGTCGCGGCGAAGTCCTGCTCGGGACTGGGTAGCCGCCGACCGGCCGCCCATCGCGTCGGCTTCCGTTCCCTTTCCTTCAAGACCGCCCTCTTGCTGTCCTGTGACGATCGTCGGCATGAGACTCGTCAATCACGAACCCAACGCCATCGACCTGCGGACCACCCCCGTGCACCTCGGGCTGGGGTCGAGAGCGAAACCCGTCGAGGGCTTCGCCTGGGACCCGGAGGTGCTTCATGCCTACAGCGCCGCGGTCGCGGCGGACGGCGCCGAGGGCCGGATGGTGACGATCTTCGACGGCGACGGCCTCGGCGACCATTGGGAGCGCCACCCCGCCGGCGACGAACTGGTCGTCTGCCTCAGCGGGTCGGTGACGGTCACCCGCGATGTGGACGGAGTGCCCGACCGGGTTGTGCTCGGGCCGGGCGAGGCCACCGTCAACCCGGCCGGGACATGGCACGCGGTCGACCTGGCGGGACCGGCGTCCATCCTGACCATCACCGCTGGCCTCGGCACCGACCACCGTCCCCGGACCGAAGCCCGCCCGATCGAGCACGCCGGCACGTCCGGCCCGCGAACACCGTGACGACCCGTGTCGCGTGCCTCGGCGACAGCCTCACCCGCGCGCAACTCAGCGTCGACTACCTGGACCTTCTCGAACGCCGCCGCCCTCCCGGCGACGTACGGCTCGCCCGCTTCGGCGTCAACGGCGACTTCGCCTACAACCTCTCACGGCGCCTCGATGCCGTCGTCGCGGACCCACCCGACGTGATCACCGTGCTGATCGGGACCAACGACGCCCGAGCGAGCCTCGCCGGCTACCCCGTCGAGCGGGCCATGAAGCGCAAACAACTCCCCGAGCGCCCGTCGGCCGGCTGGTTCCAGCAGTGCCTGGGAGCCGTCGTCGAACGGCTGCGAACGCAGACCGACGCGACGATCGCTCTGCTGTCCCTCCCGGTCCTCGGCCAACAACTCGACGGAGCCGCGGCGCGGGCATCACAGGCGTACAGCCGCATGATCGCCGAGGTCGCCACCACCAACAAGGCGACCTATCTCCCGCTCCACGAACGCCAGACCGAGGAACTACGCCAGGCGGACCCGCCGCCGATCCCCTACCGGGACCCGACGCCCGCGGCGAGCGTCAGCATCCTCGTCCGGCGCGCCTTGCTGCGCCGCAGCCTCGACACGATCTCGCGGCGCCGGGGTCTCGTGCTCACGACCGACCACATCCATCAGAACAGCCGCGGCGCCGCCCTTGTCGCCGAGGTCATCGACACCTGGCTCCCGACCCGGAGCGCGTAGCCGGTTCCGGCGGCGGCCCCTTTCCTGCGTATTCGGTTCCCACCCCTGCCGGGGCAGGCAACGACGACCGGACCATTTCGAACGCTCTCGGCTACCACGACAAAACCATCACCCGCCGGCCCAACGAGACCGGCGGGACCTGGAGCCGATACGCCGTTGGGGATCACACACGGTCACCGGCAGGTTGGGTTCCACGGGGAACTGGCGACAGTTGATTACGAGAGTCCGCCAGTACCACGGCCGAACCCGAGTTGCGACAGCGGTTGTTCAACGCTTCGGGAGGCAGCCGAACCGCGCTGTGTTCGATGTTCACAAGAAGTGACAGCAACCGATCTCAAGCACTCGATGACCTACCAGAGGCTCCACGATGCGCATGTTCGGGATCGGCTTGGCAAGCGAGGGTTGCGTTGGCAGCCGACCGGCCCGGCCCGCGACCGACCGGGGACTTGGACGGCAACGACAGTCGACGAAGACTGCCCACTCCCGGCAATGACATCGGTGGCCCACAACGGCGAGGATCTTCGCACCGACAGCTCGACCACGGAGGCACATACCCATGAAACCGTCCCGCGCTGCCCTGCTTGTCGCGGCCGCCGCCCTGACGCCGGCCCTCCTCTTCACCACCCCGGCGTTCGCCACCGGCTCGACGGCCACGTCGACGACCGCGACGGCCACGTCCGAGACTCCGGTGGATGACATGTCGGAGGAGGACCTCCGTATCGCTATCCTGCGCATCCTGGCGAACAAGGACAGCGGCAAGGCGGTCGTCCGAGAGGCCAACAAGGCCCTCGACGGCACCGTGGAGGACATGCGGAATTTCCTGGAGACCGGCTACCGCCTCGCCCAGGCCGAGGACGACCGCGTCGCCATCTTCCGCATCCTGTACCTGGCGAACAAGAACGGCGACAAGGCGGTCATCCGGGAGGCCAACAAGGCCCTCGACGACGGCAGCCCGGAGGCCCTGCGCGGCTTCCTGGAGACCGGCTACCGCCTCGCCCAGGCCGAGGACGACCGCTTCGCCATCGCCCGCATCCTGGCCGACCCGACTATCAGCGACGCCCTCCGCGCGGCTGCCGAGGAGGCCATCGACGGAACGCCGGAGGAGCTGCGGTACTTCCTGGAGGTCGGGCAGTACAAGGTGGACAGCTAGATCCGCAGCCCAAGCTAGAACCGCACCGGAAAGGCCAACCCCCGCGCCGACCACAACAGGTCGGCTGGGTCACCTGGTAAGAAGCCTGCAGAGGCGGCTGGTTGGGGCGAGCCGACAGCTCGTCCCAACCAGCCAAGGGTGCCCAACCGAACAAGAAGAGGACCCTTCGTGCTGACATCTACATTTTCCACTGCCGATTGGTGGATAGCCGCCGTTGTGTCCGGTCTCGTGTTCGGTCTGGTCATGCAGTCCTGGGCCAGCACGAGACGACAGAAGCTGGGCCTTGTGACAGCGCCTGCCCTGGCCGGCGCCCTTGCTGTCGGCCTGTTCTCGGCTGCACGAGGGGACGGGGGCCAGACCCCGCTGATGCTCTACACGGGCACCATGCTGGGCCTGATCGTGACGATGGCCATCTTCACCAAATACATCAGGCGTCAGCTCGCTCTGATGCGATCAGGGAAAACCCCGGAACGGGCGACAGGCAAGCAGGTTTCGCTCTTCCTTCTCACCTGCTTCGTCGTCACGCTGTCCATGGCCGCCATTTTGTGAACCCGCAGCGCAGTTGAAGCACCGCCTTGGAACGCTGCAGCAAGAACGTCGCTGTCACGTTGAGGGGCTGGCTTTGTCAACGGGTTTGGCCAGCAGCTGCTCAGTGGTTAGGGAGGCACTCGGACTGTGCCACGTTCGATGTTCACGAGCGGACTCCCTCCAGCACGTGCAGTGGTCATGACCGAGCGGCCTACTGGATGCTCCAGCGGTGCGGGTGGTCGGGCTCCTCAGGGCAGGCGAAGATGTTGAGTTCGCCCCAGCGGCCCACGGTGACCTCGGTCGGTGTAGCGGACCGGTGCGTGGGAAGGTCCTGCTCTTCCAGTGGCTTCCAGCTGCCGCTGCCGCCGTCCCATTCCGAGCTGTCGATGGTCAACAGCAGGTGCATCGGTGTCGAGCAGGTCCGGCAGTTCATGGGGGACGGGTCGGTGGTGTGCCAGGAGGCGAAACCGCCGACGCGCCAGCCCGGTGGGATGGACAGGTCGTACTGGTAGCCGACCACCGCTGCGTCGTCGTCCGCCAACTCCTCGGCCTCCTCCTCCAGCGCTTCTTCCCAGGCGTCGATGCGGACGCACAAGTCCTCCGGGAGAAGGCCGGCGAACGGGTAGGTGGCCACTTGCTCCGGGTACAGCACGCACGGTTCGGGCACGTATCCCTCGAAGCCGACAACCTGCGGCTGCGGCGGTGAAGTCTGCACCTCGGTGACCTCCCACGATCGGCGCCAGCGCAGGTCGAGCAGCATGCTGTAGCCGGTCGGGCCGTGCGCGTCGAAGGGGCACCAGAACACCTGGAGCAGATCGCAGTCGTCCGGCCCGGCCGGCAGGTCGGGGATGTCCCTCCTGCAGAGCTGCGCAAGGCCGATCAGTGGCAGTGGATCGGTCGTAGCAGCCTCTTGTACGCGGTGTTTCTGGCCCAGTTGCTCCAGCAGTTGCCGTTCCCCTTCTGTGGGGCCGGGGTTCGCTTCGCGGAGCCATGCGGAGGCCAGGATCTGTCGCTCCCGGCGGATGTCCGCCGGGCGTCGGCCACGCGCGTGGCTGTGGGGCTCGGTGCACATCGGCCAGGGTTCGTTCGTCGGCCACAGCAGCGGACCGCCCACGGAACTGGCCGCCACGTCCGGTCGGCCCGGGCGCGGGTGGAGCCGGGTGGTGGTGCCCCGGTAGGCCGACAGCTCCGGGAACAGCGCCTCGACATCGAGCGGGCGCGGCGGTGTGGTCCTCGACATGCAAGTGACCTTAAACAGCGGCCGACCGCCATGATGCAGCGCCCCCGAAGGCAACCGCTCCACGTCAGTGCTGTCGGAACCCGTGAACATTTCGCTTCGCACGCGGGTGTTGGCTGCCTCCCAAGCCGGTACGCAACTGCTGCCCGCTCTTGTGGACAGAGCCACGTCCCTGACGCCGAGGGAACTGGTAGAGGGGCAGGAGCAGCTCGCCCTCCTGGCGACCCTCAGGTTGTGGGACCTGAGCGCGCCGGCTGAGCGCTGACGACGCTGGGGTTGGTTATTGCTGAAACAGCATGAATTCTTGTTTGCGGTGAGGTGACGGGCGAGGGTGCCGGTATGACTGAGATCGCGAACAATTCCAGCGACGTAGATGTGGTGGTCGTCGGTGGCGGAGTCGCCGGCCTGTCCGGCGCGGTGACGCTCGCCCGGTCCCGGCGGTCTGTGGTGGTCGTCGATTCCGGCGAGCCCCGCAATGGCCCCGCCTCCGGCGTGCACGGCCTGTTGTCCCGGGACGGCATCGCCCCCGGCGAACTGCTACGGGCAGGGCGGGAGGAGGTTGCCGCGTACGGCGGGCGGGTGATCGCCGACCGGGCGGTGTCCGTCGGCCGGGACAGCGACGGATTCGTGGTGGCAACGGCGGGCGGGCGCTGCTTTCGGGCGCGGCGGCTGCTGGTGAGTACCGGGCTCGTCGACCGGCTTCCTGACCTCGACGGGCTGCGCGAGCGGTGGGGGCGGGACGTGCTGCACTGCCCGTACTGCCACGGGTGGGAGGTACGGGACCAGTCGGTCGGGGTGCTGGCCACAGGCCCGGCTGCCGTCCATCAGGCGTTGCTCTTCCGTCAGCTGTCCGATCGGGTCACCCTGTTCCGGCACACCGGCGGTGACCTGGGTGAGGAGGAGTGGGAGAAGCTGGCGGCCCGTGGGATCGTCGTGGTGGACGGGGAGGTCGTCGGGCTGGAGATCGAGGACGACCGCCTGGCGGGCGTACGGCTGGCATCGGGACCGCGGGTTCCGCTCGCCGTGCTGGTCGTGGCTCCTCGGCTGGAGGCCCGGGACGATGTGCTCGCGGGGCTCGGTCTGACGGCGGCGGAGCATCCGATGGCCATCGGGGACCAGGTCGGGGCGGATGCCGCCGGGCTTACCGCCGTGCCCGGGGTGTGGGTCGCGGGCAATGTGGCGGACGTGTTGGACGGGGTACCGGCGGCAGCCGCCGCGGGGGTGCGGGCCGCAGCAGCCATCAACGCCGACCTGGTGGCCGCCGACACCGACGCCGCGCTCGCCCGCCGCCGAGCTGGGAATCCTGTGGGTGCCTTCACACCAAAGGCGGAGGCGGCCCTCTGCGAGCGGGCGATGGGCGATCGTCGCCACGGCCTCGACGGTCTGCTGCCTGCCGGTGAACCCCGGCAGGGCTGACGCATGTGCGTGCGATGCCCCTCGACGCGTCGTCAGGCCGAGTGGGCCCGAAGGCGGGCGTGTTCGCCCTGGCCGCCGAACAGCACCAGCAGTTCGACCGGCCGGGCATCGGCCGACCCCATCCGGTGCGGCACGTGGGTGTCGAACTCGGCCACCTCGCCGGGGTCGAGGACGAGGTCCCGGTCGCCGAGGGCCAGACGCAGCCGGCCTTCGAGGACGTAGACCCACTCGTAGCCCTCGTGCGTCCTCGTCTCCGGCTCGGTCTCGTACGGCCGTGGCGGGATGACCAGCTTGTGGGCCTGCATGCCGCTGGCCCGACGGGTCAGCGGCATGCACGTCATGCCCGGGCGGTGGACCGGACGCTGGTGGACGCGGGGATCCCCGGCCTGCGGGGCTCCCACCAGGTCGTCCAGCGGAACGCCGTACGCACGGGCCGGCGGAAGTACCGGTTCGAGCGTTGGCTTGCGTTCACCGCCCTCCGGGCGCGACAGCGTGCTCCCTCTCCCAGGTGCCGTCGGTCGCCCGCATCCGAAGCCGGTTGTGGGCGCCCTTCCACGAGCCGAAGTGCTCAGGCAGGTCCATTCACGGCGTCCCGGTGCGGTACTTGAACGCGATCGCGTCGATCACCTGCCGGTGATCACGCTACCGCTCACCCCGCTTCGGCGTCCGATCCGGCAGCAACGGCTCGATGCGGGCCCACTGGGCATCAGTCAACGACGCACATCAACGAACGATCTGATGATCTGAAGGCAGCGGCCTAGCCCTGCGGTGCCAGGGTGCGCAGGACGTCGAACTCGTTGCCCTCGGGGTCGGCCATGACCACCCAGTTCCGGTCCGGGCCCTGGCCCACGTCCGTCTTGGTGGCGCCGAGGTCGAGCAATCTGGTCACCTCGTCCTGGGTGCTGCCATCGATCGGACTGACGTCGAGGTGAAGTCGGTTCTTGACGGTCTTGCCCTCGGGTACTCGGATGAACACCAGGGTGGGCGGCATTTGGCGGGCTCGGACATCCTCGACGGTCGGCACCCAGGAGCCGATCTCGACCTTGTCCTCGCTCCGGTCGATCACCTTGAAGTCCAGGACCTCGCACCAGAAGGCCGCGAGCCTCTCCGGATCATGGCAGTCAACGGTCAACTCGGTGAACCTGCTTGTCATGCTTCTCCCAGATAGTACGGACGGGGCTCAGAGTAGGCCGTCCGTCCGACGGATCCGGGGTCCTTTTGACCAGGGACATCAGTCGGGCTTGATCCGGAGGAAGCTGCCTGGGGCGCGTATCGGGTCGTGATCAGTGAGCATCGCAGCTTGCGGGGCGGGTGCCCGTGCGGGGTACGGGGCCTGGCGGTCTGCGGCTGTGCCGTGTGGGCGTGAGTGGCCGGAAGCGATGCCGCAGGCAGGCAGCGGCGGGGCCCGAGGGCTCCGGCTGCGTGCCCGCCGGGATGGTGTGTCAGACCATGGCGAGCCGGTCCACCAGCAGCTTCACCCTCGGCTCGGTGTCCTTCAGCGGCAGCCGGCTTTCCCCTTTGACGTGCGGGGCGCGGGTGGCGGGCTGGTACGGGCTCCCGCCGCGTGCCGATGAGCGCGCACCACCGTGGAATCCACCCCGATGTCCCAGTCGATCTCACCGACGGCATCCGCTTCGGCTTGGACTTTCTGGAGCAGCCGCTCCCGGGTTCCGTCGGCCGACCACAGCCGGTGCCGCTCATGGACCGTCTTCCACGGCCCGAACCGTTCCGGCGCTCACGCCGGTTGATCCCGGTCCGCACCCGGTGCAAGATCCCGTCGATCACCTGCCGATGATCCCGCCACCTACCGCATCGACCATTACCCACCGGCAGGAACGGCCGCAGCCGCTCCCACTTCGCATGTGTCAGCTCATCCCGCCCCATGGCCGAGACAACGATCCGACGAGGTGGCAGTCACATGGGCGGACAAATTCCGGGGCTTACGCTCCGGGGCATGACCAAATTCTTCGCCACTGTGTGCCTGCCGCCGACCGCGCCTCGGAAGGTTCCACAGGCGATAGCTGCCGCCATGGCGCCCTACAACGCCAACTTCACCGAGGAATGGAGTCCGGTTGGCCACTGGGACTGGTGGGCCATCGACTGTGCGGCGGGACCCCGTGATCGCCCATCGGTCTTCTAGGTCGCCCTCTTCCCCACCCGCACCCACGAGGCGAACTCCTCGATGCCGTCGATGAGCGCCTCGAAACGGAAGGAGTGGAAGAGGTCGAAGGCGTGGTGCCCGCCCGGGAGTTCGACGTACACGACCGGCGAGGTGGAGACAGAGCGCAGGGCGGTGACGAGGGCCTTGGGGTTCTCGGTCTCCACCAGCTCGTCCAGGTCGCCGTGCGCGATGAGGAACGGTGGTGCATCTGCCCGGACGAGGTTCACCGGCGAGGTCGCCGGATCCCCGTCGAAGTACGCCCCGAGATAGCCGTTGAGTGCGATGGCGGCGGTCACAGAGGTGTCCGCCTCCTCGAACCCGGGCTGATAGGAAGGCTCGTTGGGGGTGAGGGCGGCGAGCGCCGCCATGTGCCCGCCCGCGGAACTCCCCGACACGAACACGGCCTCCGCGGGGTCCGCGCCGTAATCCTTGGCGTGTTCGCGTGCCCAGGCGATGACCTTCTTCGCGTCGATCAGATGGTCGGGATGTGAAAAGGCGGGCCGTAGACGGTAGTTGGCGCTGATGCAGACCCAGCCCTGGCTCGCGAGCCGGTAGAGCAGGGGCAGCGACTGGGTGTTCTTCCGGCCTTGGTCGTAGTGGCCGCCATGGAAGTGGATCAGTACCGGGCCGCCCTCGGGGCGCGAGCGGTGGTGGTAGACGTCGAGGAGGTTGCGACGGCCTGCGTCTCCGTAACTGAGGTTCCCCACCCGCCTCACGTCACTGCGGCGGCGGAAGACGGGCCTGAGCAGAATGCGCGCCAGCGGGGGCCGGCGGCGCGTACCCGTACCGGCGCCGAGCTCCTCGTCCAGGGCGAGGCTGACCACGGACGCCGTCCGCATTCCGCGCCGGGCAACTATCATGAGCCCGGCAGCCGAGGCCACGGCCAGCCCGACGACCACGCGGTCGGCGACCGTAGCGATGTCACCCTCCGCGAAGGCCAGCGCCGTCGATGCCACCAGCGCGTAGATGACGAGGAACGGCATCTCGTTGAAGACCAGACCGAGCCGGTAACTGAAGTAGAAGAGCGGCTTCGGCCCGCGGATGAGAACCAGACAGAACACCGCGATCAGCGCGGCCAGCACCACGGTCACCAGATAACCCACAGCCACCAGAACCACTCCCGTTCGAGACTCGGTACCCCATCTGTGGTACCACAGATGGGGTACTTTGGGTCCGTGAATCAGGAAAGACGGGATCGCCTGGGCGATGCGGCCATCGATGTACTGGCGGAATCCGGCAGCCGGGGCTTGACGCACCGAGCCGTCGACGCCGCAGCGGATGTGCCACTGGGCACCACCAAGAACTACTTCCCCACCAAGGACGCGCTGTTGCGGGCGAGTACGGGGCGCATCATGGAGCTGTACGCCGCGATCCCCAGACCCGCACCCGTCGACCGGGCGGGCCTGATCACCCTGCTGCGCACGCTCCTGGAGCACGCCGAGGGGCCCGGCCGTGTGCGGGTGCTCGCTCTCCTGGAGCTGCAGCGCGAGGCGACGCGGACTCCGTGGCTGGCGGCGCCACTCGATGCCTTCGCGGCCGCCGACTTCGCGTACTTCGAGCACGCCCAGCGCAGCGCGGGCCTGCCCGTGACCCCGCAGCGCGCCGCAACCGTCACGCTGGCCCTGCATGCCGCACTCCCCCACCTGGTGGCCGAGGGGCCCGCCACGCAGGCGGCGGCCGGACTCGACGACCTCGACACGTTCGTCAGCGGCCTCCTGGACACGGTGTACGGGGCAGCGTGAAAGCGTCCCGCCCCCTGCACCGACGGCGACGAGTCCTTCTGTGTTCGCCCCGCCTGTCGGGCCGAACGGGCAGACCTTATCCGACGGCACTGACGGCGAGACGTCGCGTCTCCTGGCGCGGAATCCCAGGCGCTGTCAAGCCGCCCTGCGACACCCGAATGCCGTGTGTCATCGAGATCAACCGCTGCGGACAAGCCGTCCGACGCAACTTTGGCAACATGCCCTGGCCAGCCGGCATCCGGGCGGCAAGTGCTCGCGCGGCGGCTTCCTGTCCGGCAATGCTGCCCGCCGGGTGGAAGGTGAGGCCCAGTTCGTCGAGTGCTGGGGGAAGCGGGTCGGGGACGTCGTCATCCGACTCCGAGCGTGCGCACGCGGCCAGGAGCCGCAGAACAGGACTGTCGAGGCCGGCAACGAGTGCATCCAACGGCCAGGGCCTCGCTGACGGTGCCCTCGGTTCCGGCCCGCGAGGCGTACTTGGCATGCCAGGTCTCGCACTTCTGCGAGGACACGCTGCGCTCGGTCGGTGGCCCGGTACCGCCCCGGCTGTTCGACCCGGACTCCTTTCACGGCCCTGTCCGCTACCGGGAGCGCGGCCGCTGACACGACCGGCGTTACCGCTGCCACGTTGGGCGGAACGGCAAGCCCGGGGCGGATCAGCCTGCCGCGACGGCTTCCTCACGAACGCGCAGCCGGTAGCGCCGCGGCGCTACGCCAACGACCCGTTTGAAGGCGGTACTGAAGGCGCTCTCCGAGCCATAGCCCAGCTCGGCAGCAAGTGTCGCGACGCGGACGTCGTCCTCCCGGAGCGCCCGCTGCGCCAGCAGCATCCGCCAGTGGCTGAGATAGGTGAGGGGCGGCATTCCGGCCACCTCCCGGAAGCGCTCGGCGAACGACGTCCGTGACATGGCTGCCGCGCGCGCGAGTTCGGCCAAGCCCCACGCCCTTCCTGGCTCTGCGTGGATCAGGTCCAAAGCGGGCCGGAGCCGCTCATCGGTGAGCAGTCGCAGCCAGCCCGGCGGCAGATCGGCCTGGCCGACGTATACGCGCAGCGCCTCGAGCAGCAACAGCTGACCGTACTGTCGGATCGCGAACGCCGAGCCGATCCGGTCACTGGTCGCCTCGTCGAAGAGCCGCAGAAGGACGGCCCGCAACGGATCGGCGTCGGAGGCGGATGCGCGCACGTGCGCCACCAGCGGGAGAGCGCCGAGCAGCAGTGCCCGGCCGGCCTCGTTGACATCGACGCAGCCGCCGATGAGTACGTCGTCGGTGTGGTGATTGGCGCCGACGAACCGGGCCGCGGAGAAATCGGACTCCGGCTGGACCTCATGGCGAGGTTCGTCACCCGCCTCGAAGGCCACATAGGACCGCCCGATCAGGATCGCCACGTCGCCGGGCTCGAGCTCGACCGGGCGGTCGACACCGTCCGTCGTGAGCCGGGCCCGGCCGCTCACCATCGCGAAGAACTTCACCGGGTCCACGAGCGGTCCGCGCGACCACCAGCCACCGCGCGCCGCGACGCCACCGGTCAGGACGCTGCGCACCTGGACCAAGTCGAGAACCTGCGATAGCTGATCAACTGCCATGTTCGTACTTTCGCGCAAGAAATCCGAACGGACAAGTATTCATAGTACGCAGCTGAGGGACGCAGGCTGGGGGCATCACGCGACACTGACGGACAGAAGGAGCCCCATGCGCTACCGCAGCCTCGGTCGGACCGGCATCAAGGTCAGCCCCTACGCTCTGGGTGCGATGATGTTCGGCGCCATTGGCAACCCCGACCACGACGAGTCCATCCGGATCATCCACAAGGCGCTCGACGCCGGGATCAACTTCGTAGACACCGCCGACATGTACTCCCACGGCGAGTCGGAGGAGATCCTCGGCAAGGCGCTCCGGGGCCGCCGCGCGGACGTCGTACTCGCCACAAAGGCACGGATGCCGATGAGTGACGAGCCCAACCACCAGGGCGCGTCCAGGCGCTGGCTGATGCGCGCGCTGGAGGACTCGCTGCGCCGCCTGGGGACCGACTACGTCGACCTGTACCAGATTCACCGGCCCGACCCCGACACCGACATCGAGGAGACGCTCTCAGCACTCACCGACCTGCAGCGCGCCGGAAAGATCCGCGCGTTCGGGACCTCCTCCCTGCCCGCCTCGGAGATCGTCCGGGCCCACTGGGTGTCCGAGCGGCGCGGTCTGGCACGGCTGCGCACCGAGCAGCCGGTCTACTCGATCCTCAACCGCGGGATCGAGCGCGAGGTACTCCCGGTGGCACAGGAGTTCGGCATGGGCACACTGGTCTGGTCCCCGCTCGGCGGCGGGCTGCTCACCGGTCGGTACCGCAAGGGAGAGCAGGCCGCCACGCATCGGTCGCGGTACGGCTTCCAGCACCTCAGAGACGACCAACGCCTCGACGTCGTGGAGCAGCTGATCCCGCTCGCCGACGAGGTGGGACTGCCGCTGACCCACCTGGCGATGGCGTTCGTCCTCACCCACCCGGGGGTTACCTCCGCACTTATTGGTCCGCGGACGATGGAGCAGCTCGATGACCTGCTCGCCGGCGTCGAGGCCGCCGTTGACGACGACGTCCTGGACCAGATCGACAAGATCGTGCCGCCGGGCACCGATGTCGGCACCCTCGATATGGCCTACCAGCCGCCCGCGGTACTCGTCTCGACTCTGCGTCGACGTCCGCACGGTGAGCGCTCAGCCGCCTGATCGGACGCCGCACCAGAACAGGTCCTCGCCTTGCGCCGCGCACCGCGCGTCCGGGTCGTACGGGGAGGCAAGGCGTAGATGGCCGGGCGGGACGCCGTCCTGCTCGGCCTCCCGCATGCGGATCACCCCCCCCGGGAATCGGTGGCGACCAGATAGGTCCGCACCGTGATCCGTTGCAGGAGCGCACAAGTACGCCCTGCGGGCAGGCGTCGAGGGCACCATCAACCAGGCCCTCGACGTCACCTGCCTACGCCGGGCCCGCTACCGCGGCCTGCCCGAAGTCCGCCTCCAACATGCCTTCTCCGCCACCGCGATCAACATCATCCGCCTCGACGCCTAGTTGTACGAGGCCATGACGTTGGTGACTCCCCGACGTAGTTGAGCTGCCTGGGGCCTGCCCATCAACGCACAACGGTGCGGTGCGGTGAGTCACGCGGCTCACCGCGCTTGTGGGGAGGCGGGGCCCGTGGTGGCCTCCTTCGGCCGTGATACGTGGGCGACGAGGAAGAGCAGCACGCCACAGGTGGCGACCAGGATCCAGCCCGGGCGGGACGCGTGTGCGAGCCCCGTCGGGCTGGTGGCCGTGACCAGGCCGCCGGCGAGAGCGATGCCGAGGGCGGAGCCGAGTTGCCGTGCGGTGGAGGTGATCGCCCCGGCCACGCCGGCACGGGCGAGTGGCAGTCCATTGACCGCGGTGTTGGTGATCGGGGCGTTGGCGAAGCCGAACCCGATGCCGATGAGCGAGTATGCGGCCAGAAGCAGGAGCACGCTCGTGTGCGGAGTGAGCCGGACCAGGCAGAGCCCGCCGACCGTGATGAAACCGCCGGCAAGGAGCAGCGGCAGCCGCGGTCCCGTGCGGCCGACCATGCGGCCGGACCAGGGGGCGCAGACGGTCGCTCCGACGGCCAAGGGCAAGGCCGCCACGCCAGCGGCCAGCGGCGTCCATTCCCGGGTGTGCTGCAGGTAGAGGGTGTTCAGCAGCAGTGTCATATTCAGGGCGACGAAGACCGCCACCGCGCCCACGACGGCACCGCTGAAGACCCGGCGCCTGAAGAGCCGCAGATCCATCAGCGGCTCAGGTCGGCGGGACTCGACCCACACGAATCCGGCTGTCGCCACGGCAGCCCATGCGTATCCCGCCAGCGCCGCAGGCGACGTCCAGCCAATGCGCGGCCCTTCGATCAGGACGCCGACCACGACTGCGAGGACCATGGTCAGCAGGACCTGGCCGGGCAGGTCGAGCCGCCGGGCCCGCTGTGCCCGGGACTCCGGCACGAACACCGCACTGAGCAGCAGAGCGGCCGCGATGACGGGTGCGTTGACCCAGAACAGGGCCCGCCAGTCGAGCCCAGCGAGCAGCGCGCCGCCCGTGACGGGTCCGGCGGCCATGCTCAGTCCGAACACTGACGCCCAGATGCCGATCGCCTGCGCCCGTTCCTTCGGGTCTGGCATCGCGTTCACCACGATCGCGAGCGCCACGGGGCTGAGCATCGAAGCGCCGATGCCCTGCAGGGCACGGGCCGCGACGAGTACGCCCGCCGACGGGGCGAGCGCGCAGACCAGTGAGGCCGCGCCGAACAGGGCCAGCCCGCACTGGAACACCCGGCGGCGTCCGAAGCGATCTGCCAGTGCGCCGGAGGAGATCAGGAGACTGGCCAGGACGAGGGTGTAGGCGTCCACGATCCACTCGAGACCGCGCGTGTCGACATCCAGGCCGCGCCCGATGGCCGGCAGACCCACATTGACGATGGTGGTGTCCAGGCCCACCAGGAACATGCTCAGGCAGCAGACGGCCAGTACCGTCCAGCGTCTGCGCGCACTCAGCATGGGTTGAACAGGGTGTGTCGTCGCGGTCACGGTCTACCTCTGATGTCCGGGAACAATGCCCGGCAAGGCTCGGCCCGGGCGACGGCCGCAGCCCATCAATTTTGCGAACACTGCAAAACTGGATCCATGAACACAGGATCCAGAGACGCGGAGCTGGAGCAGATTCTCGATGGCATCGGGCCCCGGCTGCGCAGGCTGCGCCGGGAACGGGGACTCACGCTCGAGGCACTCGCGGCCACGACCGGGATCTCGGTCAGCACACTGTCCCGGGTGGAATCGGGCAATCGGCGCCCGACTCTGGACCTGCTCATCCCACTGGCACGAGCGCACCACGTCGCACTCGACCAGCTGGTGGCGGCGCCGGCCAGCGGTGACCCTCGGGTACACCTCCGGCCCCTGCACAAGGAGCGCGGGAGCGTCCTCGTGCCCCTGACGCAGTACCCGGGCCGAGTGCAGGTCTTCAAGCAGGTACTGGCACCCCGCCAGCCGGAACCGGTCACCCACGAGGGCTACGAATGGCTCTACGTCCTCGCCGGTCGACTACGCCTCATCCTCGGGGCGCGGGACTTCACGCTGCGGCCCGGCGAAGTGGCCGAGTTCGACACCACCGAACCCCACTGGTTCGGCCCCGCGGACACGAGCGCCGTGGAGATCCTGCACCTGTTTGGCCCACGAGGAGACCAAGCCATCGTCCGCGCCAGACCGTCCACAACCGATCCCGCCCCGCCGACCGCCCCGAACCCACCGTCAACAACGTCATGACCCGCAACACCTAGTGGACCGCCCCCACACAGCCGCACCCGCAACAGCAACCTCGAACCGCTCAACTACCGGCTCACCGCCTGAACATCAGGAATTGAGCAGCAGAGTCGTCGAGTGGGTTTCACTGCAATACCTGCTCGGCAGCCTCTCCCAAAGGTGCCCGTGCCGAGTCCGCGTATCGGATGGCGGTCTTCTCGTCGAGACCGCCTCGCAGAGGGGCGGTCAGAGGCCTCATCCTCTGGCTTCAGCCGCGATCCAGTTCTGCCAGACATGGATCGTGTTGGGCACCTCGGGGTGATCGAGGAGCCAAAGAACATAGCCAGCATGCCGCCGTGCCCATGCATTGTCAGACCGAGCGGCAGCTTCCAGCCTGCCGCGCAGATCCTCACTGTCGACGGCTCGAGCAACTCGCAGGTACTCGCGGTCCTTGCAGCGGTAGGCCCTCTGAACGACGATCTCGACCAGGTCGGTGAGCTTCGACCTGACCGTCTCGCCGTGGTCAGCGACCGCCACGTCCCGTATGAGGCTCTGTTTCGTGCCCCACTTCTTGGCATGCCGGGTCCACTCCTGCGGATACCTCGCCTCCCATTCCAGGAAGAGGAGCGCATAGGGCAGACCCTGCCATGTCCTGATGTCGCCGGGCGGGCGGTTCCACAACGCGTCGGGCAGCGAATACCTCCCGGCTTCGACGTACATCTCATATGCCTGCAGGAAAGCCGGATCCCGCCACTGCGCCTGTCCGCCAAGCGGCAGCGTCAAGCGCCACAACTCATTGAACCGACCAAGAGCATCCCGCACGTTCCCCTGGACATCAGCAAGACGGGCCACCGCCGCAGCCCGTTCGGCGGGATCGTCGGCTATCAGCCCGAACGCCCAGCCCAACCGCGCGTCCCACGCATGGGCTTCATCAACGCCCGCGCCCGCATCCTCTTCCCTCGTCACGCAGGAGATCATTCCCCAGCCACTACGCCGAGGTGCATCGACCCTCGCCTTCATTCAGAGCACAGATCGCTCGGACAAGGCGAGAACGATTCAGGAATCCCGAAGTTCCGTCAGTAGGCGGTGAGGGTTGTGAGCTGCTGTCGGTTTGCTGAGCTGAAGTGAGTTGTGGCGAGCGGGAGTGGGTCCTGTCGGTGGGTTTGTGGGGGTGGGAACGGGGGTTCTGTGGTCGAATGGGTGACCTTGGCGGCTGTTGCTCGTTGGGCTGGATGGCGGGTGGCTGGCCTTTGAGGGAGGGGGTGATGTGGTGGGTGGTGTGCGGGAGTTGGCCGTGCCCTTCGTGGTGCCTGGGCCTTGCGGGGTGGCGGTCCGGGACCGTTTCAAGCACCTCACTTCCCGGGACGAGAGGGTGCTGCGTGCGGTCGGTGAGCATCAGGGTGCGTTGGCCTCCCGTGATCTCAGGGCCCGCTGTGCGGACGGTCTGGAGCACAGTGCGGACACCTGGGCGTCGCGTAAGCGGGAGCTGACGAAGGAGTCGTCGTCGCGGATCGCGGGTGCGATCACCAAGGCCACGCACGATCAGTGGGCGCTCGCGCGCCGTTGCCAGGCAGCGCACATCCAGACACTGGAAACTGGGATCAAGATGCTGCGGCACCGCCTGTCCCTCCCGATCGGGCAGAAGGGCACCAAGCGGGCGGCGGGTGGCTACCGGTCGAAGAGCGAGTGGTTCCGCAAATCTCGCCGTCTCGTGATGCTGGAGGCGCGGCATGCGGCCGTTGTCGCCGAGTGGCAGGCCGGGCGGGTGCGGGTGGTGCGGGGCGGCAGACGCCTGTTCAACACCCGCCACCACCTCGCCGAGGCCGGGCTCACCGAAGGCCAGTGGCGGGAACGCTGGGAGGCGGAGCGCTGGTTCATCGCGGCCGATGGCGAGTCGGGGAAGCGGTTCGGGAACGAGACGATCCGCGTCACCCCGGACGGCGAGGTCAGCATCAAGCTGCCCGTCCCGCTCGCGCACCTGGCCAACGCCGGGCACGGCCGGTACACCCTCACCACCCGGATCGCGTTCGCGCACCGGGGTGCGGAGTGGGCCGACCGCATCGCCGCGAACCGGGCCGTGGCCTACCGCATCCACCTCGACACCCGGCGCGGCCGCTGGTACCTCACCGCGTCCTGGCGGCGCCCCGTCGTGAAGACCATCCCGCTGGCCACCGCCCGCGCCCGGGGCATGATCGGTGTCGACACCAACGCCGACCACTTCGCCGCCTACCGGCTGGACCGGCACGGCAACCCCGTCGGCGACCCGCGCCGCTTCCCCTACGACCTGTCCGGGACTGCCGGTCACCGCGACGCACAGCTCCGCCACGCGCTGACCCGTCTGATCCACTGGGCGGTGCGTGTCGGTGTCGCCGCGATCGGCATCGAAGATCTCGACTTCACCACCGAGAAGACCCGCGAGAAACACGGCCGCAGGAAGCGGTTCCGGCAGCTCATCTCCGGTATTCCTACCGGGAAACTCAAGGCCCGGCTCGTCTCCATGGCAGCCGAACACGGCCTTGCGATCGTCGCGGTCGACCCCGCCTACACCACTTTGTGGGGTGCCCAGCACTGGCAGAAACCGCTGGTCACCCCCCGCCGCACCATGTCCCGTCACGATGCCGCGGGCATCGCGATCGGACGACGCGCCCTCGGGCACCCGGTCCGGGATGGGGTATCCCCTGCTCGAACGGAGTTGAGAGCTTGGGGAAGGACGGCACCGCCCCCGCACGACCGGAGTGATCGTGCGGGGCATCGGACCGTCCAGGCCGGGTCAGGCGCTCGGGGGCGTGAGGGAACCCGCCCACCCGCAACGGACCGGCCCCCCGGAGGGCCGTCACCGAACGGGACGCGAACGCGGGAACCCAGCGCATCCAACACCGTTCGGGATGCGCCCAGTACGCAGCAGTGGGTCCAGGACTCACTCACGCACACTGGTTAGGAACGGTCCCGACAAAGGAAGAACCCTCTGGCCGCAGGGTCAAGTGCTCAACAGAGGTTCGGAGAACTCGCGGGATGTCGCACATACCGGCCGGACTACTTCCGGCACCGCACCTGCGCGGGTACGGGGGGCGGGCACGGCGCCGGCGGGACTCGACCGCTGAGCCTCGCGGCGGCCCTGCACGGCGCCCCCTCCGCCCGGCAGGGACAGCCCTGAGGTCCGGCAGGTCGCGAACGTCGCCCACCATGTACTCGCGGCGGCGTACGAACACACGCCGACGGTGGACGGGAACGGCGCCCCCCCACCCCCTGCTGGGTGTCATCGAGGCCAGTTCGCCGATACTTCAGCAGGCGCGGTATGCGACGGAGCTCCTGCCGCCCGACCACAGGATCTCCTTCAGGAAGGCTCAGCACGATGACGACCGTCGCATATCAGGGTGAACCCGGATCCAACTCGGCGACGGCCGCGCGCGCCCTCTACCCCGAGGGCGGCGAGCTGCCCTGCACGAGCTTCGAGCAGGCCCTGGACGCCGTGACTCTCGGCGCAGCCGACGTCGCCGTGATCCCGGTGGACAACTCCGCGGCCGGACGCGTTGCCGACGTGCACCACCTGCTGCCGGAGTCCGGACTGTTCATCGTGGTCGAGTACTTCCTCGCCATCCGCTTCGACCTGATGGGAGTGCCCGGTACCACCCTGGACCAGGTGGAGTGCGTCCGCAGCCATGTGCACGCCCTCGGGCAGTGCCGCAAGCTGCTGCGGGAGGGGGCCTGGCGCACCCTCGTCAGCGACGACACCGCCGGAGCGGCGCGCGAGGTGGCGGAGCTGGGCGACCCGAGGCACGCGGCGCTCGCCCCGCCCGCCGCAGCCGAGCTCCACGGCCTCGATGTGCTGCGGCCCGAGGTCGAGGACGACCCCGACAACACCACGCGGTTCGTCGTCCTGTCCCGGGACTACGAATGGCTCCCGGTGGGGCAGCCGACGATGACGAGCCTGTTCTTCTGCGTGCGCAACATCCCGAGCGCGCTGTACAAGGCACTCGGCGGGTTCGCCAGCAGCGGGGTGAACCTCACCAAGATCGAGAGTTATCAGATGGGCGCGGGGCTCGACGCCAGCCGCTTCTACGTCGAGATCGAGGGGCACCCCGATGAGGAGCGCGTCGCCCTTGCCCTGGACGAGCTGCGGTTCTTCTCCTCCGAGGTCCGCATCCTGGGGGTGTACCGCGCGCATCCGCGCCGGCTCAAGGACTGACCGGGCGCCCGTACGGAGATGCGGTGCGGCGGGCGGGAAGAACCCTTCGGCCGGACATGGCCGACCGGCCGACGGGTTCACATGCGACTGCACGCGACTGTCCTGCATGTGTCCCCATGGCAGGAAACATGGCGACCTGGTGCGAGGCAGGTGTCGCACGCCTTCTAAGGTGTGACCATGACTCAGTACCGCAAGGGCCTCGTCCTCGATTTCGGTGGTGTGCTGACGACTCCTCTGCTGCCTGCCGCGCTCGCTTTCGAGAAGCGCGAGGGACTGGCCGCGGGGACTCTGCTCACCGGCCTCTACCTGGACCCCGAGGGAATCCGGCTCACCGAGAGGTTGGAACGTGGCACGCTCACCCAGACGCATTGGAACGAGGCGGCCGGCCGGCTTCTCGGTGTCCGGCCGGAGAACCTGATGGGCCGCGTCTTCGCCGACCTGCGCCCCGAGACCTCGGTGATCGCCGCGGCGGCTGCCGCGCGCCGGGCCGGAGTGAAGGTCGGAATCCTCTCGAACTCCGTCGGCCTGGCCCCGTGGAACCTGTACGACGGGTACGAGTTGGAGAAGCTCTACGACGCCGTGGTGCTGTCGGAGGTCCACGGGACGCGCAAGCCCGAGCCGGAGATGTACCGGCTGGTGCTCGACGCACTCGACCTGAAGGCCGAGGACTGCGTGTTCGTCGATGACACCGAGCAGTACCTGCCGCCCGCGGCGGAACTGGGATTCGCCACCGTCCACGCCGTGGACCCCGCCCGCACGGTCACCGCACTGGAGAGCCTGCTCGGCGTCCCGCTGAGCGGCAAGGACCCCGACCGGGTCATCGCCTGAGGGGAAACATATGAGACTGGGCCTGGCACTTCCGACCACCCTGGACGAGCGCGTCGATCTGGCCGGCCGCTTCCTCGAAGGGGTACGTCGCGGCTGACGCCGCGGTCCCTGTCCGCGCATCGGCACCAGCGGCGCCGTGGGCACGGTATGCCGCACGCACCGATGGGAGAATTCTTGCAGCGCCCCGACTCCGAGAACGAGCCGTCCCGGCTGCGCCGCGTCCGCGTCCCCGGAACCGTGCCGATTCCTCCGGCGGTCTCCCGGCGCCCGCGCGAGGAGGAGGGCCAGGAAGCCTTCGGTACCGGCGAGGGCCCGGAGGCGGCGGAATGAGCTGAGCGTCGGCGGAGGCGCACGCCGCGGACGCATACGAAGGCCCCCTGGAACACACGCACACATGTGTTCCAGGGGGCCTTCGTCGTGTCAGGACGCTCCGAGACCGCGCAGCAGGGTATCGACGACGACGTCCGCCGCCTGCGCGGCGCTCAGTTCGGGCAGCTGGCGGGAGACGAGGTGCATGAGCTGGGGGAGCAGGGCGTTTGCCCAGCCGTGGGGGAGGTCGGGGCGTAGGAGGCCTTCGTGGGTGGCGCGTTGGAGGAAGGTGTCGACTTCCTCGACGCATGCGTCGCGGCGGTTGCGGACGGTGTCGTGGGCGAGCATGCGGGTGAGGTCGACGGGCCAGGTGCGGTTGACGGTGATGATGTTTTCGACGTAGCGGTGCAGGGCGACGGTGACGGGTGCTTCGCGCAGGCGTGCGTCCTGGATGGCTTCTTCGATGGCGGTCACGCGGGATTCGTAGATCGCGGCGAGGAGTTCCTCGCGGGAGGCGAAGCGTCGGTAGACGGTGCGTCGGTCCACGCCCGCTTCGGTGGCGATGCTCGCGATGCTCGCGCCCGGGTCGGCGGCGAGCATGCGGGCCCCGGTGGTCAGGACGGCTTCCAGGTTGCGCGCTGCGTCGGCTCTCACAGCAGCGAGTCTAACCGCGCGTTGTGAAGCCTGAGACACCTATCACCTCGTAGGTGTGAAGCACCGCAGATTAAGTGCTACATTAAAGTGACAGATAAATCGGGTAGTGCCAATCGAGTGAGGCGTCACCGTGCTGACGGGCGGCAGGCGCAGCGCTCCCGCCGCCCCTTTTGGAGAAAGGCAGTTCCGATGCCGAAGTCACCGTCCCCATCACCGACACAGTCCTCATCACCCCGGGTGGGTGGTGTCGCCGCCGCCATGAGCGCGCTGATCCTCGCGGTCCTGCTCGCGGCCCTGGATCAGACGATCGTCTCGACCGCGCTGCCCCGGATAGCGGAGGACCTCAACGGGTTCGACGACATCGCCTGGGTCAGCGCCGCGTACCTGCTCGCATCGACGGCGGTGACGCCGCTGTGGGGCAAGCTCGGTGACATGTTCGGCCGCAAGCGGCTCTACCTGACCTCGACCACGATCTTCCTGATCGCCTCGGTCGCCTGCGGTCTGGCGCGGAACCTGCCCGAGCTGATCGGCGCCCGGGTGCTCCAGGGCGTGGGCGGCGGAGGCATGATCGTGCTGACCTTCGCCCTGGTCGGTGACATCGTTGCCCCGAGCGCGCGCGGCCGGTACCAGGGCATGTTCGGATCGGTCTACGGCGTAGCCAGCATCGTCGGTCCTCTGCTCGGCGGTGTCTTCACCGACCAGCTCTCCTGGCGGTGGGCCTTCCTGATCAACCTGCCCGTGGGCGCCGTCGCCCTGGTGATCGCCGCGAGGGCGCTGCCCGCGGCCACCCGGGGAGCCAAGGTCCGTATCGACTACCTCGGCGCCACCATCCTGGCGGCCATCGCCACCGGCCTGGTCCTGACCACGTCCTTCGGTGAGCGCTGGGGCTGGGGATCTCCGGCCATCGTCGGCCTGATCGTCGCCACCGTCGTGCTGGCCGTGCTCCTGCTGCCCGTCGAGCGCCGCGCCGCTGCCGCGGTCCTGCCTCCGGCCATGCTCGCCTCACGGACCGTGGTCTTCTCCTCGCTGATCGGGTTCTTCGCCAACGCCGCGATGTTCGCCGTCCTGGTCTACCTGCCGACCTACCTCCAGATCGTCCACGGCGTCTCGGCCACTCTCTCCGGCATCTACATGCTGCCGCTGGTCGCCGGTCTGGTCATCAGCCAGTCCCTGGCCGGACGCTGGGCCGCCCACGTCGACCGGCTGCGCGTGATCCTGCTCGCGGGTCTCACCGCCAACCTCGCCGGGCTGCTCCTGCTGAGCACCATCGGAGCGGCGACCGACACCCTCGTGCTGAGCGTCTACTTCCTGATCACCGGCGTCGGCATCGGCATGGTGCCGATGGTCGTGCTGACCACGGTCCAGAACAGCGTCCCCGCCACCGACCTCGGCGCCGCGAGCGCCGTGGTCACCTTCGCCCGCTCCATCGGCGCCGCTTTCGGAGTCGCCGTCTTCGGCACCCTCCTGAACACCGGTTTCGCAGGCCGCACCCACGTACTGCCGACCTCCGGCGGTTTCGACGCCGCCCGCCCCGATACCATCGGCCGGCTGCCCGCCGCCCTGCGCGACACCGCGCTCGACGCCTTCGCCCACGCCACGGCCACCGGCTATCTCTGGATCGCTCCCACCCTCGCCGTCGGCATCCTCCTCGCCCTCTTCCTCAAGCCGTCCCGCAGGACCGGCGACACCACCGGCGCCGCCGAGGCCACCGCCTCCGCCGCCAAGGACACCGCCCCTGCCGCCAAGGACACCGTCCAGGCCGCCTGAGCCACCGGACAGCGCAGCTCGACCGGCCGGCGCCCGCACGGGCGCCGGCCGTCGGCGTCCGTCCGGCATCAGCGGCGGCTACGCGAGGCCGTCCTCGGGTGAGAAGCCGGACGGCCAGTGGATGTCCGGATGGCTGTCCGAGGCGCCGGGCATCTGATTCCCCTCTCGTGGTGCACGGCGGCATCGGACGCCGCCACCGGGGAGGACAGCCCTCACGGGCGACCCCGCGTCCACTGTGCGCGGCGACGCAGGGCCCGGCATACGTCACATGACTGGGCGATCGGCGAAGTCGTCGGCGCTCGTCATCTCGTCGGCGTCGAGACCGGAGAGCGCGTCCCTGAGCGTGACCCGCGAGGCGATGCCCAGATGGGGATAGAACGGGGCGTCCTCACTATTACGGCGTAATAGATCGGGCCGTCGAGGTCGTGGAAGTTGCCGTGGGGTGGCAGATCCGCGCGCTCGGCGGCGCGTCCGAGCGTGAACCGGCGGGTCCTCGTTGGCGGACAGCGACCGTGGCGCGGCCACGTCCAGGTAGATCGTGCCGCGCAGATGGTCGGTCTCGTGCTGCACGATGCGCGCGGGCCAGCCGGTGAACACCTCGTCGATCGTGTGGCCCCGCTCGTCCCGCCCCCGCAGCCGCACCTGGGCGTGGCGGGCGAAAGAGGGCGTTCACGGTGATCAGGACGTTGTCCCACGGCCGCGGCGCACGATCCGTCGGAAAGAGGGACTGGGTCAGCATGACCGTGGTGTTGAGCAGGGTGAACCCGGTGACGAAAACGGCGTCGGAGAACACGTCGTCGTTGAAGGTGACGACCCGGCAGATCGCGGGAAGGCTGTTGGAACAGAAGCGCCCGTGCAGGTAGTTGGTGATCTCGTGGTCGCCGAGACCGAGGGCGTACACGTACACACCCGCCGTGAAGAGCGCGCCGAGTGCGAAGGAGGCGCCGCGCCGCCGACGGGGGGAGTCGTCCACCAGGTGGGCGGCGACCAGGTAGTACAACAGGACGGTGCACAGGCCGAGGAACATGTTGTCGGCCTCGACCAGGCGCAGGAACTGGTTGTCCGCGAGGAACGCGAGGGTGCCGTCGGCCTTCCGGTTGACCGAGACGAGCACGACGACCAGGGAGTCGAGGGTGAGCAGCAGGTGCAGCCTGCCGTGCGCGAGACGGGCCGGGCCGGCCCGCCGCCCGGCGTCCGGCTTCTGTATCAGGGGAGGATGGCTGGCCCCACCCGGTTGAACGACCCGAACCCGCGCCGAGGTTCACACCAGCTGTCGCCGCGCTCCGTGGGCGGACAGGCCTCAAGCCTGCAGAAGGCAAGACTGCCGCGCTGACATCCTCCACTACTCGGTGCTACCGTATAGTGGTACTCGGTACTACGCAGTACCGCTGGGGCCGAGGAGGACTCGCGATGGACGACCTGACGGAGATGCTGAAGGGCACGCTCGAAGGGTGCGTGCTCGAGATCATCGGCAGCGAGGAAACCTACGGCTACGCCATCACTCGTCAGCTGAACGAGCTTGGCTTCGCCGACGTCGTCGAGGGGACCGTGTACACCATCTTGCTGCGACTGGAGAGGAACAGACTCGTCCAGGTGACGAAACGGCCATCCGGGGTCGGTCCGCCGCGCAAGTTCTACGCACTCAACGACGCCGGACGCGAGGAACTCGCGAAGTTCTGGACGAAATGGCAGTACGTCTCATCACGCGTCGACAGGCTCAAGGAGGGCGGGAGATGAACTTCTGGGAGACCATCACAGGCAGCGATCTCACCAGGGATTGGAAGGCGTTCGAAGCCCGGGCCGAGGCCCTGCCGGACGACTACCGGGCGGCGTGGGAACAGATCAAGGGCCACCTCTTTCCCCATGGGGACTTCACCGGCCGCAACCTGATGCCGATCCTCGACGCCGCCCTGGGGCTGCTCGAGGAAACAGCGGCGGACGGGCAGAGCGTCCACGAGGTCCTCGGCGACGACATCCGGGGCTTTTGCGCGGCGCTGGCCGGTGGAGAGGGGGCTCGAACCTATCGCGACCGCTGGCGCGAGCAGTTGAACAGGAACGTCGCAAGGAAATTGAGCCGGCTGGGAGGCTGACGTGGGCATCCAGGACATCATCGAGGGCAAGAAGCAGTGGCGGGCGCACATGGCTCGGGTCAAGGCGCTCCCGCCGGACTACCGGATCGTCTACAAGGAGATGCAGAAGTACCTGTTCAAGGTCGGACCGATCGACCTGCCTGACGGGCCTCTGCTCCCCGAGATCGTTGACTTCTTCGAGGGAGGCGTCGCCGCGGGCAAGGGGGTCTTGGAACTCATCGGCAACGACGTCGCCGCGTTCTGCGACGACCTGGTCAAGGACTCACGCACCTATGCGGACGTCTACCAGGAGTCCATCAGCAGGGAACCCGGTACGGCCGAGAAGTAGCCCTCACCTCATGCCAGTGGGCGTAGCAGCCCGCACGCACGGTTCGTTCGCCTCGGCACAGCGCAGCCGCTGACGCCTTGCGCGAGGTCACCCGGGACGACGAGGCACTGTCGCTGTCCATCCGCAGCGACGGCAGTCAGCGCGAGCTGTGCTCCATTCTCGACTGGCTCGACTCCGCCGGCATCGAGGCGGATGAACAGAGCGACGATGGTTCAGGCTCCATCAGAGCGGGCGGGGGCGTCGCTGAAGATCCGGTCCATGGCTGCGCGCATACGTGCGCGTTCATCAGCAGCGGGGCTCATGAGGCGCTCTCGCAGCCGGTGACGCGGTCACGGTTGTGGGCGTCGGCCTGAGAACGCAGGCGTGCGGAACTCCTGTACAGCCGCTCGGCAAGAGGCCCCGGTATCGCTGGGAGTCCGCCTGACGCTCCAGCAGGGCCGCACGTTGCCGAAGTCGCCGTGCGCGGTGGTCGGTGCGGGCGACGTTCGCGCAGGAGGGCTGACAGCGGTGAAGGCTCGGGCTGCCAGCGGTATCCGCGCGGTGGGCACGCGCATGGGCTGTCGGATTCCTGCGGAGCGTGAGGGGCAGGGGCAGGTGCCGGGTCATCGGGAGAGCGGGGACGCGGTACGGCCGGCAGTTACCGTGACTCGCGGGCGGCCGGGCGCCGGGAGGTGGCGGCACGGGAACCCAGGGGGTCGGAGCGCCGGACCTCGCGGAGGAATTCGGTGAGTATCTCCAGGATCCGGCCGGGTTCCTCGACGGTCGCCGCGTGTCCGCCCCGGACTGCGGCCAGCCGCGCGCCCGGTATGCCTTCGGCGAGCTCCACCGAATGTTCCGGGCTCACGAACCGGTCTCCCATGGCCGCGACGACCAGGGAAGGGGCGGTGATGGCTGGGAGATCGCCGCGGACGTCGATGCCCAGGGCGAGGGCGATCTGCGCGGGGGCGCCAGGAACGGACACCGCCGACCGGGCTGCCAGGTCCTGGGCACCTTCCGGGGTGAGGGCGGCCAGATGGTCCGCGGAGAAGGACAACGAGGCCACGTAGGCGCTCAGTTCACTGTCGCGGCGGGCTCGCAGGGACGCCCACCTCTCCAGATGGAGCCACAACGCGGTGCGGGGCCGCGCGAAGCCGGCCAGGGTGAACAGGCCGCGGACCCGGTCGGGACGCCGAGCGGCGACCTTGACGGCGACTGCCGCGCCGAGTGAGGCCCCGGCGACCACGAAGTCACCCAGCCCGGCCTCACGGGCCGTGGCCACGACCTCGTCGGCCACGGCATCCACTTCCAGCCGGCCGCCGGGCAGCGGGGTGCGCCCCGACCCCGGAAGGTCGGGAAGCAGGACGGTGTTCTCGGCCGCGAGACTGTCGGCCAAGGTTCCCCACGTCTCGGACGCGGTGCTCCCGATGCCGTGCAGGAGCACCAGGCCGGGCCCGCGACCCCGGATGTCATACGCGAGCATGTGTCATCTCTCCTCACACTTCCGGTACGAGCACGAGACGGGAGGCCGTGCGGGTTCACCTGTCCGGGGGTGCGGCCGGGCAGGTCACGCGGTTTTGCTCCCGGCAGGGTCCGGTCCCGCCCGCTCGGCGGTATGCGAGGTGAGGATATGCAACGCCGTCTCCGGATGCGGAAGTCGGTTTCCTGGAAGGTCGGTTCGCCCACGCGGACGTCGAGTTCATGAGGTCCGTTCTCGCGCGGGTTCCGCACATGTGAGAGGTGCCGGCGACGTCCGGGATATGGCCCGAGGGCGGCGGGACCCGAGGGTTCCGCCGCCCCTGCGAGGTGTGTCAGCGGACGGTGGCGCGGGCGGCCCGCTCGATGACATCGGCGACGAGGTGGGGGTGGGAGACGGCGACCGAGTGGGACGCGGCGACCTCGGTGGTGTGGGCGTGGGCGCGCTTGGCCATGAAGCGCTGGACGGCCGGGGGGATGTTGAGGTCGCGGGTGGTGACGATGTCCCAGCTGGGCTTGGTCTCCCAGGCGGCCGTGGTGGCCTTCTCCTCCAGGGCGGACTGGGCGATGGGGCGCTGCTCGGCGGCCATCAGGGCGGCCTCCTGCGCGGGGACGTCCGCGGCGAACTGGTGACGGAACTTGTCCTGCTGGATGTACAGGTCGGTGGCGGTGGAGCCGTCGGCCTGCTGGTAGGTGACGGGGTCGAGAGCGTCGGGAAGGGTGGAGCCGGGGTACTTGTTCGTGAGCTCCAGGGCGCTCTCGCCGGTGGCCGGGAGGAAGGCGGCGACGTAGACGAGGGCCTTGACCTGCGGGTCGTCGGTGGCGGCCTGGCTGATGACGTTGCCGCCGTAGGAGTGGCCGACCAGGATCTTGGGGCCCTTCACATGGTCGAGGACCGTCCGCAGGGCGGCGGCGTCGGAGGCGGGGCCGCGCAGGGGGTTGGCGGCGGCGACGACGGGGTAGCCGTCGGCGCGCAGGTCGGCGATGACGCCGTTCCAGCTGGAGCCGTCGGCGAAGGCGCCGTGTTCCAGGACGATCGTCGGCTTGGCGCTCTTCTGGGCCTCGACGGTCCCGGTCGCGCCGCTGGCGCTCCCGCTGAGGGCGAACGCGCCTAGGGCGAGCCCCGCCGTGAGCGCCGAGACCACACCCGTCACCAGTCGCTTGCGTCCACCCTTGTTACTCGCCACGACAGATCCCCTTCAGGTACTTCGACAAGGGGTGGACCGGTCTCACCGGTCGACGTCACCTCCCTGACTGGTGACGAATTTGTCATGTGGAGTCGTCACCTGTCAAGGAGGTGACAAGGGTTGACTGGATTTCCGGCCGGTGCACGAGGCTGGGCATCGCGCGGACGGCCACGGACGGGCAGGTGAGAGGCCGTGGGCGACGTCGAGGGGAAGGGCGCCACCGGCGGAGCGGCGGCTGCTTCCGGGGCATGCAGGAGGTGAACCGGTCGCTTCCCGGGGTGAGGTGCACCCGTGCGGGCTGTACCGGCGAAGACGGCAGGTCCCCTTCCGACGCCGGGGCGTCCGGACTGCGGTCGGGGACGGTGGTGGCCGAGGCGGCGCTCGCAGACCGGGGTGCTCGGGGGCGTTCCGGGATGCGGAGCCTGAGCCGGAGCCGGCGCGTCAGGGCTACCTCCAGCGCTGCCCGGACGGCCGCACCTGCCACGTCCCACGCCCGAACCGGCACCGCACCTGCCCAGGCGCGACGGTGGGTCCTGAGCACCGGCTCGGCCGGGAAGAGCATCGCTCTTCCCGGCCGTGTGTATGAGTCCTGCGCACACGTGTCACGGCGCAGGTGATGGGGGCGTACTGTGCGCAGAATCCGGTCCGCCACGCGACGCCCCGGCACGCCCTCCGGGCGGACGAAGTGACGTCGCGGGACCCCCCTCCAGCGGGCTGCGCGCCCGGCGGGCCGTGCCGCCCTCAGTGCGCCGACTGTGCTTCGACGTCCTCCTTCGCCCACGGGTCCCGCACGATGATGTCGGCCAGTGCCGCCGCGCAGCCCGTGAGCAGCCGCTCCCCCTTTTCGGGGCTCGCCACCCGGGCGTCGCCCGCGACGCCGGACGCGGTGATCCGGTCGAAGGACACGGCCATGTACACCGGGTCGGTGGACTCCGCGGGCAGCGTGATCCGCGGGCCGTGCGCCTCGGGCAGGTGCTCGGCCCGGATCAGCTCGGGGAAGACGGCCATCATCATGGACGTCTCGCCCTCGCAGGCGTGCATGAGGCCGTCCTGGATCTCCAGGGTGTCGCGCACGGCGTCGCGTCCGGCACCGAAGTAGCTGGCGAAGGCGATCGGCGTCGCCAGCTCCGCGGTCAGCTCGGTCGTGAGGGCGTTGAGGGCGGTCATGTTCCCGCCGTGCCCGTTGACGATCAGGATGCGGGAGAAACCCGCCCGGATCACGGAGCGGCAGATGTCCCGCAGCAGCGCGTGCAGTGTGGGCAGGCTGAGCGTGAGGGTGCCACCGAAGGGCATGTGGTGCTCCGACAGTCCGGTCGGGACCGAAGGCGTCACCACCACGCCGGTGTGCTCCGAGGCCAGCATCGCCGCCCGTCTGCACACCTCCGAGGCCAGGAAGTCGTCCACGCCGGTGGGCAGATGAGGGCCGTGCTGCTCGGTGGCCCCCACAGGCAGCAGCACCACCGCGTCCTGCACCGCCAGAGCACGCAGTTCGGCGGCGGTCAGAAGGTTCCACTGCACTTCGCTCATCGGGGGACTCCTCCTCGAAGTGGCCGACGCGGGATGCGGGTCACCACGTCGGTGTCGGGTGGGGGCTCAGAAGTGATCGACGTCGACCACTGCCTGCGCGAAGGCGGTCGGCGCCTCCTGCGGCAGGTTGTGGCCGATGTTCGTGATCGTGCGGTGGTCGTAGGCACCGGTGAAGTGACCGCGGTAGGCGGAGCCGTCGCCGGGCGGGGTGAAGGGGTCGAGCGCGGCATCGAGGGTGATGGTGGGGACGTTGATGTTGGGCTGGGCCGCGAGCTGCTTCTCGTAGCGGTCGTAGCGGCGTTCACCCTCGATGAGACCGATGCGCCAGCGGTAGTTGTACAGCACGATGGCGGCGTAGTCGGGGTTCTTGAACGCCTCGGCGGTGCGCAGGAACGTGGCGTCGTCGAAGTTCCAGTTGGGGGAGACGAGGGTCCACGTGTAGCGGCACAGCGCGATGCGCTTGTCGACGTCCTCCATGGCCTTCTTGCCGCGGTCGCTGGCGAAGTACCACTGGTACCACCAGTTGTGCTCGACTGCCGGTGCGGCGGGCTCCAGCTGTGCCTTGCGGTCGGTGATGAGGTAGCCGCTGGTGGAGACGAGGGCCTTGACGCGTTCGGGCCACAGGGCGGCGATGATGTCGGCGGTCCGCGAGCCCCAGTCGAAGCCGGCGAGAACAGCCTTCTCGATCTTGAGCGCGTCCATCAGGGCGATGATGTCCAGGGCGATGGCGGACTGCTCGGCGGTACGGGGGGTGCGGTGGGACAGGAAGCTGGTGCTGCCGTGGCCGCGCAGGTAGGGAACGATGACGCGGTAGCCCTGGTCGGCGAGGAGCGGGACGACGTCGACGAAGCTGTGGATGTCGTAGGGCCAGCCGTGCAGGCAGATGACGACCGGGCCGTGTGCGGGGCCGGCCTCGGCGTAACCGACGTCGAGGACACCTGCCTTGACCTGCTTGAGCGTGCTGAAACCGGTGTGGGTGCCGGGGGTGACGGCCGGCACGGTGGGGACGGGTGCGCCCCCCGGCTTGTGCGAGGCGGTCGCGGCGAACGCGTTGTTCTGCAGGCCGGACAGCGTGACCGCGGCTGCGCCGGTGCCCAGGCCCACGGCCTTGCTGAATGTACGCCTGTTGATCATGGGAATCCCTCCGTCGTGCGTTTCCGGTGACCGGTTCGCGCCCAGGGAACCTCCCGCTCACACCGGCGGTACGAGATCACCGTGGCGCCTCGGCGCGATGACTTTCGCACAGCACCCGTCACCTGTCAAACAGGTGACGCAGATATGTTCCGGTGAGCCGAGGGGCAGGTTCGTGACTGCTTTTTCAGTGGCATCGACCCGATGCCACATACTCTCGTCCAGGCGAAAGCAGATACATCAGTCATTTGACGGTGCGGCGGGGACAGTACGACGCATGTGTGTGAGGTGTCTGTCCGCCGCCCGGCGCCGTACATGGGTATGCCGGGCGATTCCCCTCGTCCGTACATGGGTATGCCGGGCGGTTTCCATTGCCGCGGGGTCGGCGTTCTTCCCCCGCGTGGCGATGGCAACCGCCCGGCATACGGCCGAGGCAGCCTTCTCGTCGGCTCGCGTCAGCTGCCCTGTTCCTCCTCCAGCCTGCCCAGTGCGTCGCGCAGTGCGGCGCGGGAGGTGATGCCGAGTTTGGGGAAGACGCGGTAGAGGTGGGAGCTGACAGTGCGCGGCGACAGGTGCATCCGTTCGCCGATCTCCTTGTTGGTCAGGCCGATGGCTGCGAGACCGGCGATCTGGTTCTCCTGCCAGGACAGTTCGCTCAGCTGCGCCGACGCGGTACGCGTGGCCAGTCCGGACACCCTGAGTTCGGCTCGGGCGCGTTCGGTCCAGGTGGGTGCGCCGAGTCGTTGGAAGGTGTCGGCGGCGAGGGTGAGGGGGTGTCGTGCTGCTTTGGG
>NZ_JBHVFU010000071.1:0-39993 GCF_042801455.1 Streptomyces sp. NPDC057565 | reverse complement strand
GCCGCGAACGCCTCCAACTCACCACGCACCGCCGCAATCTCGTCCGGAGTCACACACTCCCAACGCCACACCGGGCCAGAAGGAAACGCACCACCGCAGCCAACCTGACCAAGCACTACTAGCACATCAGCCCCGGCAGGCCACTTCTCTGCGGCCGCCATCCGCGTCGAGAACCATTGCATTCAAGGGCGATCAAGGATCAAGCACCCTCCCGAGTCAACCGAACGATGGACACGACCTGAACCGGTGCACGGCTTAGTCTCAGCGCTGACCGCCTGAAGTGAACCAGGAGTGAGGCGCAGATGAGGATTGGGCAGCCCAGAGGGGCGGCGTGCGCCATGCCGCCGACGCTGCGGCATGCGCTGAACGGCTTGTTCGTTTCCTCGCTCACCGCGGCCCTGCTGATCGTGATCGGTCCGGGCACGGCTGTGTCGAGCCAGGACACGTCCATCGTGGCCGCCCTGTCCATGCTCCTCGCCGCCACGTACGCGGTGGGATTCACCGGCCCTGCCAGGCCTGCCGACTCTCGACGTCGCGAGGAACCCACCGAGTCCGTCGACATAACCGGAGGGAACCCGGGCCGTGTGCTGCGCTGGCTTGGCGCGCTGACCGCGGTGTGGATCTGCCTCATGACGTTCAGTGCGGGGTTCGGCTGGCTGGGGTTCCCGCTGTTCGCACTGTATGTCCTGCTCCTGCCGCTGCGGCTGGCGGTCGTGGCCGTCGCTCTGGGGACCGCCATCGTGGTCGCCGCCAAGGGAGCGGAGGCCGGCACGTTGGGGATCCCCCAGGTGGCCGGCCCGCTGCTGGGCGCGCTGGTCTCCACGCTGACGGTGCTCGGGTACCAGTCGCTGTACCGGGAGAGCCAGGCTCGCAAGGCGCTCATCGCTGAGCTGGTCGTCACCCGGGACGCGCTGGTGGAGTCGCAGCGGGAGGCCGGCCGGCTCGCCGAACGCCAGCGGCTGGCCCGGGAGATACACGACACGGTCGCGCAGGGCCTCTCGAGCGTGATCATGCTGTTGCGCGCCACCGACGCCGCGCTGCCGCCGGACGCATCCCTGGCGCAGGAGCGGACCGCCGCGGCCACCGAGGTCGCCACGGAGAACCTCGCCGAGTGCCGGCGCTTCCTGTACGAACTGAGCCCGCCGCCCCTGGTCGAGACGCCCCTGCCCGAGGCGTTGCGCCGATTGGTCGACCGGAGTGCCGAGGACGGTCTCAGCACCACTTTCCATCTGCACGGAGAACCGTACCCGCTGGACGCCGAGTGCGATGTGGCGCTGCTGCGGCTGACCCAGGAGACGCTGGCCAATGTGCGCGCACACGCGCACGCCGAGAGATGCGTGGTGAGTCTGTGCTACCTGGACGACCGGGTGACGCTTGATGTCTTCGACGACGGCAAGGGCTTCGATCCGGAGCTGCCCCGACAGGACTCCCGTGGCGGCTTCGGGCTCTTCGGGATGCGCCAGCGGATAGCGGAGCTGGGCGGCGCACTCACCGTCGAGTCCGCGATCGGCGAGGGAACGGCGGTCGCCGCCAGTCTGCCGATTCCGAATGAGGTGACGTCATGACCGCGCCACAGACCGCCTCCTTCGCGCAGGTGCGCGTGCTGATCGTCGACGACCACCCGGTCGTGCGCCGTGGCCTGCGTGCGCTGCTCGATGACGTGCCCGAGGTCGTGGTGGCCGGTGAGGCGGGGGACGGCGCCGAGGCGCTGCGAATGGTCGCCGGGTCGACGGAGGTCGACGTGGTCCTCATGGACCTGCGCATGGGCGGCGGTACCGACGAGATGTCAGACGTCGCCACCGATGCGACCGGCGGCGGGCGGGGCGGCGGCGAGCGCATGAACGGTGTCGAGGCCACCCGGCGGATCAGGGCAATGCCGGCCTCGCCCCGGGTACTGGTCCTCACCACCTACAGAACCGACGCCGAGATCCTTGCCGCCGTCGAGGCGGGTGCGACCGGTTACCTGCTCAAGGACGCGCCGGTCGAGGACCTGATCTCCGCAGTGCACGCCGTCGCGGCCGGCGAGACCGTGCTGGCTCCGCCCGTCGCCACTCGGCTGCTCGGCCGCATGCGTGCACCGCAGTCCACGCTGACCCCACGCGAGACAGAGATTCTCGTCCTGCTCGCGAAGGGACTGTCGAACCGGCAGGTGTCACGCGCCCTGTTCATCAGTGAGGCAACAGTGAAGACCCACCTGGTCCGTGTCTTCGCCAAGCTCGGGGTGGACAGCCGCACCGGCGCCGTGACGGCGGCACTCGTCCACGGCCTGATCCCCGAACCCCTGCCCGGCCCCACCTCGCCGACCGCACGACCGAATCCTGCAGACCCGCCCAGCCCCTCTGGCCGACCCGAGTTTCCGGACCCCACAACGCAGCGAGGTTCCCCTGCCACACCACCAAGCTGACACAGCGGCGGCGCACGGCCACCGCATCAACGCGGCGCGTGGTCCGCCGTCCTACTGCTGCACCGCTCGCACCTGAAAGTTCAGCACAACCACACACCGCATCCAACGCAGTGATCCGACGCGGCGCCGATTTCCCGCGACCGCGTGGCTTTCGCGCGCCTTCATTCCCCCTCAGAGAAGGTCAACGCCTTGATGAGACAGTCACGACCTGCTGGGTCGACCGGATTCCCAGCCCGCTCAACCATCCCCATAGCCTACCGGCTGACCCGCCGTCCAGTGCGGACGGTCCTGGGGATGCTCACCGCGGCCTGTGTGGCCGGCACGCTCGTCACCCTGCCGGCCTCCGCCGCAGCGACACCGGCCGCATCGGTCGCTCAGGCCGCCCAGCCACGGCAGGACGGCCCGGTTGTCGCCACACACAAGCTCACCCTCGTCACCGGCGAGGTGGTGACGCTGGAACGCCACGCCAACGGCGTCCAGGCTGCGACGATCGAGCCCGCGGCCGACGGCACCCCGGCGGCGTTCTCCACCATGAAGGCGCGCGATGAGGTCTATGTCATCCCTGACAAGGCACAGCCGTACCTCGCTGCGGACGAGCTCGACCGCGAGCTGTTCAACGTCACCAAGCTGGTCGAGTACGGCTATGACGACGCGCACCGCTCAGCCGTACCGCTGATCGCGACCTACCCGGGCGCGCCGGGCAAGGCCGGCAAGGCGCTCAAGCAGGCCGCGCCGGCCGGTTCGGTGAAGGCCGACGAACTGCCCAGCGCCAACGCGGTGGCGCTGCAGGCCAGCAAGAAGAAGGCGGCGACGTTCTGGAAGTCGGTCGACGACGACAGCGCCACCGCGACGAAGGCACCGAAGCTTGCCGACGGCATCAAGAAGCTCTGGCTCGACAAGCCGGTGCACGTGACTCTGGACCAGAGTGTGCCGCAGATCGGCGCCCCTGGCGCGTGGGCGGCCGGCTACGACGGCACCGGCACGAAGGTGGCCGTCCTCGACACCGGAATCGACCCCGACCACCCTGATGTGGCGGGGCAGATCGAGAAGACGCAGAACTTCACCGACGACCCCGACGCGGTCGACCACCACGGTCACGGCACGCATGTCGCCTCGACCATCGCCGGCTCGGGTGCCGCGTCGGGCGGCAAGTACAAGGGCGTGGCGCCGGGCGCCGACCTGTACATCGGCAAGGTCCTCGACCACGCCGGCAGCGGCCCCGAGTCTGGGGTCATCGCCGGCATGCAGTGGGCGGTAGCCGAAGGTGCGGACGTCGTCAGCATGAGCCTGGGTTCGCCGGTCGCCAGTGACGGCACCGACCCGCTGAGCCAGGCCGTCGACCAGCTCACCGCCTCCTCCGGCGCGCTGTTCGTCATCGCGTCCGGCAACGAGGGCTCGGACAAGTCGACCGTGGGTTCGCCGGGTGCCGCCGATGCCGCGCTGACTGTGGGCGCGGTGTCCAAGTCGGAGCTGCTCGCGGACTTCTCCAGCCGCGGCCCGCGCAAGGGCGACTTCGCGGTCAAGCCGGAGATCACCGCACCGGGCGTGGGAATCGCCGCCGCGCGCGCCGCCGGCACCTCCATGGGCCGCCCGGTCGACGCCAACTACACCGCGGCCAGCGGCACCTCGATGGCCACCCCGCACGTGGCCGGCGCCGCGGCGATCCTCGCCCAGCGCCACCCGGACTGGACCGCCGACCGGCTCAAGCAGGTGCTGGTCAGCACCGCCAAGCAGGGCTCGTACACGGCCTACCAGCAGGGCGGCGGCCGAGTCGACGTACCCAAGGCGATCGACGCCACCGTCTACTCCAGCCCCGCTGTCGTCAGCATGGGCAAGTCGACGACCGAGAGCGCGCCGGTCACCAAGACGGTCAGGTACGTCAACACCTCCGCGGCGGACACCACACTGTCGCTCCGCCTGGCCGCCTCCGGGGAGACCGGGCCCGCACCGGGCGGCACGTTCACGCTCAGCGCCAACAGTGTGACGGTCCCTGCGAACTCCACCGCGAGCGTGACGGTGACCTACCACCCCGAACTCTGCGTGCTGGGTGACTACACCGGTGTCATCACCGCCACCGCGCCCGACGGCTCCGCGATCCACACCACGGTCGGCGCGACGAAGGGGGTGCCCACCGTCGACCTCACCGTCAACGCGATCGACCGGAACGGAAACCCGGCGCAGGGCACCGACGTGGCCGTGTTCGACCTGGACGAGGACGAGCTCATCCGGCCCTACCTCCGGGACGGAACGGCGACCGTCGCGGTGCCGCTGGGACGCTACTCGGTCATGGGTGTCGTCTACACGCGGGACAAGGCCGGAGTCGAGATCCTGAACGGTACCCTCGCCGGCGACCCCGTGGTGGAACTGAAGGCGGACAAGACGATCACACTCGATGCCCGGCTGGGCAAGGAAGTCAAGGTCGCGACGCCCAAGGATTCCGAGCCGAACGGCTACAGAATCGGGTACCGCCAGCAACTCCCCGGCAATTATGGGTTTGACTTCATGAAGATCATGTTCAGCCCGATCTGGGACCACGCCTACGTGGTGCCCACCGAGCCGGTGCAGCTCGGCACCTTCGAGTTCAACTTCCAGCAGCGCAGGTACGCCCCGGCGATCCGCGCGTCCATTGCCGGGCAGGGCGGCGCGCTCCCGCTCGAGCCGGTGTTCAACGCTGCCCGGTTGGACGGCCCCAGCACGCTCCGGGCGGTCGACGTCGGCGAGGGGCGGCCCGAGGACCTGGCCGGCACGGACGTCAGTGGCAAGCTCGCGGTCGTCACCCGTGATGCCACCTGGACGACTGCCGGCCAGATCGCCGCCGTGGCCGAGGCCGGCGCGAAGGCAGTGATCATCGTCGGCGACGAGCCGGGTACCTTCAACGCCAGTGTGCCGTTCGCCGCCCGCACGGCCATCCCGGCCTGGACCCTCAACCAGGACGAAGGCGCGGTCCTCTTCGACCGGATGGCCGGCGGTCCCACGCAGATCAACGTACGCGGCATCGCCAACAGCCCGTATGTGTACAACATCGCGCTGATGGTTCCCGGTGGACTTCCGGCCGACCCCGTCGACGCGGTCACCGAGGAGAACTCAGCCGTGGTGAAGTCCCACTACCGCGGCGCCAAGGGCACCAGACTCGGCGAGGCCGCGTCGGTGGTCCGCCCGAGAGAGCGTCTCATCATCCAGGTGGTGGAGTTCGTCGATGGGCCACTGGACCGGGATGAGTGGTTCTCCACCGGCAGCAAGTGGCCGACCCTGAAGGACATGCGGTGGTCCCACACGGTCTTCCCGGACGCCCCCAACATCGTCCGTAGCATGAATGACGTGCTCCGCAGCTACAGCCCGGGCGAGCGGCATGAGGAGACCTGGCTGGGCGCCGCAAACGGCCCGGCCGGACCGGCGAACACCCTCGCGGTCCGCGAGGGCGACGACATGACCCTCATCGTGCCGGAAATGGGCGACAGCGCACCGGAGCACTTCGGCTGGTTCGGCGCGGCCGCCGACAAGGCGAAGGTACGGGTGTACCAGGACGGAAAGCTCCTCGCCGAGACGACGCGCGCGATGATGATGCTGCCGGCCAGCCCTGACCCGGCGACCTACCGGATCACCATGGACACCTCGCACCCGGCGTGGTTCCCGCTGTCCACCGAGACCAGCACCGCGTGGACGTTCACGTCCGCCCGGCCGGCAAACGGCGAGGAGGACCTGGCGCTACTCTGGCCGAGGTACAACCTGAACCTGGATGGGCAGAACACCACCCAGGGCGGCAACACCTACTACTTCGACCTGGCGTTCGTCCTCCAGAACGGCGCCACCCCGGACATCGACGGGGTCGAGGTGGAGGCGTCCGTCGACGACGGTGCCACCTGGCAGCCCGCGAAGGTCAAGAGCAAGAGCGACGGCAGCTACAAGGTGTCCGTGAGCAACCCGACATCGGGCCACGTGTCCCTGCGCGTCAAGGCACAGGACACCAACGGCAGCAAGATCGAGCAGACCCTGATCAAGGCCTACGCCGTTCGCTGACCTCACAGCAACCCTCTATTGACCGCGCCCCTGGCACAAGGAACGCCCTTGTGCCAGGGGCGCACCCCTATGTACCGACCATCAAATACCTTGCTGTTCCTACGCATTGGACGCCGATGCCCGCACTCAGTCAGTCCGTGACTCTCGCTCATTGCCCCGCCCGCGCCCGCATAGCGCAACCCCAGGCGTCGCTCCAGGCCGGGATCAACGGCCAGGGCGTGCCGCGGTGAGGGCGAGGCCTTTCTTCTGGTCACATGGTCAACGCTTTCCTCCATGAGTTGCGGTGCGGGACCACTCGCCCAGCACGGGGACGCAGTGCTCGGCGAAGTACTCGTAATCGGCGGCGGTGTTGTACACATGGGTGGACAGCCGAAGGTATCCGGCGCCGTCGAAGCTGGTGAACGCCGCCGCGACGCCCAGCTCGCGCGCGACCCGGTCGCGCAGCGCGTCGGCCTCCAGACGGGTGGTGGCGAGGCCGTCCGGCAGCCGGACCAGTCGCAGGGCGTCAACCGGCATGCCGACGTCCACCGGCCCGTCCTGTCCGGTCAGTTCGGCGAAGGCAGCGCCGACGATATGCTGGGCGTAGTCGGCGAGCTCGCGCATGTACGTACGTGCGGTCCGCCAGCCCCAGGTGCCCTCGACGAAGTCGAGCGCGGCGGGCGTCGCGAGGTAGCCGGTGGCGTCCAGAGTGCCCTGGCTGTCGAAACGGTCCGGGAACGGCATCTTGGCGCCCCACGAGTCGATCAGCGGGTACAGCTCGTCGCGCAGCGCCGAGCGGGCCACCAGCACCGACGATCCGCGCGGTGCGCAGCCGAACTTGTGGATGTTGCCGATCCAGAAGTCGCAGTCCAGGCCGTGCAGCGGGGCCTCCAGCAGACCGGGCACGTGCGCCCCGTCGACCAGGACCGGGATGCCGCGGCGCCGCGCCTCGGCCCCGATCCGCTCCACCGGCATGCGGCGGGCCGTGGCGGACGTGATGTGGTCTACCACGATCAGCCCGGCCCGGTCGCCGGCCTGGTCCATCACGGCGTCATAGGCCTCGTCCTCGCCGGCACCGAGTGGCACGTGAACGGTCCGCACCGCGCCGCCCCAGCGGCGGGCGAGCCGCTCGGCACCCATGCTCACGGCCCCGTAGCCGTGATCCGTGACCAGGATCTCGCCGCCGGGCCGGGCGGGCAGGCTGCTGTAGACGACACTCGCACCGCCACTCGCGTTCGGCACGAGGGCCAGGTCCGTCACGGCAACCTGCAGGAACTCGGCGATGGCGATGCGGGTCGCGGCGACCCGCGTGGCAATGTGCGGGAACCATACGCCGGGATTGCGGTCCATCTCCCTGCGCAGCTCGTCCTGCACCTCCTGGGCCACAATCGGGACGGCCCCGAACGATCCGTGGTTGAGGTGTCTGACCTGAGGATCCAGTGACCAGGCGGCTGCGGCGGGCCGGCCGTCCGCCAGCAGGAGGGGACGGGGCGCGGTGATGAGGTCGGTCGTGGTCACTTCACTCCAGGCACAGATGTCGGACAGTCATCAGAATAGGTCTGATGAGTTGCGGCATGTTGGCATATAATTCGAGAGATGAACAAGACTTACCGCCCAGTTGTCTGATGAATTCGCCGTTCCCCGCAAAGATGTCTGACAATCAGCACAGTTCGGCGATAGGGTGCTTCATGGCTCGGCGGCGCCGTCGAGCCATCAAGGAGGGTGAGATGTCCGCAGTCGAGAAGGCGGTCCATGGCCTACGGCGCATGATCTCCAGTGGCCGCCTCGGTGCGGAGTACCGCCTTCCGCCGGAGGGCGAGCTGTGTGAGGAGCTCGGCGTCTCGCGCAGTTCACTGCGTGAGGCGGTCCGCATGCTCGCCGCGCTCGGTGTGGTCGAGTCCCGGCACGGATCGGGCACCTTCGTCTCGCAGTTGCGGCCCGCCGACATGATCGGCAGCCTGTCGCTGACGATCGAGCTCCTGCCGCTGGACGGTGTCCTGGAACTGTTCGAGGCCCGGCGCGTCCTGGAGGCGCACGTCGCGGCGCAGGCGGCGGCCAGGATCACCCCCGAGGAGCTGAAGGCTCTCCTCGCGACCATGGAGGTACTGGAGGCCACGGACGATCCAGAGGAGGGCAGCGAACTCAACCACCGGTTCCACTCCGAGATCGCCCGCATCGCGGGCAATCCCGCCATCGAGTCACTGCTGGCGGTCTTGAGCGCTCGTTCGCGCGCCTACCAGGTGTACCTGCTCCCAGAAGGCCCGGCGATGAAACGCGAGAGCGACGCAGGTCACCGCGCCATCACCGACGCACTCACCAACCGTGATCCGACCGCCGCCGCAGCCGCGGCCACCGCCCATATCGCCTGCTCGGCACGCTGGCTGGAAACCTGCCGGCCGCCGGTGACCGACGGCGGCGCGCCGACCGCGGCATAGCCACCCAGGTGCGGCCAACCGCGCCCGGTCCACGAGGCCGCTTCGCGGTCGTCGCTGCTGGTGCGGGTTCCGACCACAACGCCACCGATCAACACGGGACACGGGACACCTGACACACTGTCACGAAAGGCGGCATTGAGTCAGTATCAGGACCGCCGGAACCCACTTCCGCCCGCCATGTACCGCCAAGATCGAGAACCGACCTCACCCATCCTGACCAGCAAAGATACTTGCCAGAGGCCCATCTGCTAGCCTCACCAGGAGGTACCCATGAGGATGCTGATCAACGTCTCGCAGTTTGGCGCGGCCGCAGGTCAGGCTCATGCTCGGAGGCCCTTGGTCAGCAAACTCCCAGCATGAGTCAGGAGACGTGTACTTGGCGACCCAGCTCGTCCGCGGAATGGGCAGCTTCTTCAAGAACTGCGCCTGCGCCCGCCCGAACCGTTGCACTCATCCGTACGCCATTCGCTACCGCGATACTTCCGGCCGCCAACGCGAGGAGACCGGGTACGCGACGCAACAGGCGGCACTCGATCGGCTGACCAAAGTTTACGAGGAGAAGCGGACCACTCCCCGCGCCCAGGCCGACTTGAAGCGTGAGATCGGAAAGCAACGCTTCGGGCACTACGCCTCCGCCTGGCTCACCCGGCAGCGTCATTACGCCCCTGGTAGCGTGCGCTCGGTCACACAAGTGCTCAACGGCCAGATCCTGCCGGTGCTCGAGTCACGGCGGATGAACACGTTCACGGCGACGGTCGTCGACGACTTCATCATGTCGATGGAGGTGCGTTCCGTCGGGCTGGCGGCCCAACAGAACGCATTCGACACCCTGAAGAAGATCCTTCTCGACGCGCGCCGTCGCGGCGGCATCACCGAGGACCCGTTCGAGGGGGTCATTCCGCCTGAGTACATCCCTCGCGGTCCAGTCCTTCAGGAACCCCGTGTCGTCGAAAATGAGCGCGGACGGCCGGATCGCCGGTTCCATTCTCCAGGCCACCCTGGCCCGCACATGCGCCGGATCCCACGGGCTGGTGGTCACGAAATTGGCCAGCGCCTGCCGATTCCCGTCCTCACCCAGCCGGGCCGCCATCGGCTCGACCGACTTGCGCCGCCCGTCGGTCAGCAGCCCCCGCAGGTAGACCTGCCCCCACCGACGCTGATCCTTCCGCGCGAACGGCTCGAACACCTCCGCCGCGAACGCCTCCAACTCACCACGCACCGCCGCAATCTCGTCCGGAGTCACACACTCCCAACGCCACACCGGGCCAGAAGGACACGCACCACCGCAGCCAACCTGACCAAGCACTACTAGTGCTGCGACCGGAAAGGTTCACCGGCTCGCGACGTCCGGCACGGCACCTCGCTGCGTTGTCGCATCACCCGAGTACGTCCGGCACGAGGGCGATCCTCCGCCTTGCGAGGCACCGCACCGGACGCCGCGAGCTTCCCGGCAAACCTTTCCGGTCGCAGCACTACACCGCGCACAAACGCTTGATCAGATGGGCGGTCGATGGGACGTGGGAGCGGATCTTCGGTGCTGTCCTCTCTGCTGCAGATGCCGGCGAGCGGGATCCGCGCCGTCATCCATCAGCCCTCCGACCAGGTCCGTCACCGTCTGCGGCGAGGCCGTGACGGCGGTCTCCCACCGACTTTCGACGCCGAGGCATACAAGCACCGCAGCGCGGTCGAGCGATGCATCAAGCGGATCAAGCAGTGGCGCGGCCTGGCCATGCGGACGGACAAGCTCGCCATCGCCTACCAGGCCGCACTCCACCTCGCCGCCATCCTCATCCGGGCGCGCCGATGACCACGGAACAAGAACCTAGACCCGTTCCAGCGAGCGGTGGGGAAGGGGCGGGGTTTCGACCTGGATGGAATCGTCGGGGCGGACGATCCCTCCACGGCGGACCACAGCCATGACGCCACACTTGAATGTGAACTCGCCGGACACGGAGTCCATGGTGAAGACCTCGCCGAGCAGCCCCTTGCGGAAGTCGTTGATCTTCGAGCACGGGTTACGCAGTCCCGTCACCTCGAGCACCGCCCGCTCTCCGAGATGGAGCAGAGCGCCGGTGGGCAGGCCCAACAGGTCCACCCCGCGCGTGGTGATGTTCTCGCCGAGCTGACCCGCAGAGACCTTGAAGCCCTTGAGCGCGAGCTCGTCGAAGAGTTCCTCGTGCATCAGGTGGACCTGGCGCAGGTTGGGCAGGTCCGGCTCGTAGGTCATGCGGAACTGGTGGCGGATCGTCTCACCTGCGTGAACGTCTCCTTCCACTCCGAGCCCCGTGAGCAGCGTGATGGAATCGCGATTGGGCTTACTGAACGAGTACACCTCGTTACGGCTCACTGCGGCGACCTGACCAGTCATCACGCCCTCCCACCTGTTGTCGTTCTGCAGCCAGTCGATCTTAAAGGTGGTGCAACCAGCCTTGCGAGGGAGGCACGCAGTGAGCGGACCTCATCGGGCGGATACGCCAGGGTAGGGGACCCGACCGGCATCGTCGGCGCGAACTTACCTTTGACCCATTGGTCGCCGCGTTCGCGTTGGAAAGCGCGTTCGCTGATGTCGTTGACGAGTACGTAGCCGGCGATGGCGACGTTGGCTTCGTGGGCGTCGGCAAGGTAATGGCTGTGGGAGCCGATGACGATGCCGAGCTCGACTTCCCAGTCGGTGTGGTGTGAACCTTGCGGGATGACGATGGGATCGTTGGGCCCGGAAAGGCAGTTGGGGCCTTGAAGAAGATGAGGGGCTCATCCGAGGTGGGGAGGTTCTCGCGGGTGCGGTAGTTGGCGCCGACGCCCAGGATCTGGTGCGGGCGGGCGATCGGGGGGCCGATGCGCTGGTCGGCGAAAGGGTGTAGCAGCCCCGGCGGCATGGCATTCGGCGACGGGGTCGCGCAGGGCGGTGGGGCCTCCGGCGGCGAAGAACGCTTCGTTGTACTCGTCGACGATGCACGATGTCGGAGACGTCGATGTAGGTGTGGGCGTCGTTGCGGACGACGGGGCTTTCGGCTCCGGGAGGTCCGATGCGCATCAACTGCATGAAGAGGCTTTCGCTGGCGTGGTATTGGGGGGCGGCGGTGTGGGGAGCTGCCGGTCAGTGGTGGTTGTTGGTGGCGGCTTTGACAGCGCCGGGCGCCGTCCAAACTGCTGGAGGGCAAGAGGATCTGCCGGGCCTGCTTCGCCCACCCAAGGGCGGCTCTTGCGGATCGGGTCCGCGCCTTCCCGCCGCAACGCGGTGATCAGCTTGTCGAACTGACGCGGGCGAACGGGGCTATCCAGGAGGGCTCCGACGCCGTGATCACACCAGCCGCAACCAAGATCATTACATGAGATGGAGCCACCCCTCCCATGGGGCAGTAGCCCACGGCTACCGCGATCCTGGCACCGGGCCAGATAGCCCCAGGCGGCCACATACTGCTGCCACGAACTTGGCGGCGGCGGATGTCGACGGCCCTGTCCGTCCGTCGCGTTGGTGGGCAATGGCCGCGGCGACGACCTCATTGTCCTCGTGGCGGTCCAGGTACCAACGGCCGCCGTCGAGCTTCGAACACAGCTGCCCGTCATCGGCAAATCGCAGCGCACGACAGGCATTGAGGACCGCATACGTTACGGTCGCATGGTCCAGCGCCCACCGCAGCTCGCTGACCATCGCGGCGCCGACGCGATCCGCAGGAACCGGGCCGAAGACCTCCATCGCCGGTGGACCCCAGACGGCGAGCGCATGCTCTCGACACACGGCGCAGTGCAAGACCAGGTCGGCGTCACCGGCATGGCCGACTCCGGGGATCACGGCGGTCTCGGTCGCGGTGGTACGAACGTGAACCTCGAACGGGCAGGACCCGAGGTTGGCCGCAGTCGCCGCGGTAATGACGCTCATCTCCAAACCCGTGCCGGGACACCACGCCGCGGTCCCCACCACCGTATCGCCCAAGGTCTGCTGGTCGGTCTTGGTGCCAGGCTCGGCGACGACGGCCAGCACATCCACATCGCTGCGGGAGGCGTGGAATCCCCCCAGCACAGCCGAGCCATGCAAGTAGACGCCGATCAGGTCGGGGCGCACCCCGGCGAGGATGTCCGAGACCTCGGCGACGTAACGGACGACTTCGGAGGGCACAAGAGCGTCGGTAGCCACGAAGCCGAGCATATTGGCGGCCCACCCAACACGGCAGGGATCATCAGGAGTTCACCGACGCCCGCGACGCCTACGGCTTCCGCAACCCCGTCAACCAGCGCTTCCGCACCCGCTGCGCGACCACCCGGCGAGCCCGCGGGCACCTCGACGCCCGCTAATCTCGTTGAGCCCGCACCCGTGATCGTGTTGGCTAGCGGCACCGAACTGTCAGTACCGCTGGTGTCCGCTTGGCCATAGCAGGGAGTTAAACGTGCAGGACATTGTCGTCGACCCCGGTGTCCATAATCGGGCAGCCTGGGACAAGTATGTCCAGGAGGGCAACGAGTGGACGAGGCCGGTGAGTTCTGAGGATGTCGAGCGCGCCCGCACGGGCGACTGGTCGATTGTTCTCATCGGGCGTGAGCCAGTCGACCGCTCCTGGCTGCCGACGGACCTGACCGGCAAGGACGTGTTGTGCCTGGCCTCCGGCGGTGGCCAGCAGGGTCCGATCCTCGCCGCCGCAGGAGCGCGGGTCACCGTGTTCGACAACTCGCCCCGCCAGCTCGGCCAGGACCAGATGGTGGCGGCGCGCGACGGACTCGAGCTGCGCACCGTCCTGGGTGACATGCGCGACCTCAGCGCCTTCGGCAACGCAGCATTCGACGTTGTGTTCCACCCGGTCTCGAACCTATTTGTACCCGGCTTGGCACCGGTGTGGCGTGAGTGCTTCCGCGTCCTGCGACCGGGCGGAACTCTGCTCGCTGGCTTCCTCAACCCTGATGTGTACTTGTTCGACCACGAGGCCCTCGACGAGCGCGGCGAGCTGGTCGTCGTACACAAGCTGCCCTACAGCGATGTCACGCAGTACTCCGCCGAGGAACGCGCCACGAAGTTCGGCGCCGATGCCGCTCTTGAATATAGTCACACCCTCACCGACCAGATCGGCGGGCAACTCGCCGCGGGGTTCGTCCTCACCGGCTTCGCAGAAGCACCGCACCAATCCGACGCATCCGCCCAATACATGTCGAACTATTTTGCGACGCTGGCGGTCAAGCCAGGCTGACCCAGCCGCGGCGCCGGCCGAGACGGCCGTGAACAACCAAATGCCATTCAAAGATTGGCCACTGGTTTATTCGATGTGGCCAATCTCTGACTGGCCAAGTGGAGCGCTGTGCCGGCCGACCCCCACTAACTTCGCTGACCCGTGATGGTGGAGTCCCTCGCGGCGGTGCCGCCGGTAGTCGAAGAGAAACAGTGCGGTCGCCCGGCCATGAGCGCAAGCACCGCCAGTTCCACCGCCAGCCATGCGACCGGGGCTACTCGGACCCCGCCAACAGCACACGTGAAGATCACGAGTTCGCATGGTGCGAGCGCGGCGAAGCCCCAGCGCACAGCCCTTCTCAGCGCCCTTCACCCGGCACGCTCCCTGAGCAGTTCGATGGCACGGCGCACAGCTGCCGCCTGGGCAGGAGCGAATTCCGCGAAGAGGGCGTCCGCGAAACCGCCCTCCTCACCTGATCCACCCTTGCCTTCAGCAGCGATCACCGACTTCGCCGCCTCGTCCGGGATGCTCTCGACGATGGCCTGGGCGGTCTCCTCCACCCGTGGATCGTCCTCGGCTGCCTCGGCCAGTGCGTCCATCTGGGCGTACACCGCGTAGGCGTGCCGCATGGCCTCGGCGTCGGCGCTCAGACTCTGCCCCATGGCGTAGAGCCAGTCGCGGTCGCCGCCCGGCGAGCCGGTCTCCAGCAGGGCCAGCAGCTCCCGCTCCTTGGCCGCCATCGCAGGCTCCGGTCCGGGCAACCGCGCTGAGGCACGGGCCATGTCGTCGAAGAGGGCGGCGAGTTCAGGAGAGACCGGGGCCTCGACGGGCAGCCGCCCGGTCCGGTCGGCCTGCTCGAGCAGGTGGCCCAGGCGGACGCGGCGCTGCCGGATGGCCTCCTCCTGGCGGGCCAGGTCGGCGTCCAGCTCAGCGAGGATCTCGACGAGATCCCTGCCCACGTCGTCCGCCAGAACGTCCTTCACTTCGTCCAGGCTCAGGCCGAGCTCGGTCAGACGGCGGATGCGGGCCAGTTCGACGGCGTCGCGCAGCTTGTATTCACGGTATCCGTTGGGCTGGCGTGGCGGCTCGGGGAGCAGCCCGATGCGGTGGTAGTGCCGCACGGCACGGGTGGTGATGCCGACGACGCCAGCGAGCTCTCCGATTCTCATGGCACCAGTAAAAACGTTGTCGCTGCGACAAGGTCAAGCGATTCCGATCACGGCAGATGACCTTGGCACTGCAAGGCGGGGTGACTTGAAGTCATCACCGTCCACGACAGGTGTCGCAACCCGTTCCTGCCGACTGCGGGGCGCTGAGCAGGCGAGATCCCGGCCAGCCAGCAGGCGCTCCTCGGTAAGACCGATAGAAGGGCAGTGGGCCGGGCACGCGGCCCAATCGCGGCGCGGGCTCGCCTCAGCGGCCACGTCCTGCGTCGTCGGCGCCGCCTTGTTCGTCGCCTGGTGGTCGCTCTGGCCGAACACCTGGTCCGCCAGGTTGTGGCCGACCGTCAGCACCGCCCAGGTCGAGCCGAACGCCGTCGGCATCGCGAGCTGCTCGATCATCGTTGGGCACCTCCAGCCGCAGCCAGGACGCCGTGGTCCAGAATCAGGTCATGGATGTCCCCAAGCTTCTGGAAGCTGCCTCCCTGCTGGTTCCCGAAGAGATCGCCACCGAGAACGACATCACGGTCAGCGACGTCTGGGAGTACCTCACCCACGACGAGTGGGAGTTGGCTCTCGGGCTCTTGGAGGAACTCGGCGAGGTCCGCCCGCTTCCGCTCAGCTTCTGGGAGACCCTCGCCACGGCTGCCGAGCAGATGCAGCTGGAGAAGAGCGCGGCCTGGTGTCGTTGGCGCTGCTACGAAACCCGCAACGGGATCATCCGCGCCGACCTCACCGTCCGACCGGCCAGTGAGGGTCGTCGGCAGACTCCCTTCTCCGGAGCCGGCGTTCTTCGGCCGATGTGGAACATCGGAAATCGAACCCCGACCGGCGAACCGGCTCTCAACATCGCGAGCCTCTGGGTCGAATTCACCCCGTTCCTGGGGCCCGGCGAGCGGTCTTCGGTGCGACTCGCACCTATCGACCCCTCGCAGTGGCGGCACCTCCAGCCCGGCCAAACGATCACCATGCACGAAGACCGAACCGTCGCAGGAACGGCTGTCGTCCTGGAGATTCAGGGGCCTGTGGCATAGAACTCGCTGTCCCTCGCTCCGGCTGTTGGTGCAGGGAAGGTGTGTTGACCGCACCTTCCCTGGCCCATCGAGCAGGACGGGAACGACCGGTGCCGAACCTCGGGCTCCGCTGCGGCGCAGACAATGGACCACATCAACTTCCTGGGGCGGTACGCCTTCACCCGGCCGCCGGCGCCGGGCCTACGGCAGCTGCGCGACCCGCACAGCGACGACGAGACCGATGACGGCGAGGACTCATAGCCGCAGGCCAATGCCGTCGAAGTCGGTCTGGCCCGGGCCACCGCCCATGGCTCCGGGCCGGACTGGGACGAGGATGTCGCCCGGCTCTCCCCGCTCAAGCATCGCAACCTCAACGTGCCTGGCCGCTGCAACAGCTTCACCGCCTCCACGCCCGCCGCCGGTGCGCTGCGGCCCCTGCGGGACCCGGACGCGCCGGAACTGACGAGGACGATGGCGGCGGGGAGTGCTGAGTGTCATGAGCCGACAAGGGCGGGGAGGCACTTCGGCCGGCCGTGTGCCGCTTCAGTCAGTGTCCTTGGTCGATGACGTCGTGGAGGTATTGCAGGGTGAGCTTCTCGGCGTGGTGGCGGCGTTCAACGATTGCTCCACCGGCATCGGACCGCCGGCGGTAGAGCTCGACGGCGGCGAGGAGGGCCTGTCCGGCCTCGTGGCGGTCGTAGCCGCACAGCGTCGCCTGAAGGTCGCACGCCTCTTCGGGCGCGATGGTTTCGAGGTGGCGTACGCCGCGGGGCATTGCGCCCACCCGGCGAGCGGCCAAGGGGCCGAGCACGGTCTCGCGCAGGTAGTTGAGGAAGCCAATGGTCTCGAACAGTTCACCGCGGCCGAGCTTCGTCGCGCCGTAGTGCACCCAGATCCAGAACCGGTCCTCGAACCACTGGAGGTCGAGCGCCGGAGTGGCCGGCGGCTGCTGGGCGAGGGCACCGGCCAGGATTCCGTCCCGGTCCCACAGGACCTCCGGATTCTCGATGTGCTCGGCGAAGTCGGAAGCCCGCACGAACTTGAAGTCGACATGCAGGAGGGGCGGCCCGACGAGCGTGATGATCAGGCGCGGCTCACCGACATGCTCCCCGGTGAATCCGGCCACCAGGGAGGCCCAGGAGCCGATCAGCGCGAGCCGTTCCTGCATGACCGCGTCGTACGCCTCGTCATCGATGACCAGGATCAGGTCTACGTCTCAGTAGGCATCGGGGTGGCCCCCTGCGATTGACCCGGTGATCGCCACGCCGGCCACGCGCGCATCCTGCCGGATCCGGGGAAGCGCGTCGCTGAGGAACTCGCTGTGCAAGGAGGGGACATCCATTGCTTTCCTTCCGATCGGAGCAAAGCAGGCCAACGTAACAGGCAGCCGGGTGAGAATCGCAACTCGAATTCTCACAAACGGCGGCGAGCTCAAGCGGTCAGTGCATCACCGCTGTTCAGAAGGTCGGCGTAGACCTCTGCCGGAGTCCGGTAGCCGTGGGTCTTGCGTGGACGGTGGTTGAGTTCGTGGGCGATGGCGTCGAGGTCGGCCTGGCTGAACGTGCGGAGGTCTGCGGCCTTGGGGAGGTACTGCCGCAGCAGCCGGTTGGTGTTCTCGTTGGTGCCGCGCTGCCATGGGCTCCGCGGCTTGCAGAGGGAGATCGGCATACCTGTCTCGGCGGTGATGGTTTGGTGCTCGGCCATCTCCCGGCCCCGGTCCCAGGTGAGCGTCCGCCGCAGCTGGGACGGGATGCTGAGGAGGCTGCGGGTGAGGTGCGGTGCGACCTGCTCGGCTTTGATGCCGTCCGGCAACGCGACGATGGTTGCGTACCGGCTGGTGCGCTCAACGAGCGTCGCGACCGCTGATGGCCGTGTGCCCATCACGAGGTCGCCCTCCCAGTGGCCAGGCACCGTGCGGTCCTCAACCTCGGCGGGGCGGGTGCTGATGGACACCCTGCCGCGGATGACTCCCCGCCCGGTGGGCCGACGGGCGACCTTCGGCCGGCGCATGGGACGGGCTGTCCGCAGTTTCTGGGTGAGGTTGCGGTCGATCGCCTGGCGGCGGCGCGGGTCGAAGAGCGAGAGGTAGATCGCCTCGTGCGAGACCTGCATGGGGACGTCGCTGGGGAACTGCCGTCGCAGCCGGCCCGCGATCTGCTCGGGCGACCAGCACAGGTCCCATTTGGCCTCCATCAACGCCCGCGGAGTGGGCTGTTGGGCGAGCTCGGCCTGCTTGGGCCGCCGCCCACGCGCGTAGGCGGCCACATCTGCGGGCGCGGCACGGTAGTGGTCTCGGCCGCCGTTGCGCGCGATCTCGCGGGAGACCGTCGATGCTGATCTGCCCAGTCGCTTGGCCAAGTGCCGGGCTGGCTCACCGGCTGCGATCCCGCCGGATATCTCCTCGCGCTCGCTGCCGGTCAGATGCCGCTTCGACCGCAGCTGTGGGGCCTGCCGGACGCCGCCGCTCTGGTACAGAAACCGGCGAACGTGATGCATCGACGTCCCAAGCGCCCGCCCCATCAGACTGAACGACTCCCCCTCACGCCAGCGTCTCCAGATCTCGTCCTGCTGAGCCGGCGAAATCCCGTAGTCACGCACGTGTGCCTCCACGACCACGTGATCATCCGTGGGTGGTGTGTTGATCACTTGAGGGTGCCGTCGTTTGCCGACACTCGGGCATGCCGCGTCTGTGTGTCGGGAGTCAGGTCTGCTTTGTGGTGGGAGGTTCGGTGGTGTCTCGGAGGAACTGTTCGAGTGCCGCTTGCAGGATGTCGGGTTGTTCCAGGTGGAGGTCGTGTCCCACCCCGGGGACGCTCATGGCGACCGTCTCGGGTCGCTGCTGGAGCATCCTGTCGCATTCCTCCGGAGCGATGATGCCGGTTTGGCCGAGGACGGCCAGCGTCGGGCAGGTGATGCTTGCCCACTCGTCCCAGTAGGAACGCTGGGCATTCTCGGCCAGGGAGTCGACCATCACGTCGCGGTCGAAGCGCGGCCACCACGCGCCGTCACGATTCTCCAGTCCGGCAGCCCAGCCCTCGCCGACCGGGCCGCCGCCGAGGAACGCCGCGGCGGCCTCTCTCGACGGGAACGGGGCCGGCCACGAGTCGAGCCATCTGCCGATGTCGGCGGGAACATCCGGACTCGGCCCGCCGGGTCCGGCCTCGACGAGTACGAGCGCGCGGACGAGGTCGGGATGCGCGGCGGCGGTGAGCATGGCGGCGTGGCCGCCGAGCGACTGGCCGATCAGGACGGGCTGCCGGAGCCCCAGTTGATCGAGGACCGCGACGACGTCGGCGACGTACGCGGCGCGCGAGCGATCACGAGGGTGCCGCTCGCTGGCACCGTGGCCGCGCTGGTCGACGGCGACGACCCGGTAGTGGGGGCTCAGATCGCGGGCGACGGCGTCCCATTCGCCCGCGTGCCCGGCCAGCCCGTGCAGCAGGAGGACGGGGGTCCCTGATCCGCCCCAGTCGCGGCAGGACAGTCGGACGCCATCGCGTTCCACGGTGCGTTCGGACCAGGTCATGCGGCCTCTTTCCCGTTCTGGAAGGTCAGCTGTTGCGGTGTGGTGGTCAGCGGTAGGCGGCGAGGAAGACTCGCGTGCCGACAGCGGCGTAGCGGTCGAGGTCGGCCTCGGTGTGCTGGGAGCGGCCGGTGAACATGGCCTTGTTCACCGGGATCCACAGCAGCAGCCCGGAGAAATGATTCGCGGCCAGGAGCGCGTCGTCGATGCGGAGCAGCCCTTCGTCGGCCAGGCGCTGGAAGGTCGCAGCCAGCGTTGCGAGCCCCCGTTCGAAGCCCTTCTCGTACCACTCGGTACCGAGGTCGGGGAAGACGTCGGCGTTGGCGATGATCAGGCGCCGCAGCTGGATGACTTGGGGGTGAGTGAGAGTGGTCAGAAACCGGCGGGCGAGCCCGGTCAGGTTCTCTTCCAGGTTGGCGGCGTCGGTCGGGACGTCGGCCAGCAGGTCAATCGCGGTGTCGAGCCGGTCGGTGGTGGCCAGGACGATGGCGGCGAAGAGCTTCTCCTTGTCGGAGAAGTGTTTGTAGACGGTCTGCTTGGACACCGCGGCCAGTCTCGCGATGTCGTCCATGCTGGTGCCCGCGTAACCCTTCTCCATGAACACCGCGGTCGCGGCCTCCATGATCGCCTGGTGCTTGCGGGCCGAGCGGCCTTGTCCGGTGGTGTCCATGTATCTCCTCCAATGAGTACTGGACAGTCTAGTTCCTGCGTGAGTACTGTACCGTCCAGTTCCGAACGCGGGGCGCATTCACGGAGGAAAACCATGCGGAAGATCGTTGCGGGCCTGTTCATGTCTCTGGACGGCGTCGTGGAAGGACCGGAGAAGTGGGGCATGCCCTACAACACCGGAGAGGCGGCCGAGGCGGTCACCCGGCTGTTCGACGACGCCGACACCGCCCTGCTGGGCCGCAGCACCTATCAAATGTGGAGCACGTTCTTCCCGCACGTCACCAGCGAGCAGGTGCCCACCGCCGACTGGCTGAACGCCGCTCCGAAGTACGTCGTCTCCTCCACCCTCACCGAGGTCGGCCAGTGGCAAGGCAGCCACCTGATCACGGGCGACGACGTCGCCGGTCAGATCCAGGCCCTCAAGCAGCAGCCCGGCGGCAACATCAACGTCGGCGGCAGCATCACCCTCGTCCAGTGGCTCATGAGCAACGGCCTGCTGGACGACCTCTACCTGCAGATCGCTCCCGTCATCGCCGGTACCGGCCGCAGCCTCGCCGATGGCGAGCAGATCCCCATGCACCTGGCTGCCACGCGCGCCTTCGCCAACGGCGTCATCGAAGCCCACTACACCCCCCAGCCTCGCTGACCCGTCCGACCGTCCCCTCCGCCCACGGCCAGGAAAGACCTCCACATGTCCCAGACGCTCAACCCCCCGGCCGCTCTCGATGTACCCCGGACCCGCCCGGCGCCACGGCTCCTGCCGGCCGCCGGCATCGCGGCAGGCCCGTTCTTCCTCGCAGCGGGCCTGGCCCAGGGCCTGACCCGGGACGGCTTCGACTTCACCCGCAACGCCCTCAGCCAGCTGAGCCTCGGCGACCTCGGGTGGATCCAGGTCACCGCCTTCCTGCTCACCGGCCTGCTGGTCATCGGCGGGGCGATCGCGACAAGACGGGCGCTGCGTGGTGCTCCGGGCGGCACCTGGGCGCCCCGGCTGCTCGGCGCGTTCGGTGCCTCGTTCCTCGTCGCTGGGGTCTTCCCCGCCGATCCGGGGGCCGGGTTCCCCGCTGGTGCCCCCGAGGACCGGGTCACCTCCCTGAGCGCACACGGCACCGTCCACTTGCTTGCCGGCACGGTCGGCTACCTCGCGCTGTGTGCCGCGTTCCTCGTGCTCGCCCGGCACTTCGCCGCCCGTCGACAGCGCGGCTGGGCACTCGCCGCCCGCCTCGTGCCGGTCGGAGTCCTCGCTGGATTCGCCGCCTCCGCCGCCACAGTGGCGGCCTTCACCATCGGAGCAGGACTCGGCCTGCTCGGGCTCAGCGTCGTCACTACCCGGCTGATGGTCGCGACGCCCCCGGTGCGGCGGTAGCCGCCCCCTCCCTTGCCCGCCACTCCCCGGCAAGGCGACAATCCAAGATCACTAAGCGTGAACGGACGGGATTCAGCAACATGACCGAACCAGTGAAGGGCCCCGCCAGCTACTTCCCCTCGATCGAGAAGAAGTACGGCCGCCCGATCGTCGAGTGGAAGGACCTGATCCGCTCCTCACCCCTGACCAAGCACATGGAGCTCGTCTCCTGGCTCAAGACCGAGCACGGCCTGGGCCACGGCCACGCCAACGCGCTCGTCGCGCACACCCTCGCCGAGGACAGCGGAAAGTGAACCGCGCTTAACCTCGATCAGAAGCAGACCAATGGCCTCTCACGTGATCATCCGTGGGAGGCCGCGGTGCTTGTCCGGTCCCCGGTCGACCGGGCGCGGGGCACGGCAACCGACAACCCAAGGTCGAGCCGCTTGCTCATATCGAGGCGGAAGGTGCCGTATGAAGGCTGTGATCTGCCGGTTGCCGAGTGGCGCCTCGCCGACTGACGAACGCACGGGCGGGCGTTCTGCGCGGTCGGTCGGGTCAGACGTGGCAGCGTACGTTGACTAGCAGTGTGTCGGCGCGCAGTGCGAGGAGATAGGACTGGACACCCAGGTGCCCCTCGTCGACGTCCGGCTCGTGGACGCAATCGGCACGACTGTGGCACGCGCCGTGCTGGGGTGCTTCGTCCAGTTCGTACCACCATCCACCTAGAGTCAGGACGTTGCGCGAAGGCAAGAGGCTGAACTCGTAGGTCGCGACGTATTCCTCGCGGCTGTGTTGGCCAATACCGACCGCGTCCCAGCCGAAGGAGAAGTGGTCCGCGATATCTGGCCGGGCCATTGTCGGCGCGACCTTGGCCCAGGCGCGGACGGCCGGCTGGGCACGGTAGTCGGCGGCCTCCTGTGACGTTTCGTACGAGGCCCTGGTCCCTGCGGCGGCGAGGTGACGGTAAAAGAACACCGACTCGTCGTCCGCAGCCGGGTGGCGGGAGGCTACCTCCCGCCAGCGATCCCAGACCCGGCCCGCGTGCTCGGCGCCCCTCACTCGGAGGGCATCGCGGAAATCGATCAGCCCCCTCGGCCCACCCGCGCACATTCCCGGCAGACCGGGCTCCAACGTGCCGTCCCAGCGGGGACAATCCATGATCAGCCGCGGGTCGTCCTCGTAGTCGGCCAGCACCGGCAGGCCCACCGACCCGCCGCAGATCCGAAAGTCGTCCCACACATCCCGTTCCACGGCGCCCACACCGTCTCGCGCGAAGGGCGCCATCGCCTCCGCGACCGCCTCGTCCACTCTTTCCACGGCCGAACTGGGCAGGCACACGATGATCGACATTCCAGCCATCCTGGGATCGTAGGCAGGAAGATCACTGCATGCCATCCCATCCTCGGCGAACTGACGAGTCTCAGCCAGCCCAAATGGGCGCTCGGCTACACGAAAAGCCTGCGCAGCGTCACCGGGTACGCGTGTGAACTCCCCGTGATCAAGAATTCCGGCAGGGTCGGCCTCACCTGACAAGCCAGATAAAAAAGACTGTCATTTCAGGTGACGCCAGATCAACTTCATACACGCGATAGCGCCAAGCTCGGTCCGTATAGCGGAGCCAACCAAAGTGCTTACAGACAGCCGTTCGTCGGCGGTATCCAGAGCGGCCAGGACATACGCCTCGATATCGGTGTTCCACTGGAAGCCGCACTCTTCGAGAGCGGCGACGGTCCGTTCACCGCGATCCGCCCCGGTGGCAGGAGCCACAACTGTCACGGAATACACACTCCGCCCCACGGACAAGGCTTCCGCCGTCAACGGTGATCACGGTGTGGCCCGCCACCGGCGCAGATGGCAGCTCAACGGCGCGGCGAGCGTGCTCTCGGCGCTCCCCACTCGCCTCACCGCGAACCATCCCGGAAACCAATCTGGCGTGACGGATATGCCCTTGGACAACACATCCCGACAGCCCTCTGCCCGGACGCGGCCGGTGGCCCACTGTCCATAGCCCAACGCGTCCCATATGCTCCTGACTTGGCCTGCCCGCCCATTTCAGGAGGTGTCGTGCCACGCAACACGATGTTTTGCTACACCTGCGACTCCGACGAACCACATCGTCCTCTCACTGCCCTGGAGAAGGCCTGGCTCAAGGAGCGCACGAGCCGGAAGAACGTCGAGGGCTTCTTCATGTGCAAGGCGCCCAACTGTCGGAATGTGCGCGCAGGCTTTAACAAGCGCCCCTTCGACCCAGTCATCCGTGTTCCCCTGCCCGACTGACCCGCCAAGCTCCGCGACGACGTCGACGCCCTGGACGACTACCTCCCGCCGCATGTGGCTGCGATCGTGTGGCGGTGACCGGTAGCCAGGCCTCACCGGCAACGGTGTCGGGTCGGCCAACAGAGTCCGCCTGCTATGGTGCGCCGATGTCAGCGATCAAGAAGTTCCAAGTCACCTTTGACTGCGCAGAACCTGAGCGCCTCGCTCGTTTCTGGTGCGAGGTGTTGGGGTACGTCGCACCGCCGCCACCGGAGGGATTCACCACCTGGGAGGATTTCAACTGCACCCTGCCCCCTGAGAAGCAGGGTTCATGGTTCGCCTGCAGTGATCCCTCAGGTGTGGGCCCGCGCCTGTACTTCCAGCGCGTCCCCGAAGGCAAGATCGTCAAGAACCGGGTGCATCTCGACGTCCGGGTCGGCACCGGGCTCGTGGGGGACGAGCGCCTCGCCACGCTCGAAGCTGAGTGCGCACGACTGGTTGCGCTCGGTGCGACCCACGTGCAAACGCTGTATGCCGATGAGGAAAACGAGTCGTGCATCCCAATGCTGGACATCGAGGGCAACGAATTCTGTATCGACTGAGCATTCTCCGAGCCGGGGAGGCAGGGAGCCGCCTCCCCTGAGCCTCTCTGGTCCTCGTATGGAGCGGGAGTTACCCCGTGAGGGCGAGGGTGTGCAGCCGGGCGATGCCAAGCATGGCGGTGTGAGCGCCGTCGCCTTTCGGACGGCAGTCACGAAGGATCTTCCATGCCTTCATCCGCGCGAAGGCGTGCTCGACGCAGGCCCGGACCTTGCGGTGGGAGGTGTTGTGCTCCTCTTTCCAAGCTGGCAGTTCGGTCCGGCCGCGTTCACGGCGGTGCGGGATGAGCAGGCCGGTGCCCCGATAGCCGCCGTCCGCGATGACTGTGGCCCGGCCGACGACGGCCTTCGCACCGGAAAGTTCCCACGCCTTGCAATCGTTGCGGTTGCCCGTGACCGGTCGGCCAACGACGACGAGTCGGGTATCGGCGTCGATGACGACTTGGTGGTTGGTCGAGTACCGGTAGTTCTTCGACTGCTCGGCAACCGTACGATCCCGCGTGCGCACTAGGGTGCCGTCGACGATCAGCAGGGCGTCCTTACGGAACCGCTGACGGGGCTGAAGCGGCGGCGACGGTCCGAGGTGGCCGATGATGCGGTTGGCGGCCGACTTCGACACCTCGAACAGCGGGGCGAGCTGCCGCAGCGTCAAGTTCGTACGCCAGTAAGCCGCTACGAGCAGGACCCGGTCCTCCAGAGTCAGGCTCCACGGTCGGCCCTTGCGCACCTGGTCCGTACTTTCGCACCGCATCGCAGTGACCAGCTTGCCGAACTGCCGCAGGTTCAGCCCGGTGAACGGGGCTGTCGAGTCCGACTACCGCGAATGCCACGCCGTCGAGTGCGGGATCAACCGCCTCAAGAGGCACCGGGCCGTTGCAACTCGATACGCCTGTGACGATGTTCAGGTGCCGCTCCGGGCGGTGGCCTGACTCGCGATACGAGTGGCTGTGAGGACTGCGTCGTGCGGATCCCGTCCGCACGACGTTCACCGCAGTGGTTCCACAGGTGCCCACGGGGTCCAGGGCAGAGCTTCGCGCCAGCCTGGCCGCCCAAAGGCCCAGTTCTGAAGCACCTCGGCAACAGGTTCCACGGCGAACACCGAGTGCTCGCGCGGCACCAGGGCCTGGAAGTGCTTGTCCGGGCCACCTTCGCGATATTCAACCTGGTAGCTCAGGTCATCGTTGAGATAGACCCGCATGTAGTGCTGGCCGGCAGGTTCGAGGTCAAGCCGTTCTACAACGACAATGCGCCAGGTCAGGCTCATGTCGGCCAGCAGGTCTTGCAGCTGTTCCTCGGACGGGTCGTCCCATGGTGTCCCGTCCCACTCAATCGCCCGCAGCACCGGTGTTGCCATGAGGGCAACTTTACTGGCCGATCAGGCAGCGGACATCAGTGGGCGTCCGCTTATGAAACAGGCCCTGATCTTGTTCTTTAACCTTTCCGATCTTGATGGTCGGTCAGGGTGAGGCCGCGTTTGGCGGTCTTTCCGACGTCGTGGCGGGGTGCGGGCCTGCGGTTCTTGGAGCCTGGTGGGCGTCCGGGGCCGGCCTGCCGGGTTTGGGTGTACCAGCGAGCAGGGCGGTCGCCGGGCGGATGTTCCGGAACCCGCGGCGGACCCTGGCCGGGGTGAGTCGGCCCGGGGTGGCGGGCTTTTCCCAGGGGCGGCGGAAGTCCTCAGCGAGCGAGCGGGCGAGGCGGAATTGGGTGTGGACGGCGATGAGATCCAGGTGCAGCGGTCCGCGGTGTGCGGTGTGCGGTGTGCGGTGTGCGGTGTGCGGTGTGCGGTGTGCGGTGTGCGGATGATCAACCACGGGCTGAGGTTGATGAACAAGCTCAGGTGCTCGGCAGTGACACCACGGGACCGTGGGACTCGACGGTCAGCGCATCTGTGCCGAACCGCATCCGGTGCCAGCCGCCCCGGTCCACGACGGGAGGCGGGGACGCATGGCCGTAGAGGGCCAGCGCCTGGGCCACAAACACAGGGATAACGTCACCGTGCGAGCAAGCCACCACGTGGCCACCGGGGTGGGCGTTGCCCATCACGATCAGCACCGCAAGGGCTGCCCCGGCCATCCAGGCTCCGCCCAGCTCCCGCTGGAACGGGGAGAAGAACCCTTCGGTCCATTCCCGCGGCTGGTAGGTGCCATCGGGGGTAGCCAGGCCCGGAGCGGTCGCAATGCTCAGGCCGAAGGACCGGGCCAGCGGCTCGACCGTCTGCACACACCGTTTCGCCGGGCTGGAATAGATCGCATCGATGCTGTCCCGCATGACCGCGGGCAGGGAGCCGGCCTGGGTCAGGCCCTGTGGGCTCAGTGGGCGCGCCAACTCTTTGCCCGTCCAACCCTCACGTGCGACCGACTGGGCGTGGGGTACTAGGTCCACAGTCAGGTCGTCCAGTGCCGTGATCATTCGCGGATGGTAGCCACCGCGGCCACCGCCGTCCACAGAAATCGCCTGGAGGCCGCCCGAAGCACCGATGACCGGCGGTAACCACAGCGGCGATGCCGCCACCGAACGAGGGCCGTGACTGCCCGCAGTCAGCGCGCAGGTTGAAGAACAAGCTAATCCAATCCGCAACCGGGTGCCGGCCTCGATCGACACCCGAGGAAATGACATGTTGCCTGGGACGAACTTGGCATGGCATGGCGTGAGACAGCCTGAAGAGCAGCAGGTCAGAGCGATGCTCGATGCCATGGATCGCAAGATCCTGCAGTTTCCCGCTTCGGGGCGAGTTCTTCGAGCAGCTCGCCGAAGTGTGCGCGGGAGCCCCTGGACAGGGCAGGATGGGAACAGGCCGCACGGGCCCAGGTAAGCGTCACAACTCACCCAACCTGTACGGCCGTTCTTACGTCACGGCCGATCGCGCCCACGGCCGCTCGCGCAGTCCCTACGACTGTGCCGACCAGATCAGCGCCTGGGCGACGATGACACTCTCACCGTTGAAGGTGATGGCCGGACCTTCGTGCAGTTCGTAGCCAAGACCGATCGCTTCGCTCACACGCTGGCAGAACGTGGCGTCGTCCGGTCCGGTCAAGACTCGATAGATAGGCAATCCATCTGGCGGTGTGCTCATGAGGAGAAGGATCCCAGACATACCCGCCCCCTGAGCCAGCGGCCCAGCATGTCCCGAAGCCAATCGCTCCCCAGGTCGTAACTTCGTCGGTCGCGTTCTCATCGCTCCTGTCAGGGTCGGTTGCGGCACATACGCGAGGGTCGGAGGTACCGATGGGCCCGGGGCTGGTCGGTGTCGAGCCTGCTCAATCGCCCGGCGGCCCGACTCGCCAGGGCGCTTACCGCGCCTGCCGACTTCCTCGATCCTCAACACGCCCTGCCCCGGCCGGAACACGTGATCGGTCGGTTCTGCCGATGCTGCATGGCCCGCCGTCGCCCATCGGCCACCATCGTGATCGTCCGCGCGCCCGCACACCTGCACCTCTGCCCGCGTCACGAACGTTGGATCCGCCCCACGCACGACATCCCGCTCGTCTCTCTGCCCGAGGTCCTCCAAGCCCAGCACCGCCTCGACCTGCTCACCCGTCGTCAGGACCGCGGGATTCAGCAGGCCCTCGATCTCGCATGGAAGATCATCGACGAGTGGCCCGCCAGCGGCCTGCCGCTCGACCTCGGGCGGGAGTGGGGCCGTCGCCTTGACCGGAAGGTCATCGTCAGAGCAAATGTCGCCTGACGTGCCAGCCGCTACGGCAGGCTCCAGGCGAGCACGACCGGCTGCTCGTGCTCCAGGCCCAGAATGCTGATGGTGCCTGGATGCGGGTGGCCGAACAGTCGGCTGGCTGACGGGTCCAGGCCGAGCCAGCGCGAGGTGAGAACACGCTGCAGGTGACCGTGGGCCACGATCGCGACGTCACCATCGTTCAGCATCGGCCGCACCCGCTCCAGCACCGCGTCCGTGCGCGCGGCCACCTGATGGAGCTGTTCGCCCGGATGGTCGGCGTCGCCGGGGACGACGCCGTCGCGCCACAGATCCCAGCCCGGCCGCATCTGCTGGATCTGCGCCGCAGTCAGGCCCTCATAGCCGCCGTAGTCCCACTCGACCAGGTCCGCGTCGGGCGTGACGCCGGACAGGCCCGCCAACTCGGCGGTCCGCAGCGCGCGACTCAGGGGACTGCTGAATATGGCGACCAGGTCGCGGCCGGCCAGCTTCGGGGCGAGCGCCTTGGCCGCGGCCACGCCTGCGTCCGTCAGCGCAAGATCCGTTCGGCCGCCGTGCTGGCCCGTCCGGCTCCATTCGGTCTCACCATGCCTGATCATTATCAACTCGCCCATGGCCGAGGAAGATATCCCACATCGAAGTACCGGGTGAACGTTGCCTGACGTGGCATTAGGCTCCGGCTATGTCGCCGCAGCGCCAGTCCGCAAGTTCCTCCGACGAGCAGCTGTCGACCATCGACAGCTTGAGCGCACTGCCGTTCCCCGATGAGAAAGGCTGGCCCGGAATGGGCGGCCAGTGGGGCGGGCCCGGGTTTCACCTGGCCGTGCTGCGAGAGAGCCAGGACTTCTGGGAGGACCGGAGCAACGAGATCGTCGAGCCTGCCGAACGAGAGCTGGAAGCCGAACTCGCCGGTCTGGCTGCCGTCCTCACCGAACGCTGGGGTGCACCGGAGACGATTGATCTGTGGCCGTATCTCGGGTTCGACAACCCCGACCCTGACTTCAGGGCTCGTGAGCCGGTTGCCTTCCTATGCGGCGTCGCCGTCGACATGCGAGTGTGGCGGCTGCCGAACTCCGAGCGCTGGATCGGCCTGGCCCTTGGCCAGGCCGATCCAGAGTGGCCGTTCCAGCTGCTTGCCGCTGTTGGTGAAGCGGCCTCGCTTGTGCAGTGACGATACGTTCTTCGGACTGGCGGGCGGCGGGTCCCATGCGGAGTCGAGGGGAAACGTGTCAGGTGAGCGGCTTTGATGCGTAGTGGGTCCGAACCTGGCAGGAGCATGCCGACGTGCACTCACGAAGCTGATGCAGTCGTTCCTCACGATGCACGGCTTCCCGCCCGGCCAAAACGCCGTGACGCTTGCAACGGACGACAGCCATCAGGCGACGGACGCTCGGTGCGGGCTCGGGTGATGGCGAGTCGGTGGATCGTTCATGCTCACGCGCGGCGCCACGTTCGGTGGCTTGCGTCTTGACGGCGGCTGATGAGCTCTTCCGTGGTGCCTGTCTGCCGGGCGAGGAGGGCTCTCAGGGGCGGGGAGTTCCAGCGGGAGTTCTGTAGGACGGATGCCCTCGCCCGCCCGGGGCCCGGGGCCAGCGTCAGCGCTGAGCCAGGTTGTAGGTTGATCGCTTGCGTCGCTCCCGTGTATGGGTCGGTCAACGGCAGCGTGAAAAATCTCGAAGAAAGTTGTCGTCGGATGTCGAGGGCCCGTCTCCCGCTCCGACCAAGGGGTAACAGCGCGCCAGCGGGGCGCGCGCGGTATGGGGAGGTCACCCGAGATGAAGTACGTCGCGATGATCTACGGCAACCAGGCCAAGTGGGACTCCTTCCCGGCCGAGGCGTGGCCGGAGGCGATCGCCAAGCAGGAGGCGTTCAACAAGAAGTACCGCGAAAGCGGTGAACTGCTGGGCGCCTACGGCCTGGCGGACGCGGCCAACGCCCAGCTCGTGCGCCGCAAGGACGGCGCCCCGGTGGTCACCGACGGCCCGTACCTGGAGACCAAGGAGTACATCGCCAGCTTCTACATGCTGGACTGCGACAGTCTGGAGCGGGCGCAGGAGATCGCCGCGGACATGCCGTTCGCCGATGTGGAGCCGGTGGAGCTGTGGCCGGTGCTGCACGAGTCCGCGGGAGACATGTGACCGCCGTGCTCCATGCCGCCGAGGACCTGCTGCGCGAGCTGGCGCCGCAGGTCCTCGGCGCGCTCGTACGCCGCTACGGCATGTTCGACGCGTGCGAGGACGCGGTCCAGGAAGCGCTGCTGGCCGCCGCCCTGCAGTGGCCGGGGACGGGAGTGCCGGACAATCCCCGGGGCTGGCTGGTCACCGTCGCTGGCCGCAAGCTGGTCGACGAGTTCCGCAGCGAGAGCGCGCGGCGCCGCCGCGAGGACACCCTCGCCCTGGCCACCCCGCAAGCCGAGCTGCTGAGCCATGCGGCCAACGCCGTGCCCTCCACGGACCGGGACGACTCGTTGGCTCTGCTGTTCCTGTGCTGCCACCCCGCGCTGTCCCCGGCCAGCCGGATCGCGCTGACTCTGCGCGCGGTCGGCGGTCTGACCACGACGCAGATCGCCGTGGCCTTCCTGGTCCCCGAGGCGACCATGGCCCAACGCATCAGTCGCGCCAAGCAGACCATCAGGGCGTCCGGCACCGTACTGGCCATGCCGGAAGGGGCCGACTTCGCCGAGCGGCTGGCAGAGGTGCGGCATGTGCTCTACCTCGTCTTCAGCGAGGGCTACTCCACCACTGGCAGCGCCGACCTGACCGCGCCGGAACTGTCCACCGAGGCAATCCGCCTCACTCGGATGCTGCACCGTCTGGTGCCCGACGACACCGAGACCGCCGGCCTCCTCGCGCTGATGCTGCTGACCGACGCTCGCCGTCCAGCCCGCACCGGCCTGTCCGGGGAACTGGTGCCGCTGGCCGAACAGGACCGCAGCCTGTGGGACCGCCGGCTCATCGCCGAGGGCGTCGGTCTGATCAGCCGGACCTTGCCCTGCGGCCAGGTCGGCCCTTACCAACTGCAGGCGGCCATCGCCGCCGTGCACGACGAGGCCGGGAACACCGATGCCACCGACTGGCCGCAGATTCTCGCCCTGTACGACCTCCTGCAGCAGTTCGGACCGAACCCGATGGTCAGCCTCAACCGCGCCGTCGCCGTGGCCATGGTCCACGGCCCGACCGCCGGCCTCGACCTGGTGGCGGAGCTGGAGACCGACAAACGCCTGACTCGTCACCACCGGCTGCTCGCCACACGTGCCCACCTGCTGGAGCTGCTGGGCGAACGGGAGGCCGCTGTACGTTCCTATCGTGAGGCCGCTCGCCGCACCACCAGTGCCCCCGAGCGCCGCCATCTCACCGATCGCGCCCACCGACTGGAGAACCCGGCTTGACCTGGACCGAGCGCACCGTGGTACGCGACGGCGTCCGAATCTCCTGCCGAGAATGGCTCGCACCGGGAGCAGGACAGCCCGTCCTCCTGTTGCACGGATTGGCAGGGCACGCAGGCGAATGGGACACCGTCGCTCAGGCCCTGAGTACCCGTCACCGGATCATCGCCGTCGACCAGCGTGGCCACGGCGCCAGTGAACGCCACCCGCGCGATGTCTCCCGGGCTGCGTACGTCGGTGATGTCGTCGCTGTGATTCATCAGCTCGAACTGCGCCAGCCTGCCCTGGTCGGCCAATCGCTGGGCGGCCACACCGCCTTGCTCACAGCCGCCAGGCACCCCGACCTCATCGGCGCGATCGCCCTTGTCGAGGCCGGCCCAGGAGGCCCGAATCCGAAGGTCCAGGCAGAGATCGGTGGGTGGCTCGACTCCTGGCCCATGCCGTTCCCCTCTCGTGAAGCCGCTGTCGCGTTCCATGGCGGTGGGCCGGTCGGTGAAGGCTGGGCCGCAGGTCTGGAGGAACGCGGCGACGGGTGGTGGCCTCGCTTCGACCGGGACGTGATGGTCGCTTCCCTGGCGGAGAACGCCCGGCAATCCTTCTGGGACGAGTGGGCGCGCATCACGTGCCCGACCTTGGTCGTGCTGGCGCAGTCCGGCATCATCCCGCCTGAAGAGATCCGTGCCATGCTCGACCGCCGACCGCAGACGTCGGCCGTCAGCATTCCCGGGACGGGACACGACCTGCACCTGGAACAACCCGCCGTCCTTCGCGAGCTGCTTCAGAAATTCCTCGAAGAGAACGCCGAGCATCGCACCCACGGACAGACTGACCCGGACACCGCGGAGCCTGGCCGAAATGTGTGGCGAAAGCCGGCCCCATCGGCACTTTGACAGCAGTTCGGCCGGACGGTGGCACCAGCTACTGACAACGCCCGTGCAGCTGGGCCTTCTTCCGGTCGGAGCTGGTCAGGGCGCGGGGAGGGGCAGGAGGCCATGGATGACCAGATGCCAACCGTAAGGGGCGGGCATCGGGCGCATCTGGACGCCGGTGCGCAGCGGCTTCACCGATTCGCCAGGTACGGCGCCGAGCACGTGTCCGGGCGCCCCACTGACAACTCGTTGAGAGCAAAAAAATCCCGAACTCATCATTCACGTTCCAGGCAGGATGCCTCTGTGCATCACATCCTGTGCGGGCTCGCCGCCAACCCAGCCCTGTCGTCCAAGCTGGTCGACCGGCTGATATCCATTGCGGACGACGATATCGCCACGAGCCTCGCCTGTCGCGCAGACCTCAGCCGTGCTCAGGCGGTCGCGTTGGCCGAGCGTGTCGACGAGAGCGCGGCGCAGCTCGCGTACAAGGGTCGTCTGACTGCCGCCGACATCGATCCCTCTGTCTGGCCCGATGCCGCCCTCGCCCTGCTCGACCAAGGTGTCGGCCGCCCGGAGTGGGCGCGTCTCCTTGCGGCGGATCCGGTCCGTGAGCGCCGGGAGAAGCTGGCAGCCTGCCCCGGCCTCCCGTCCGACGTGGTGGACACGCTCGCGGCGGACCCGGACGTACATGTCGTGGCCGCGCTCGCCTGGTGGACCACCCCGGACGTTGCCGCGAGGCTCGCGGGGCATCCGCACGCCGAGGTCCGCCGCGCGGTGGCGGGCAACGAGGCGACACCCCCAGCCGTACTGGCAGCGTTGGTGACCGGGGAGGGGCTGCCTGCGACGCGACGCTGTCTGGTCTGTGACCGCGAGAAGACCCCCTTCGTTCACGATCCGCAGTGCCTACGGCTCGACTGCGATCTGCTGCCGGGCGCCTCCTGCGACGGCTCCCACGAGTCCACCGTCCATGACATGCGGAGGGAGGCGCTCCTTAACCCTGCCACCCCCATCGAAGCCGTCGCCGGCTTCGCGGACCATCCGTCGATGCTGTTGCGCTGGGCGCTCGCCGCCCGCCGGGACCTGCCCCCGCAGGCGTGCGCGCGGCTCGCCTCGGACCCCACTCCCGGTGTCCGCGCCGACCTTGCGGAAAATCCCGCGATCGACGATGCCCTGATCCGTGCGCTGGCCGACGACCGTGACCCCGACGTGCGCCGCAGGCTTGCGCACCATCCCCATGTACCGCTCGACGTGCTCACCCACCTGGCCCGAACTGCCAAGATCGGCACCACTCTTCTGCCCCGTATTTCTGCCGCCTCTCCCGCCGAGGTCGAAGAGCTGGCAAAGTCAGCGGACCCGGCTGCCCGCATGCTCGTAGCCTAACGACGCGATTTGCCGCCCGAGATCCGCGACCGGCTGGCCGACGACCCCGACGCGAAGGTGGTCAAGTCCCTCGCTCCGCACCCGGGCCTCACCGAAGCGCAGTTGCGCGCCATGGTCGACCGACACGGTGTCCGTGTCCTGGCCAAGGTGGCGACCAACCCAGACGTGCCCCCGGCACTGCTGGAGGACCTGGTCCGGCACCAACCAGCGGTGCAGAAGGTATTCCGCGAGGTTGCCCGGCATCGCCGGGCGACGGCCTCAGCCCTGCTCGTCTGCCTGGCGGACAAACGAGCGAGACCCATAGCCGCTGGCCACCCAGCACTCCCGCCACCGGTCATCGCAGAGTTGCTCGCCGACGCGGACCGGCAGGTAGTGGAAGCAGCAGCAGCCAACCCGTCCCTGTCGCCTGCCGTGATATCGGATCTGATGTGCCGGCAGTGAGCGCACAGCCCGCCCAGTAGACCGCTCACTTGCCAAGTGGAGCGCTTTACCTTGTTGGCGGGGTGATCGCTTCGTAAGGACACGTCGGCGTGGTCGACTGCAGGACCAGTCAACCGATCAACGAGGGGGCTCGGGTGCCCGAGCTCTGGGCGGGGACGGATGGCAGGGCTTGTCATTGGTTCCAGCCAATTTCTCCCCGGCCGCGCCCGCCGACGGCTACGACATGACGACGACCGCCGCCGTCCTCGACCACGGCGGCGCCGGCCCGGCGGTCCTGGTCGCGGCCTGTCACTGAAAGCAGGACTGCCCTCAGCTGCGCAGGGTGGCGCGCAGGCGCAGGCCGGCGGTGGTGAGGCCTTCGAAGGTGGTGACCTGGTGGCTGGGTTCCGGTCCGGGCGGTTCGCTCAAGTGGTAGCAGCGGGCGGTCTGTGCAGTCAGGAGCGTCAGCATCGCCATGGCCAGGGCCGCTCCCTCGCAGCCGTGCGGCCCGGTGCCGAAGGAGAGGAAGACTCCGGGTTTCGTCGGCGAGCCCGCATCGTCGAGCCAGCGCTCGGGGTGGAACTGCTCCGGCTCGGAGTGTTCCCGTGCGTCGCGGTGGGCGGTGTAGGGGCAGACGAGAACGGTGGACCCGGCGTCGATGGTGTAGCCGGCGAGCTGAGTCCGTCGCGGGGCGCGCCGGGTCAGTAGCCAGCTCGGGGGGTGCAGTCGGAGCACTTCGCGTACCAGTGCCTGGGTGTATGGCAGGCGGTCGAGGTGGGTGCTGGTGGTCGCGGCCGGGTCCGCGGGCAGGAAGGCGGCTTCGGCCGCGACGCGGTCCGCTGCCTGGGGGTACCGGGCCAGGTGGAGCAGGATCCATCCGGCTGCGCGGGAAGGTGTCTCGAAGGTGGCGATGGTGATTCCGGGGAGAGTGTCGACGATGGCCTCTTCCGGCAGCAGGCCGTAGCGGGAGGAGGGCCGGAGCATCTCCCCCAGCACGTCGTCTCCGAGCCGGCCCGATGAACGGCGCCGGCGGACGATGGGCCGCAGAGCGTTGGTGAAGGCGACTTGCTGCCGTGTGCGGAACCGCCGTGCCGGTGTGGGGACCCAGCGCGGCCATACCCAGCGCGAGGGGCGTACGAGCACCTCCCGGGCCACGAAGAGCTGTGCGGCAAAGGGCAGCAGGGTGGGAGCGTCTTCGGAGAAGAGGTAGCGCACGCCGACCTCTGCCAGGGCATGCCGGACCGGGGGCAGAATCTCGACGTCCTGGCCCGCGGGCCACTGATCAACAAATCGAGCGGTCCCGGGCGCTATCTCACCGATCCGGGCTGCAACCGCCTGCGCGCGTAGTCCGCGCATGCGGGCGGCGTGAGCGTGCGAACGCTCCTCGGACGTCCGTGCCCCGCTCGACCGCTTCAACGGCGGGAAGAGAGGCGAGGGCACCTTGGGAAAGTCCTTCCCGCGGCGCAGGACCGCTTCACACGGCCCGGCCGCAGCGGCTACGTAGACACCCGGCTCCAGCTGCCAGACGTCCCCGCACTCGTCAGCGCCACGGCGCGCCACTGCCAGCCGGTCGCGGCTCCAGGCCGCGAAGCTGCCCTCGGGCAACCGCGGCGGCTCATTCACTCGGCCCATGAGATCGCCCCTGACCCTCGTACCTGTCCAGGCCGATATCGTCAGCACCTTAGCCGGAAACCGGCGGGCGCCCGGGGCACCCGCCGGCAGTGCGGTCAGCTCCAATCGTCGCCGCCTACACACCCCAGTCGTGTTCCCCGTACGCACCGTAGTGGCGGGTGAAGGACAGCTTGCCGAGCAGCTTGGCGATCATGATGTACTCCTCTCGCCTGCCTTCAGGGCCAAATCCCATATACACAATATTGCCATATATAGCGCATATGTCATATATGGCATATTTAAAGAATTAGCCGCGCGCATGGATATAAGACGCGTGCTTGCGAGCTGGGCTGCGGGGGCTAGGAACGGTCGAGAAACGACGGACCGAGAACCGACACCAAGGGCCTTCCCGCAGATGACGGGACCGCTTCACCCGGTCTCAACTCGGTGGTACCGCAGCTCAGCGTTACCGGTGTTGGTAAGGATGGCTATTTCGTAGCAGTGAGTTTGTGCCTCCGAGGCCCCATCGGCGGACCGTTTGCCTCCTGGGCTTTTGTTGTCAGTGGGCGGCCGTAGCCTGTCCCCACGATCTTGGAGGGGAGCAACGATGGGGTTCTCGGGAGAGCTGGTCTTCGGCCGCAGCGACCGTCCACTACTGGAGGCGCCGGTGTTCGAGGGAATCCACGGCAGGGACACGGTCCACGTCGATTGGCCACGCGCAGGTGGCTGGCAGACGCTGCAGTTTGACGACGATGTCATCAAGAACCCGGAAGCGACGCTGCGAACGCTGGTGGAGTGGACGGGTGCTCCGGTCTGCGTAGCCTCCGTCTATGACAGTGACGTTGCCATTGTGAACGGTCTAGGGCCAGGCGTGGAGCTCTGGGGGGCCTGCCTGAACCTGGAGAAAGCAGCCGGATTGTGGGCGGAAGTTCCCGATGATGTCGATGACATGAGCGAGTGGATCATTACGCCAGCGTTCGCTGAGGCCGTCGACCGTAAGCGCGCCGAGCTGGACGCCCAGGTGCCGGGCGATGCCCAGGGGGCACTGGATTGGGCCCGCTCCGCGGGCTTTGGGCACTCGGTCGCTGCGGCGTCGATCGAGGAGGTCCTGCGCTCGCGGGAGGTCTTCGTTGAGGACTTGTTTGATGAGCTGCTTGATCGGCTGGGTTTTCCAGAGGCCGTTGCCCCGGAAGGCCGGCGCTGATCTCGTCTGCCAGTCATTCCGGTCGGGGCTGGCCATCGGTGGGGCCGGGCAGCGGGAGTCTGCTGCCCCCGCCGGGATGCAGGGTTGCGTAGGCCAGGTAGTCCGTCCCGGCTCGTTCGGCGTAGCGCGTCGCCGTCTTGGGGCTGATGCCGAGCGCGTCGGCAAGGACGGAGGGAGGGGCTTGCCGGACCAGCTGAATCCAGGCGCGTGAGCGTGTGGCCATGGCGGGGATGCCGCTCTCGCGGAGGATGTTCTCAACGGTGTAGACGTGCATCGTCCGGCCGGGCATGCGGCCGGGAAACGCCAGGGGCGAGTCCGGGTTCGCCGCCGTGGTGAGTCCGGGGCGTGTGGCGAGATGGACACGGATCACGGCAGCGGCCGGTTCCGGGACGTCCGTCCAGTTCTTGCCGAGTTTGACCTGCAGTCCGTCAGGGCCTTCGCGGAACTCGTCCATGCGCATGGTGACGATCCGGGAGATCGGCTGCCCGAAGAGCACGAGCATGATGCCGATGGCTCGGTGCGCGGCGGGCAGGGTCTCGTGGAGGAGGAGAGCGCGCAGCGCTTCGATGTGGTCCTTTTCGCTGGCCAGCGGGCCGTTGCCGTGTGGCTGCCAGGGAACTTCGATCTTGTGGACCAGCCTCTGTTTGATGGCCCAGTAGAGGAAGTTGTTGGCGTGGCCGCGGGTGCTGGTGCCGTTGCTGAACCAGGCGGCAATGTCGTGCTGGGTGCACTCGTTGAGCCGTCGTCCGCGTTCGGCGAGCCAGTGGAGGAACTGGATGGCGACGGTGGTGTGCTGCTTGGCGCGCAGGAACGCATTCGCGGCCACAGGACCGTGATGGGACTGGTCCCGGAGGCGTCGCATGACGTGCCAGCGCGTGTAGTACTCAATGAGTTTGCGCCGATTTCACCGGAGGTGGAGCGGACCAGCCTGACACGGTCGGGGCCCGCCCCCTAGTGGAGACAGGCCCCGCCGCCATCATCCGCCACAGGTTGGCCCTTGAGCCCCTTTAGCCGACGGAAACCACAGGTTCAGGCCCCGGAAAGTTCGGAGGGAGCCCATGCGGTGCGGCCGTCCCAGAGCACAGCCAGGCGAGATAGCCCGTAAGGCTGCCCTCGTAGTGGTACCAGTCGTCATTCCGCCCGGCCACAACGACTGTCCATTCGTTGGGCTGCCCTGCTGTGCGCCAGTAGAACTCGTCCCCGTCAATCGAGCTGCCCCACAGCAGCAACCCTCCCGATTCCGGGAACGCAGGGTAGCCACCCAGCATGCCCTTCTGCGCCATACCCTCGGCACCGGCGAGATCCTCTCTCGCCACCTCGACGAATCCCGCCTCGTTTCCTGGGGCCGGCGACGTCACGGAGAGGAATTGCCCGATCTCCAGCCGAGGGTACGACTCCGCCAAAGCGATGTAGTCGTCTGGCAGCCCAGTCCCCAACCCGTCGAAGACCACCTGCCAGTCGATGCGCCGTGGAACCTCGAGACGCTGCACCATCAGCCCCGGTAGCGCAGCCTCCAGGGATGCGATACTCAACAGCAACCTCCGTTCGGGTTCTTGTTTTCTATCCGCACACTGAGCCCTTATCAACTTGACTGAACTGACCACGAGTTGAACGGGGCTGATGGAGCGAAGAAGCTCCTGGTAGACGGTGTCATGACCAAGATCCACCGTACTGCCAGTAGCGTCGAGTGGTTGCGTACCCGTCGGCGATCGACCTGTCCAGCCGCACCGCGCGCTACCTGACCGCGCGACGCCGCGAGACCGGAACTCGATGGCGACGCCTGACGGCTGGGCGCCAGGCCCTGCTCGCCCTCGCTCATCTGCGGTTCTGCGACACTTACGCCCGGCTCGCCATCGGGTTCGGGATCGGGACGTTCTACCGCTATATCCGCGAGGCCGTCGACCTACTGTCCGCCCTCGCTCCACCCTGCCCTCATCGAACAGCAGCAATGATGCTTCCGTGGCGACAAAACTTGAGCTCTTCGCGGACTACTTCCAGATCTACGTCATGGACGACGACTCCGAGGCAACCAAGACTGGCATCGGTGACGTGTGGACCGAACAGGCCATCCTGGACGGGCTCGGCGTCGCCGAACACGCTCTGGCCTTCGGCACGGCTGTCAACGTAACGGTCGACGTCACCATCGGCCTCCTCACGGGCCAGCCGGACGATGACAGCGACGACTTCGACCACGTCGTCGAGGCAAGCCTCAACCTGGCCTCGGGACGACTCGTCGTGCTCGGCTGCACTGACTACATCCCCGACGCAGCACGCTTTGACATGCCCGCCGGATGGATCCGTATCCGGACGTCGCGGCGGAACCTCGAAGCCGCAGCCTTCCCCGACCTCGACAGCGAGGATGAGCCCGAAGACATGGAGGAGATCCGAATCCAAGCATGGCCGGCACCGCACTCTCAGCCCCACATCATCAAGCGGTGGACACCGCCCGAGGCGTAGGCCGCGCGTTGCTGGCCCGGCCCGGAACATCTCCACCGTGAGCGTCGCCGAGCCGCTGAGAGTCGCCCAACACAGCAGGGGCCTCCTCGCGTGGTCAAGTCCGTGCGCACCGATGCGTGAAGTTGTCACCTCTGGTCTGAATGGGCACTGCAATACGATCGCCGCTCCCAGGACCTGCCGCTTTTGCGATTCCTCCTCCGGGACTAAGCCTCGATCCACCGACGTGCTCTGAAGATGATCTCTTGATCGTTTTGTGAGCTGGTTTCGGTCGGTGGCCGTGGGTGGGCAGGTTGTTTCTGCTGGTCTGCCCAGCTTTTCCACGGGTTCGGTTCCGGTCGGGCCTTGGCGGGCGGGGTGGTCAGGGGATCAGGCCGGTGCGGGTGGGTCGTGGACGGTGCGGAAGAGGTGTGTCCAGGCTTGCTCCCAGGGCCAGTTGTA
>NZ_JBHVFU010000070.1:0-40511 GCF_042801455.1 Streptomyces sp. NPDC057565 | reverse complement strand
CGTTTCGTACCTTCGCAAGTCGAAACGTAGCCGGGGTACGGCGTGTTCTGCGTATCAGCCCTGGTCAGCGACCCATGGAAGCGACAGGAGAGCCGGAAAAAGACCGTGAAGGTACCTCTCGGCCAGGACCCGTCCGTCAACATCGTCCTCGGCGACAAGGGCGGTCGTGCCGGCTGCGCTCTCACCGTCCAGGGCGAGCCCGTTCAACGCGGCACTACCTAAAACACGTTCGGCCGTGCCACCTGCACACTCCCATCCAGTCACCTCTCAGCCGTGTCGACGAACCCACCAGCAGCACAGGGGCGAAGCGCTAGTGTGGCGGCCATGTCCGGAGCGGATCAGGCAGGGGTTCCACGAGTGTCGGACGACGTGGCGGACGTCGTCGTGGTGGACGGGCAGGCGCAGTCCTACAGCGGCAATCTTCATGAAGAGCTCAAACTGGTTCTCGTGATCAACTCCGGGTTCACCGTGCGCAGGCGTGGCACGACCTTCCGGGCTGCCCCCGGCCAGTTGATCGCCCTTCATCCGGACGACGCGCATTCCGGGACGCCGGACGACCTCGGCCGGGCACGCTGGCTCATCATGTGTGTGTCACCGTCATTGATCACCGAGGTCACCGCGTCCGAGGCCGTGCGGTTCAGGGATCCGGTGATCTCGCACAGCGGGCTGGCCGGCCGCTTCCGGTCCGTACACAGCTCCCTCCACCGGCCTTCGGAGGATCCCGGTTCCGCGCTGAGGCGGGAGACCGAGGTGCTGGAGTTCGTCTCGGCGCTGGCGCGGCACTCGTACCGTGCCGGGGCCGACGGAGACGGGACGGGCACGGGGCGGCGCGTCCCCGAGATCGCGCGTGAGTATCTGCGGGAGAACCTGGCCCGCAATGTGACGCTGGACGAGCTCAGCGTCGTAACGGGGTTGAGCAAGTACCGGCTCGTACGCGTGTGTACGGCGTGGTTCGGCCTGTCGCCGCACCAGCTGCACCTGCGTCTCCGGCTCGATCGGGCCAGGGTGCTGCTCCGGCACGGCACAGGGATCGCCGACGTCTCACACGAGACGGGCTTCCACGATCAGCCCCATCTGACCCGTGTGTTCGCCAAGGCATACGGGGTGACCCCCGCCGTGTACCAGTCGACCTATCGGGGTACGGCGTGGACGGACTTGGCCCCGCGCTGATCCGGGTGGCGGCAAGAACGTGCAATACGCCGGGGAGCCGCCGCGCGTAGGTTTCTCCTCGACGCCAACTCGGCATGGGTGTAAGGGGATTCGTGATGACTGTGGAGAAGGTCGAGTTCAGTAGCGACGGGTACCGGTTGGTCGGTGACCTCCATCTGCCCGAGCCCGGGACCGAGCGGGGCGCAGTGGTGCTGACCGGCCCGTTCTCCGGTGTGAAGGAGCAGGTCACCGGTTATTACGCGAAGCGGTTCGCACAGCGCGGCTACCTGGCTCTGGCCTTCGACCACCGGAACTGGGGCGACAGCGAAGGAGAACCGCGTCAGCACGAGGACGCCTCCGCGAAGGTGTCCGACCTGCGCAACGCGGTCAGCTTCCTGGCCGCCCGGCCGGAGGTCGACCCGGAGAAGATCGCGGTCTGCGGGGTGTGCCTGGGTGGGATCTACTCGGTGCAGCTCGCCGCGTTCGACCCCCGGGTCAAGGCTGTGGCACTCGTCGCGGCCGCCTACAACAATCCGGGGCTGATCCGTGACCGGTTCGGCGCGGAGAACTTCGCGGCGCTGATGGGCCAGTTCGCGCAGATCGCGCAACGGCAGTCCGACACCGGCGAGATCGAGTACTGGCCCGCGGTCAATCCCGAAGGCATGCCCGCGGGGAACCCCGGCCCGGAACCGTTCGAGTACTACGGGACCGAGCGGGGCGCCGGCTCCGGGTGGGAGAACCGCTGCACCGCGCTGTCCGTGCTGCAGGAGCTGACGCTGGATGTGGATGCCTTCCTGCCGCTGGTCACCGCTCCCCTGCTGATCGTGCACGGCAGCGGCGACCAGGCCATTCCCGTGGCCGACGCGGAGGCCGCCTTCGCGGCGGCGCCCGAGCCCAAGGAACTTCTGCTGCTGGACACGAGCAACCACATCGAGTTGTACGACGACGACAGCTACGTGCTGCCGGCCATCGATCGGACCGTGTCCTTCTTCGACAGGAACATGTGATGAGGTATCGGCTGCTGGGCCGAACCGGGCTGCGGGTCTCCGAAGCGTTTCTGGGAACGATGACCTTCGGAGAGGACTGGGGGTGGGGCGCGTCGGTGGAGGAATGCCGCGCGATGTTCACCGCCTACGCGGAGGCGGGCGGGAACGTGATCGACACCGCCAACCGGTACACCGAGGGCAGCAGTGAGCGGATCGTCGGGGAACTGCTCGGCTCCGACCGCGATCGGTTCGTGCTGTCCACGAAGTACACACTGACCATGGACGGAACCGACCCGAACGCCAGCGGCAACCACCGCAAGAACCTGGCCCGTTCGGTGGAGGCCAGCCTGCGGCGGCTGGGCACCGACTACATCGACCTGCTGTGGGTGCACATCTGGGACCCCAACACGCCGATCGAGGAAACCATGCGGGCCCTCGACGATCTCGTGCGAGCGGGGAAGGTGCTGTACGTCGGTATCTCCGACGCGCCCGCCTGGCTGGTCTCTCGCGCCAACACGATCGCCGAGTTCCGCGGGTGGACGCCGTTCGCCGGCCTCCAGCTGCCCTACAGCCTGGTCCAGCGCGACATCGAGCGGGAACTCCTGCCCATGGCCGAGGCGTTGGAACTGTCCGTCGCCGCGTGGTCGCCCCTGGCCGGTGGCGTCCTGTCCGGCAAGTTCACCCGCTCCGGCGCCGACGGCCCCTCCCGGGTCGACCGCACCTCGGTCTCCGAACGCGACCTGGCCATCGCCCGTACGGTGGACGCCGTGGCCGACGAACTCGGTGTGCCCTCGTCCCAGGTCGCCATCGCATGGACCAGGACGCACCGGCCCTGGATCCATCCGATCCTCGGCGCCCGCAACCTGGCCCAGTTGACGGACAACCTCGCCGCGATCGACCTGGAGTTGCCCGAGGACGCGGTCAGCCAGTTGAACAAGGCCAGCGCGATCGAATTGGGCTTCCCACTGGAGTTCATCCTGGATACCACCGCCGACTTCGTGTACGGGCCCAGTGGAAGGCAGGTGCACGGCCGCCTTTCCTGAGGGTGTCCCGTAGCTGCCGGGCCGGGACCGGGAGTGAGTTCTTCCATCTCCGGACCAGCCTCGCCGGCCCGCCGGTTCATCGGCGAACTGTGCGAGCTCGCGGACCGACACGAGCCCGTCGACGACATACCCAGGGCTATGGACTCGTCCGGTCAGGCATCACCACATCGGCGACGCAACCCGTTCATCCGTGCGTCGCCGAGCACGTCGACGTCTACCTGAAGTCCTCTGCGCAGAGATCCGCCTCCAGGGTGGCGACCGTCGGGGACGTGCGGAGCTGCAGCGCTTCCGGGCATGTGCGCCCGCGGCCGGACGTCGGCCAGGGTGCCGAGGTCAGCGCCATGCCGGTTTCCGGCCCTGCGGGTGAGGTGCGGTGTTGTGCAGCCGTTGTCTCGGCCGGTGCATCGGCAGACCCACGGCGACCGCCGGAGCAGCCGGCTCAGACACCGTGGGGCATGTGCCCGGGAGAGGCCCGCCGTTCGACGGCGTCCAACGCCGGGGCGATCACCTCGAAGGCCCGGTCGGTCAGCTCGGCGGGGTCCTCGGCACCCTCGCTGCCGCTCCACCGTTGCAGCACGGCGCCGAAGGCGGTCAGCGCCATCCCGGCGGCCAGCTGCGGGTACAGATCGGTGTCGGGGTCGATCTCCAGGCGACGCGCCAACTCCGCCGTCAGGTCGTCGCGCCACTGCGCCTGGCGCTCCAGAAAGCGTGCGTGCAGAGCGGGGGTACGCAGAATCAGCTGCACCACTCGCAGTGCCCGGTCGGAGGGGTCGCCGCAGGCAGCCATGGAGACCCAGACGGCGTGCTGCAGCGCCACGGAGGGCCGCTCCTCGATGGGGCGGGCCGCCAACTCTGCGTGCATGCCGATGCCCATGTCGGCCAGAAACTGGACGACCACGTCCTCCTTGGACGCGAAGTACCGGAAGAAGGTGCGCTTGGACACTCCGGCCGTGGCCACGATCTCGTCGATGGTGACCGCGTCGAACCCCTTCAACGCCAGCAGCTGCAGCGCCGCTTCGGTCAGCTCGTTGGCGACCAGCTGACGTTTGCGCTGGGCCAGGCTGATTTCGGGGTGGGCACTCACGTGGTAATCGTAGCGCCATGCCGTGCATGACACTGAGTATCATCTTGACACCAAGTGCCATGGACGGCAGCGTATGCCATATGACACAGGAGCAGCGCTGGACTGTCGATCAGATCCCGGACCAGACCGAGCGGGTGATCGTCGTCACCGGGGCCAACAGCGGCCTCGGTCTGGCGACGACCCGGGCGCTCGCCCGCCAGGGCGCGCACGTGATCCTTGCGGTGCGCGACGAGGGAAAAGGCCACCGGGCGGTCGCGGAGATCACCGCCGAGCAGCCGGCCGCCTGCCTCGAAGTGCGCCACCTCGACCTCGCCGATCTCGACTCGGTCCGCGCCTTCGCCGACCAGTTGCATACCGACCATGCGCGGCTGGATGTGCTCGTCAACAACGCCGGTGTGATGGCGCCGCCGCGATCGCTGAGCGCGCAGGGCCACGAGTTGCAGTTCGCCTGCAACCACCTCGGCCACTTCGCGCTCACCGGGTTGCTGCTCGATCTGCTGACCGTCGGGCGTGACCCCCGCGTGGTCACGGTGAGTTCGATCAACCACCGACAGGGGCGCATCCACTTCGATGACGTCGCCGGTGAGCGCAGCTACTCACCCATGGCCTTCTACAACCAGTCGAAGTTCGCCAATTCCGTCTTCGGACGGGAACTCCACCGGCGGCTGATCGCGGTCGGCAGTCCGGTGCGCAGCTTGCTCGCCCATCCCGGCTATACCGCCACCAACCTGCAGACGAGTGCGCCGGTCGGCCTGTGGCGGGTGGTCCTGGGGCGCATGGGCAACCCGCTGTTCGCCCAGACCGCGGACGACGGCGCGTTGCCCCAGCTGTACGCGGCGACCGACCCGAATGCGGAGAGCGGTCAATTCATCGGACCGGACGGCCTGGCCGAGCTGCGCGGCGGACCGACGCGGGTGCAGTTGTCCCCCGCGGCCGCGGACGCCGGGACAGGCCGCCGTCTGTGGGAGCTGTCGGAACACCTGACCGACGTGCGGTTCGTGTTTCCGACTCCTGGCTGATCAGTCGGTGCGCTCACCCCGGCCCGCACGAGGAGCGACGGGCCGGGGTACAGCTCAGCGGTGACGGTGCCGGGCTCGCGCCGTCGTGTGCGCGTACGAGGACGTTGGGCTCATGAAGATTTTCGCTGGAGGGGATGTCGAAAATCCGGTCCCGGGTCGCTACACGCCGGGACGGTCCGGCCCTCGTCCTCCGAGCATGCCGGTCGCCGACCGCGTAGGGGAGTCCTTCGCCTGCGTGGACCTCCGTGCCCGCTGGAGAGCCTGATGGACCGACCAGACGACGGACACCAGCGGAACAATCACCATCGCTCCCAGCACCCCCGCCGCGATCGCGCCACCGATCACCGAGAGCGCGACCACGACCGGATGCAGACGGACTGCCCGGCTCATCACGATCGGGTGCAGCAGGTGCCCCTCGATCTGGCCGATGACGACGATCAGCGCGATGACAACGACCGCTACGATCGGCCCCTTTGACGCCAGAGCCACGACGGCAGCCACTCCGAGGGCGATGGGTGAGCCGATCAGTGGGACGAAGGCGGCGATGAACTCCAGCAGCGCCAGCGGAAACGCCAGCGGCACTCCGAGTACGAAGAGGGCAAGTCCCACGAGTACGGAGTTGGTGGTGGCCACCACGACGATTCCGTGGGTGTACCCGGTGAACGTCCGCCACGCCGCTCGGCCCGCGATCTTCGTTCGCTCCCGCGCCGTCGCCGGAAGCTGTTCGCAGAACCAGTCCCACTGCCGGTCGCCCGAGTGGATGAAGAAGACCGAGCAGAACAGCGCGAGAGCGAACACGGTCATCACCTCCACCAGTCGGCCCACGCCACTGAGCGCCGTACTGACCAGGGTGGACCGATGGCTGGACAGGTACTGTCCGATCCGGACCTGCAAGTCGCTCAGCGCCCCGGGGTTCAACCGGAAGGGTGGCTTCTCCAGCCAGCGCTCGATCCTGGCGAGGCCCTCGCTGAACTGCCGCTCCAGCCCGGCACGTTCTCCGGCAACCGCCTCGCCGACCAGGTACAGCACGCCGAGGACCAGGACGATACTGCCGAGGAGCGTCACCGCCACGGCGAGTGGCCGAGGCATCACACGAGCCAGGAGGTCGGCCGCCGGGCGCAACAACGCGGTGACGACCAGGCCGAGGAAGACTGCTACCGCAACCTCGTGGAACCGTCCCAGCACGGAAAAGGCGGCGTAGACGACAGCTCCCACGACGAGCGTCCGCCAGGCGTAGGCAGCGGCCGTCCGCAGCGCGAGGGGCACGTGCAGTTCCTGCGTCGGGTCGGCCGGTGCTCGCCGCGAACCCGGGCCCCGGGGCGCGGAGCCCCTGGTGCCACGCATCGCCTGGCGCGACACCGCACGGCTCGGGTACCTCCGCCTTCCAGGCCGGGAGCCGGGGTCCGGGTTGTCGGACGGGAGATGCGATCGCCTGGGCATTCCTTGCTGGTACCAGACGGCGCCGTATCCTCCCGGCTCCCTCGGCTGCACACTCGCGAAGTCACCCAACAGGCGCAGTCACCGGTTTCCCGCAGAGATCTCCATCGTCGCAGTGCCGCGGGCATCGGCGCGGGCGCAACTCCGGGGCGGCGAGGTCCGCAAGCAGAGTGCGAGGCCCGCGCCACCCACGCATTCGGTCGGAGCGCGGGCGACTTGCGCGCACAGCCGTGCGTCGTGGCCTGCGAGCATCCAGGCGGCCCGGCGTTCGCGGATGGCCGGTGGGACAGGGCGTCCAGGTCGATGGTGGAAGCGGCCTGGCCGAGTCGGCCGATGTCGACCGCGGTTCCGTCGATGCGGGCAGCCGGCAGGCAGTCGAAGAAGCACGGTCCGCCGGGTGGAGCAATGGACTGGCTTGGTGCCGCATGCCGACCAAGACTGGTCGCGTCAGGGCCGGCCGGTTTCCGGCCTGCCTCGGGGGAACCGACCCATCGAGTTCGAGGGAGCGCCCGTGGGCCTCACGATTCTGCGAGCCGGTCAGGGCAAGCGGCTGTTCCTCGTCCTCGCGAGCTGCACGCTCGTACCGCGGAGAGCTCCCCGCGCGCTGTCGGCATCCCGGCGGGCAACGGCGGACGCCGGGCGCGGAGTCGGTCGCGTGCAGCCGGCGGAAGCGAGATGAGACCGTGCCCAGGTCCGCGCACACCCGGTTGATCGTGCTGCGGCACGCCAAGTCGGCCTGGCCGGAGGGAGTACCCGACCATGAGCGTCCACTCGCCGGGCGGGGCCGCCGGGACGCCCCGGCGGCCGGGCGGTGGCTGCGCGATGCTCGGTGTGTGCCCGACCTGGTCATCTGCTCTACCTCCAGGCGTACCCGTGAGACGTGGGAGCTTGTCGCGGCGGAACTCGGTGCGGCGCCGAAGGTGGTCTTCGAGCAGCGGGTCCACGAGGCAACCGCCTCCGCCCTGCTCGATGTGGTGCGTGCGGTCCCGGAGCGGCGGCGGACGGTGCTGCTGATCGGCCATCAGCCTGGCGTGCAGGACCTTGTCCTGTCCCTGGCCGGAGAAGGCGGCGACGAGGCACTCGCACGGGTCCAAGGCAAGTTCCCGACCTCGGGCATCGCCGTGCTCCTGTTCCCGGGCCCGTGGTCCCGGCTCGGACCCGGCACCGCGGCACTCACCGCCTTCGCAGTTCCCCGCGGCTGACCGGAGTTGACCACCCCCGCCCCCAGCAGGCCGGACACCAGCGCTCCGACGACGATCCGGGCGATGACGAAGGCATGGAAGGAGCGCTGGGCAACGAACCTCAACGGCCAGGCGATGGGGGCGTTTTGCGACCATGAGGACCGGCCCGCCTCAGCCTGACGCGGCCGGTCGGGGTGTGGCCACCCGGCGGAGCGGCTGAGGCGTGGCCCGCCCCTCCGCGCCGTCCGCCATTGCCCGGGGGCTCTGGGCCTTCCTTCCTGCGCGCTCGCCGAGTTCGCCTGACGCACGCGTCCTGCTCACCAACTGGGTGAGCGTGAGCTGCCTGGCCGTTCCCCCCCGGGCCGGCCGACGGCGACGGGGCTGGTGACGGGGCGTGGGGCAGCCTTCCGCCGGAGCGGGCACGTATATGTGCGGCCGTCGGCCGGTGTCGCGGGCGAGTGCGTCGCGGAGCAGGGGCAGGTGCGCGCTCACCGCCGCGAGGCAGTCGTGTTCGTCCCGGCAGGCGGGGCAGGTTGTCAGGTGGGCGCGGACCTGGGTGGTTTCCTCGGAGGCGAGGGCATTGAGCGCGTATCCGGCCAGCAGTTCACGGATCGTGCTGCATTCCTGGGGTGTGGTGAACATGGCGGTGTCCTCTCGGTGCGGGGGGCGCGCGGTCGGCGCGGCCATGGGGTTCAGGCGCGGGCGTCATCCGGGTCCTGCTCGGTGACGTCCATGGTGGATGTGGTCTGTTCGGCGGTGCTGTCCTGACTGGTGTGGTTCGCCTTCGATCGGCGGGGCCGCCGCTCTGCGGGCCGGCCCGGCGCCGGGCGAGGAGGACGAGAGGTGCGAACAGGAGCGGGAAGATCCAGGAGGCTCAGCCGTGGATCGGGGATGCGGTGGGCGGCGCGTCCGGGTGTGCCCGGGGCCAGGGCCGCGGCCCGAAGGAGCGTTGCCGGCGGTGCGGCTTCGTGCTGCGCCGGTCAGGCGTCGCGTCGCTTGAGGAGCCAGGCGGCGAGACCGAGCAGGGCGGCTGCGTATCCGGCGAAGAGTGAGAGACCTGTCCAGGGGGCCATCGCGGGATCGGGGACGACGGAGAGCACGGCTTGTCCGGCGTTGCTGGGCAGGTAGGGGTCGATGTGCTGAGCCCAGTCGGCCGGAAGCAGGGCGCCCAGTCCGGGCAGGACGAGCAGGATGCCCACCAGCGTGGCGATGGCTCCCGCAGAGCTGCGAATGATGGCGCCCAGGGCTACGCCGAACAGTCCTACAACGGTGAGGTAAAGGGCGGTACCGAAAACCACACGGGTGACGCCGGGGTCGGACAGATGTGTATCCAGGTGAGCGGAGGACAGGACGGCCTGGCCACCGAAGAAGGCGGCGAAAGCGGCCGCGGTCATCAGGACGAGGACGACGCCGGTGAAGACGACGGCCTTGGCCACCAGCACGGGCAGTCGCCTGGGGACGGCCGTGAGCGTGGCATGGATCATTCCGGTGGTGTACTCGCCCGTGAACATCAGGACGCCGAGGACACCGACGGCCAACTGCGCGGGCCGGAACATGCTCAGGCTGAGCTCGGCTCCGTTGAAGTGCGCCAATTCCCGGGCGCTGAGGTCGCCTGCCCGCAGATGCGTGACCAGCATGCCCAACCCGACCATCGCGGCCACGGCGGTCAGCAAGGTGATCGACGTGGAGCGCACGGTGCGCAGCTTGATCCATTCGGACCTGAGGGCCCGGAGCAGGGTCACCTTGCCGGGGCGCACTGTCGCGCCGAGCGGGCGCGTGAGGACCGTGGTCATGACGCGCTCCTTACTCCGACCGGCTCGTCGGTGCTGTTGGCGCGGTACTCGACCGCGTCCCGGGTCAGTTCCATGAACGCCTCTTCCAGGGAGATCCGCTGGGGAGAGAGTTCGAGCAGGGTGAGCCCGTGGTCGGCGGCGGTGTAGCCGATCTGGTCAGTCGTCAGGCCGACCACTTCCAAGGTGTGGGGCGCGCAGGTGGTGAGGGTGACGTCCGGACCCGCCAGCAGACCTTTCAAGCGGTCGATGTCCGGGCAGCGCACGCGCACCACTGTGCGGGCCGCGCCGCGGGTGAATTCCTCGACCGAGGTGTCGGCGATGAGCCGTCCGCGACCGATGACGACGAGATGTTCGGCGGTGAGCGCCATCTCGCTCATCAGATGCGACGAGACGAACACCGTTCGCCCCTCCCCCGCCAGGCGCTTGAGAAGATTCCGGATCCACCGGATGCCCTCCGGGTCGAGGCCGTTGACCGGCTCGTCGAGGATGACAGTGGCGGGGTCGCCGAGAAGGGCGCTGGCGATGCCGAGGCGCTGGCCCATACCCAGGGAAAACCCGCCGGCCCGCTTGTTGGCCGCCTCGCGCAGGCCGACGAGGTCGATGACCTCGTTCACGCGCCGGCGGGAGATGCCGGTGGTGGCGGCCAGGGCCAGCAGGTGGTGGTAGGCGGTGCGGCCGGTGTGGATGGCGCGGGCCTCCAGCATCGCCCCGACCTCGCGCAGGGGCGCTTCGTGCATTGCGTAAGGGCGGCCGTTGACGGTGACGTGCCCTGCGGTTGGGGCGTCCAGCCCGAGGATCAGCCGCATGGTGGTGGATTTACCGGCCCCGTTGGGACCGAGGAACCCCGTCACGATGCCGGGGCGGACCGTGAAGGACAGATCCTCGACGGCCGTCTTGCTGCCGTACCTCTTGGTAAGGCAGTGGGCTTCGATCATTGCGAAACCTCCGTTCACCACCTCACTCTCGCCCGTGACCGGCCCCTCGCACATCGTCCCCGTGCAGCGATTCCCGGGTACCACGTCCGCGGTACGGGGTCCGCCGGCCTACCGCGGCGACGGAACGCGACACGTACCTGTGCCGACGATCACGCGGATGTTGCTGAGCGGCTCGGCTCCATCGCCGGGCTGACCAGGCCGCTCTGGTAGGCGATGACGACGAGCTGGGCCCGGTCACGGGCCGCCAGCTTGGTCATGGCCCGGTTGACGTGGGTTTTGGCCGTCAGCGGGCTGATGAACAGGCGATCGGCGATCTCTTCGTTCGACAGGCCCAGCGCGACGAGCCCCAGGACATCGCGTTCCCGTGGTGTCAGGCACTTCAGCCGCTCGTGCATGGCTGCCGGGCTGGCTTCCGGCTGCGTCAGGAATCGCGTGATCAGCGCTCGGGCGGCAGACGGGCACAGCAGCGCTTCCCCGGCGGCGACCGTGCGGACGGCCTCGAGAAGCTCCTCGGGCCGCGCGCCCTTGCCGAGAAAGCCGCTCGCACCCGCGCGCAGCGCCTCGGCGACGTACTCGTCCTCCTCGAAGGTGGTCAGGATGAGGACCTTCACCCCTGCGAGGTCCTCCGACTCGCCGATCAGCCGCGTCGCGGCGAGGCCGTCCATCTCGGGCATGCGGATGTCCATCAGGAGCACATCCGGGTGCTGCGCATGGGCCAGCTCCACTGCCTCGCGGCCGTTGGATGCCTCGCCCACGGTCTCCATGTCGTCCGCAGCATCGAACAGCATCCTGAAGGTGCCCCTCAGCAGGGCCTGGTCATCGGCGAGCAGTACGCGGATCGTCATACCCATCTCTCCTCGGCGGTCCGTTCGTTGCCGGACCGCCCGTGGCCGTTGCGGCTCGCAGGGGCAGATCGGCAGTCACAGCGAAGCCGCCCTGCGGGCGGGCTCCCGCATACAGCCTGCCCCCGACGATGGCGGCCCGCTCGCGCATCCCGATCAGCCCGTGCCCCGTCCCCTGGGTCGGCTGGTGGTGCGGTCCGACGCGTCCGTCGTCCTCGATGGTGATCGTCAGCCATTCGGGGCGGTAATGCAGGAACAATCGGGCGTGGTCCGCGCCGGCATGCTTGTGCACATTGGTCAGGGCCTCCTGCACGATGCGGTACGCGGCCAGGTCGACCGCCGGCGCCAGCGGTTCACTGATACCGCGCTGACTGTGCCTGACCGCCAGGCCGGCACCTTCGAACGACGCCAGCAGGGCCGGTAGCTGCGTCAGACCCGGCATCGGATCGCGCGGCGCCGCCGGATCACCCGACTGCCGTAGCAGGCCGACGGTCACGCGCAGTTCATCCAGCGCCGACCGGCTGGTGTCCCGGATGTTCTCCAGAGCGGCGAGTGTCTGCTCCGGCTGCCGCTCCGCGAGATGGACGGCGACGCCTGCCTGAGCGTTGATCAGGGCGATGTGGTGCGCGACGACGTCGTGCAGCTCGCGCGCGATCCGGACCCGCTCGGCCGCCACCCGCTGCTGTGCCTCCTGCTCACGGGTCCGCTCCGCGTTCTCCGCCCGTTCCTCCACGGCTGCCACATAGGCACGACGTGACCGCACCGCGTCCCCGATGGCGGCCGACAGAGCCGTCCACGCCAGCATCACCGCCTTCTCCGGCTCCAGCCACGATCCCGGGGCGAACACCACGGCCGCCCCCACCAGGGCGGCGGCCGTGATCGACGTGGTGGTCCAGGTGGTGCGCCGGTCGGTCTGCACGGCCACGGTGTAGATGGACACATCGACCGGGCTTGCCACCACCGGGCTCTCCCGGAATCCGAGCACCTGAAAAAGCACCCCGCAGCCGACCGCGATAGCCAGTACGCCGAATGGGTGACGGCGCCGCCACATCAACGCCGAGCAGCCGACCGCCGCCAGCACCACGCCCTGCCACCGGTACTCGATCCGGTGCTCGTCCGGCACAACAGCAGAAGCCACGACCGACAGCGCGAACAGCACGGCCGACATCAGCGCGTCCACCACGCCGGGCCGGGCTCGTGCTTCCCGCCTCCAACCGTTGATCACTGCCATCCCTCCACCGTAAGTGCGTTGACCGGGCCCGGCATCGTGTCGGTTCGGCAGGGCAGTCCCCGGGCACGGGGCTGTTGACCGGGTTGCGTGACGGCGTGAAGGCCACAGCTCCGGCCACACCGTCCGCTCCTGGCGTCCCTGGACGGAGCGCCGCCCACCGATCCACGCGGACTGACCCCATCGCCACCCCGGGCCGTGCTCCCGCGGACGGCAGGCACGCGCCGTCTGCAACAATGGACGCTCATCTCGGAGCGCGGCGGACCGCCGTGCTCGTCTCGTCACAGGAGAGCACGCAGTTGCCCCAGAAGCACGCGGCCCCGTCCGACGGCAGCGGCCGCAACGATCTGCAGGCCGACTGCGCGAACTGCTTCGGGTTGTGCTGTGTCGCGCTGCCCTTCGCCCGTTCCGCAGACTTCGCGGCGGACAAAGACGCCGGCAAGCCATGCGCGAACCTTCAGCTGGACTTCCGTTGCGGCATCCACACACGCCTGCGGGAGAAGGGCTACCAGGGCTGCACCGTGTTCGACTGCTTCGGTGCGGGCCAGAAGGTCTCACAGGTCACCTTCGGTGGAACGGACTGGCGGCAGGCGCCGGAGAGCGCCCGCCCGATGTTCGAGGTCCTGCCGGTGATGCGGCAGCTCCACGAACTGCTCTGGTACGTCACCGAGGCCCTCGATCTCGCGCCGGCCCGCCCCGTCCACCCCGATCTGCGCCGTGCGCTGAAGCGCGTCGACGGCCTCACCCGGGGGGACGCTGCATCGCTCATGGACCTCGACGTGGCGGCGCTGCGCGACGATGTGAACGCTCTGCTGCTGCGGACCAGTGACCTGGTGCGGGCCGAGGTGCCCGGCCGCAAGAAGAACCACCGGGGTGCCCAGCTGATCGGGGCCAGGCTGAGCGGCGCCCGGCTGCGGGGGGCCAGTTTCCGCGGGGCCTGCCTCATCGGGGCCGACCTCAAGAAGGCCGACCTGCGCATGGCCGACCTGATCGGGGCGGACCTGCGCGGCGCCGACCTGAGCGGAGCCGACCTCACCGGGAGCATCTTCCTCACCCAGGCCCAGCTCAACGCGGCCAAGGGCGACTCGGCCACCGAGCTGCCTGCCGCCCTCACCCGTCCCGCGCACTGGTAGCCCGCGGCGGGGTCATCACGACCGCGGTCGCCACGATGCCTGCGCCGTCCCCGGCCAGGGGCTGCCACGCTCCGGACCCCGGTCACGAGGAGAGCGCCGCCGGCCGCTGACAGGAGCGCCTGATGACAGCGGAGGGCCCCCGGGCGAACCGGCGGCAGAGCACTCGTCCTCTGCCGCCGTTCCCTTCGGTACGCAGTGATGGTGCGTCAGCCGTGGTAGTTGATGTAGCCGTTGCGGTCCGGGTCGGAGCCGGTCTTGGTGTAGGCGTGGACGTCGGCCCGGCTGCCCGACGGCTTGTACAGGTAGATGGTGTCCTTGTCGTTGTTCCAGATGAAGTTGCAGTTCTGGCGGTAGACGACGTTCTTGGCGTCGGAGTCGGTGCCGTGGCCTCCCCGCAGCTTCACGTAGTCGCCGGGCTCGAGGTAGTGGCTCGCCGAGAAGGTGAAGCGGTTGCCGGCGGCGTCCTTGACTACGTAGCCCCTGAGATTGACGGTCGCCTTCGACGAGTAGTTCTTGATCGTCAGGTACTCGTCCTTGGTGTTCCCGGTGGAGCACCTGTTGGAGTCCGCGCCCGGCGCGTCGTACTGGACACCCTTGATCTTCAGCGCCGACGAGTACTCGGCTGCCTGTGCCGGGGCGACGGCAACAACCGCGATGGTTCCGGCAGCGGCGATGGTGGCTATGGCATGGCGTATGCGCATGAGGAATTCCCCCCAGTCGTGCGGATGGAGCGCCTGGAGCATACACAAGTCATGGTGGAGAGATGCAGAAAAGGTGATGCATATGTGAAGGCAGTCATGCGTCCCGCACCCGGAACGACTCAAGTGCGAAGCCCAGCCGATGAATTGACGGCGACGCACACAGGTCGACGGCGGGTGGCCGATGGACATGCGGACCTCCACCTCGCACCAGGGCGCGACGACAATCTGCAGCAGTGTTTCGTCTCCTGACCCGCGTCTTCGGTAGTGGCTGCGGCGTGCGGTGGCTTGGTGGCGTCACCTCCGGGCGGACCGGGTCGGTGCGTGGGTGAGGGGCGCGAGGCGGCCCCGGCGGGGGGCCGGAGAGCTGCCAGAAGGCGCCTTTTTCCGCCACGGGCCCGGGATGAGGCCGGCGGAAGCATGTCCACGGCCTCCTTGTCGGTGCCGGTGGCCCGGACGGCGAGGAAGGCGTGGGCGGGCATGGCGAGGGTGATGTTCCGCCGGACGTGTGCTCCACATGGCCGATCGAAGTTGGTCAGTTGCGCCCGGCACTCGCAGAGTTGCGCCCAGAGCCCGGCCCGCTGCCCGGTGCCGTGGAGGACTGATTCATGCCTGACCGACTGGCCGTCGGCCCACGAGTGGTGCAGATGCGGCTCGCCGGTGTCGACCACGCGTACGGCCGCCCGTTTCCCTGGCTCGCGGCCGTCGCCGCTGCTTTTGTTCTCGTGCAGTTGGTGCTGGTGGTGCCCGGCTCGGGACTCGGCTGGGACGAGACCGTCTACGTCAGCCAGGTCGGCCGGGACGTCCCGGCCGCGTTCTTCAGTGCGCCCCGAGCTCGGGGGATTTCGTATCTGGTCGCGCCCGTGGCCGCGCTGACGTCCTCGATGGCTGCGCTGCACGTGTATCTGGCACTGTGCTCCGGATGCGGGCTCTTCCTCGCCCTGTGGGTCTGGCGTCGTCTCCTGCCGCCCGCGGTTCTCGCCGGGGCGGGAGCGATGTTCGCCGGGCTGTGGATCACCCTGTACTACGGCCCGCAGGCGATGCCCAACCTGTGGTGCGCTTTGGGGGCGTTGGCCGCCGTGGGCTGCTTTCTACGAGCCGTCAGGGAAACGGCCGACGGCAAGGCGCTCGCCGGCCTCGGCGCCGCTGTGGCCCTGGTCGCCCTCATGCGGCCCCCGGACGCCTGCTACCTGGTCCTGCCTCTGGCCGTGGCAGCCCTGGTGGCCTCGGGCCGGCGACACCCGGCAGTGCCGGCCGTCATCGTGGCCGCCCTTCTCCTCGGCTGCGCACCGTGGATCGTCGAAGCCCATCTGCACTACGGCGGCGTTGTCGCCCGGTTGCACCGCGCCAGCGAGATTCAGGGCGGCCTGGGCGGACATCTCGCCGTCGACGATCAGGTTCGAGCCCTCGACGGGCGGACTCTGTGCCGTCCGTGCGAGGTGCCCTGGAAGGACCCGGTCACCGCGGCGTGGTGGTTCGCACTGCCAGTGCTCACGGCGGGCGGCATCATCGCCGCCCGCGCGCGCCGCCCTGCCGCCGTCCTCGTGACCCTCGTCGCGGCGTCCATGGCGACGCCCTACCTGTTCATGATCGACTACGCTGCCCCCCGTTTCCTGCTTCCTGCCTACGCTCTGCTGGCGCTGCCTGTCGCCGAGTGCCTGCGCGCTCTGTTCACCTCCACCCGCCCCGGATGGCAGCCGACGGTCGGCGTGTTGCTCACGCTCGCCCTGGCCGGTCACTTCGCCGTCCAGTACTGGGTACTCGGCCATGCCGTCGCCCGCAGCCGCGTGGCGCGGCAGGAGTACACGGCGATCGCCGACCAGCTGCACCTTCTGGGAGTACGCCCACCGTGCACGGTCACCGGTTTCGACGCGGTACCGATCGGCTATTACGCCCGCTGCGCGTCGCGACAGATCGGCGGCCACGACGGGAGTATCACAGCCGACGGTCTGCGCGCGGCAGCGCGTCGCACACCTGTCGCGGTGATCGTGGCTCCCGGGCACAGGCCACCCGCCTACGCCCGTGCCTGGCGGCCCGAATCCCTGCCACCGCTGCGCGGGAGCACAGGCCTCTCCGTCTACGTGGCGCCCTCCGAACCAAGGGACGGCGCCCCGTCAGAAAGGCTGTCCCCATGATGCGATCCCCGGGCGCCGGCCTGCACTTGCCTCATCTGCCGTAGCAGCGCTCGGTGATCGATCCGGCCGGCGCGTGGCCTCGCAACGGACTCAAGGCCGACGCGAGACCACGCTGAGGGCCACCCTGGGAAGGGGGAGACCGCCGTGACTCCGCCTACTGGATGCCAGGGATCTCGCGGGCCTTGAACGCGGCGCGGACCGCGTCCGCCGCGCTCTTGCCGTACATGCGTTGCGCTGTCGCGATCGTCGTCAACGCGGCGTTCTCGAAGCTGGTGTCGAGTGCGAAGCCGAACTGAGCGTTGACGATGATGCGGTCGGCGACCCTGGCGCCGAGCGCCCCCCGGATGTCCAGGAGTGCGCGGGACCAGATCTCACCGTCCGCGTGCACCTCGCCCACCCGGTCCCCGTACACCTTGTTCCCGTCGATCCGGCGCAGGCAGTGCGGGGCAGCGCTGTAGGCGACCGAGTCCCAGTCGGCGACGCACGCCAGGTCGGCCTTCAGGGGCCAGCCGTACCGGGCGTCCGCGTGGGCACCGACCTCGACTGCCAGGTAGTCGCCGAAGGCCTCACCGATCGCCCCGGCCTCCGGGGAGGTGCCGAAGCCGGGCACCTGGGCGTTGTGCACCGCGTGCCCGTACTCGTGCACGATCACCTCGGCGTCCTCGGCATCGTCCACGCCGCCCTTGCCGAAGCGGATCTCGGCCTTTTTGTCGGTGAAGAAGGAGTTGTCCGCGCCCCACTGGTTGATACGAACGGGCTGCGCACGGTTGTTGGCGCCGGGCAGTTCGCTGCCAAAGCCGAGGCCCTGCAGGTACTCCTGGGCCTCATTGACCCAGAAATAGGCCATGACCTGCTCGAACTGGTCGTCGTGGCGGGTGTATTTGCCGACGTCGGCGGTCTTTGCGGGGGCGCCGGTCTCCGACCTGATGTAGGCCCACCGTCCGGAGAGTCCGCCACTGCCGTCGAGATTGCGCAACGCGGCGGAGGCATAGCTCGACGCGGGGACGGCGTCGGCCGAGTCCTTGGCGTCGGAGAGCGACTGGTCGCCCGAGGACTGGACGGGGTTGACCATGAATACCCGGGCCTGTGGTTCGGCCGGGGCAGGTACGGCGCCCGAGGCCGAGGCCGCTCCGGCCGGAGCGAGCAGAGCCACGGTGGCGGTGGCCGCGGCGATCAGGCCGCGGGGTGTGCGGCGAGTCATGTACATCCTCCCGTGCTGAGATGTGGTGCGGCGGTGTGTCGAATTGCGGGGGATGGCGTGGTGCGAGCGTGATCCTTGCGCACGGGGCCCTTCTTTGGCCAGGCCTTGAACGCGTTTGCGACTCGCAGCGGCGAGGGCCCCACCGTGCGGTGACGCTCTGTTCGTGTGCCGGGACGGTGGGCGTCACGTCGCCGTCGGGAACGCCGCGTACAAGCGGCGGTCATCGCGGCTCAGCTCCACGAGCACGAGGATCCGCATCACTGAAGGGCAGGGCCTTCCCGGCGGTGTGTCGGTGGCTCCACGGATCGCCGGCGGCCGTCACCGAGCACGGGCGCCGGCACCGGCCGCGTACCGGCGACGGTCCCGCGCGTCACGCTCGGGCCGCCGCCTGAGCTCCTCCAACTGCCCGGCACGTACCACCGGATCGCGAGGACCGCTGCGTCTGCCGTCCGCCGCGATGCCGACACGGTCGGCCTCGACGTGCGCGATGATCAGGACCTCGGCCTCGGCAGCCGGTCAGCCGGTGCCCGGCACGCCACACAACCAGACCCTTCACCCATGCCTGGCTGGGTGAGCACTGCTTCCGGAGCGCGCTGCCCCACACACGACTCACGTGATCGATCAATTCGGTCATGTCGCCGATGCCCTTGATCTGCGCAAGGAGCCGCGGGACGTCGGCCTCCACCACCTGGCCACCGAGGTCCACCACGCCCGCCTCGCTCAGCGCCGCGAGATCGGCGTCGTCGGGCGAGGTGCACCGGCACACCCGGCGAAGGGCTCAGGGCGGGCCTCCGGCCCACGGTCGGCGCTGTCCTCCACGATCGGTGTGTCGACCGGCTTCGGAGCTTGTCCGGGGCGGGCCCGTCCATCGGGTCCGGTCGGGCGATGACCGGGCTCGTGCAGGCATGCGTGCGGCGACCGGGCAGCAGGTCGCCGCGCGCCCTTCCGACCGGGCGAAGAACGATGGATTCGGGCGATGAAATCCGGAGGGGCCGGAGCACGGAGACCCGGTGCGCAGTCGCTGGGCGAAAGGCTCGCGCAATCGGCCGGTGCGGTATGCGAGTCGGCCCGGTCTCCCGGTCTCAGATCCCTTCGTCGGTCGGCGGGGGCACAGTGATCACGGGGCAGGCTGCCCTGTGCAGCAGTCCGTGCGGGACGGAGCCCAGCCGCATGCCGGTGAAGCCCTCCCGGCCACGGCGGCCGACGACCACAGCGAGCGCATGCTCCGAAGCCTCCGCCAACGCCTCGACAGGATGTCCCCGCAGCACCGCGTGACTCAGGGGAACATCTCGGTAGGCACTGGACCGCGCCGCGGTTGCTTCATGCAGCTGCCTGTGGCAGGCCTCGATCGCAGCGTCCTCATCGAAAAACCCTGGCAGCCGCCGCTGCCACACCCACACCGCACGCACGGAGGCGCCTTGCGAGGCAGCGGCCTCCAAGGCGTGATCCAGCGCGGCATCGGCCGACCGGCTCGCGTCCACCCCGACCACCAGGTACGGCGGCTCCTCCTCAGTGCGCCCGGCTTCCGGCACCACGGCAACCGGGCAGGCAGCGTGCGCACTGACCGGAACCGTCGTCGAGGCAGCACTGAGCATCTCCCCCAGCCGGCCCAGCCGACGCGAGCCGAGGACCACCAGCCGCGCGTGAGCGGACCTCCGAACCAGAACCTGGGCCGGATTGCCATCCGTGATGAAGGTCGTCACCTCAACACCCGGCTGCCGCTCATGGGAACGAGCCGCCGCCTTGTCGAGTGCCTCGTCGCCCAGCTGGCGCAAGGCCTTGTGGTGTGCCGTCTCCTCGACGCCGCGTACGTGATGGGTCACGGGCAACACGGCGTGCACCAGATGGAGGCGCACCCCACGGCGGGCGGCTTCGTCGGCGGCCCAGGCCAGGGCCGCATCGGCCGGCTCCATGGCGTCGATGCCGAGCATGATCGGAAGTGGTTCACTGGCAGCTGTCATGGCTTCCTCCACCTGTCTGCGTGCGCGCGGCAGCAGCCGTGGGCTGCGGCCGCAGCTCATACCTGCACGGTACGCACATGGACGGCGAGGCGGAGGACCGAGCGGCCCCCGTTCAGAGGGCTGCCCCCCAGGGAAAGGGTGAGCTCCAGGGACCTTCGGACCCCCGTTGCGGACTGTTCGGCCCCTGCGGCCGGGAACGTGACGCGATGGACTGGACACGTCGTAACCGCAGGACCGAGGAGGTCTGGGCATGGCTGTACTCGCACGCAAGCAGAAGTTCCCGTTCCCGGACCTGCCGGACTGGTTCGAGGCCTTCCCCACTCGGTTCACCATGCCGGCGATGGCCGATCTGTACACGATGAGGATCGAGGAGTTCACCGAGGACGGCCGGTACGTCATTCGAGCGGAACTCCCGGGCATCGAGGTCAAGGATCTGGACGTCACGGTCGAGGACGGCAACCTCACCATCAGGGCAGAGCGCACCGAGCGCGAGGTGGACAAGAATCGCAGCGAGATCCACTACGGATCCCTCACCCGCAGTGTCACCCTGCCCAAGAGCGCGGACGAGAACGACGTCCATGCCGAGTACATCGACGGCATGCTGACCGTCAGCGTTGGCCTCGGCGTGGAGAAGGCGGAGGCGAAGCACATCGAAATCAAGCACCCCATGTGACCCACACAGCGTGGTCGCCCGGGCCGGCATGCGCTGCCGTCCGGGCGACCCACGTCGGGCCCGGCCGCAACTCGGCCTCCCCCGACCGCACGGTCGGGGGCCTGGGGGCACCAGAAAGGCCTTGGGGGCAGCCTCGACCGACGGGTCCGCCCCGCAACGACCCCGGACAGTCCTCTATCCGCGGGAGCACAGTGCCTCCCACTGCGCAGCGGCACCGTCCAGCAGCATCTCCAGGGCCGTCGGATAGGCGCTGTCGACCATGCGGGTCGCCAGGAGGTGCGCCGCCTCGGCGATCCGGGGGTGTGTGGTGCGCGGCAGGCGGGCGTACGTCGAGCGCCACATGTCCTCGTCGGCGCTGAGACTTTCGCGTGGCAGGGCCAGCGAGGCGGCGTCGAGCGCGGCGAAGGCCAGGGTCTGGTCGATGAAGGCCTGGTAGATCCGTACCGTGTCCGGCAGCGGGAACCCCGCCGTGCGGAGTACGTCGAGGATGGCCTCGTCGGCCGCCAGCTCGTGGGCCCGGCCGGTGACCCGGTTCGCGGTCAGCAGTGCCGCCTGCGGATGCGCGACATACACGGCGTGGATGCGCAACCCGAGGCCGCGCAGATCCGACCGCCACTCCCCCGTGGGCCGCCAGCCTTGCAGGGCCTGCCCGATGAGGGCGTCGCCGATGGCGAGGGTCAGATCGTCCATGCCGCGGAAGTACCGGTAGAGGGCGCTGGGATCGGCGTCCAGGGCCAGGCCGAGACGGCGGGCGCTGAGTCCCGCGCTGCCGTGCTCACGCAGCATCCGCAGGGCGGTCTCGACGATCAGTTGCTCGGACAGCACGGTGCCGCTCCTGGTGGGACGGCGCCGCCGCCGTTTCTCCTCGGGCACCACAGCTTTCGCCATCGCCGCCTCCTCGTGTCCTTATGCCAACACCATTGACCTTATCCGAGCGCCCGGCGTTGGATCTCCCGGCAGGGGCGCCGCGCCTTCGGTCCGCGCGGGCACGCCCCGTCTCCACAGAGAGGAAGTCCGTGTCATGCGTGTTCTGCTTGTGGGAGCCGGCGGTGTGGGCACCGCGATCACCCGGATCGCGGCCCGGCGCTCGTTCTTCGACGAGATGGTCGTGGCCGACTACGACCTGAGCCGGGCCGAGGCGGCGGTCGCTGCCCTCTCGGGCGCCGCGGGCCGCTTCAGCGCCGAGCGCGTCGACGCGTCCGATCAGGCGGCGGTGACCGCGCTGCTGAAGCGGCACGGGTGCGACGTGCTGCTCAATGCCACCGACCCGCGGTTCGTGATGCCCCTCTTCCAGGCGGCGCTCGCGGCCGGCGCAACCTACCTCGACATGGCGATGTCTCTGTCGCGCCCGCACCCCGCGAGGCCGTACGAGGAGTGCGGGGTCATGCTCGGCGACACGCAGTTCGCGCAGGCCGCCGACTGGGAGAAGGCGGGCGGGCTGGCCCTCGTCGGCATGGGTGTGGAGCCGGGGCTGTCCGATGTCTTCGCGCGATACGCGGCCGACGAACTCTTCGACGAGATCGAGGAGATCGGCATCCGCGACGGCGCGAACCTCACCGTCGACGGCTACGATTTCGCGCCCTCCTTCAGCATCTGGACCACCATCGAGGAGTGCCTCAATCCGCCGGTCGTCTACGAAGCGGACCGTGGCTGGTTCACCACCGCGCCCTTCAGCGAGCCGGAGGTGTTCGACTTCCCCGAGGGCATCGGCCCGGTCGAGTGCGTGAACGTGGAGCACGAGGAGGTGCTGCTCGTCCCCCGCTGGATCGACGCGCGGCGCGTGACCTTCAAGTACGGTCTGGGCGAGGAGTTCATCCAGACCCTCAGGACGCTGCACCTCCTGGGCCTGGACCGCACCGACCCGGTGACCGTGCCGAGCGCCGCCGGCCCGGTGGGCGTGTCGCCCCGCGACGTCGTGGCCGCCTGTCTGCCCGACCCGGCGACGCTGGGCGAGCGCATGCACGGCAAGACCTGCGCGGGCACCTGGGTGCGCGGTACCAAGGACGGCGCGCCGCGCGAGGTCTACCTCTACCACGTGGTCGACAACCAGTGGTCGATGGCCGAGTACGGCTCCCAGGCGGTGGTGTGGCAGACCGCGGTCAACCCGGTCGTCGCCCTCGAACTCCTGGCCACGGGCGCGTGGACCGGTTCGGGAGTCCTCGGCCCGGAGGCGTTCCCCGCCCGCCCCTTCCTGGACCTGCTCAGCGCGTACGGCTCTCCGTGGGGCATGAGGGAGCAGTGACCGTCCCCGGCTCACCGGGGGATCCGACGTCCCTCCTCGGTGAGGGTGAGCGTCAGACAGCCGATCCATTCGCCGCTGTCGGGGTACGCCCAGTTGTCGGCGTCGGCCAGAAGCCTCGGCAGTTCCTCCCGTGCTACGGGCGTGCCGGGCTGGAATCCGTGCCTCCCGTCGGGAGCGGTCCAGGGGATGACACGGCAGACCTCGATCCAGCCCCGGTCGACGAGAGGCAGCAGGACGGCTGCCAGCTCCGCGGCGGGTGCGGAAACCAGTGGCTCGTCCAGGTCACCTCGTACACCGGGCAGGATGTCGATCTCGAACGCGTTGATCATGAAGGCGCGCTCTGCGCCGGAAAGACGGTCGGGAGGGTTCACCGCGGAATCGTCGCATGCACGGTGAACCCTCCCGGCCGGTGGACCGCCGGGCCGTGGAGTCCCTGAGCCGCGCCGGGCGACTGCACGGCCCGGCGGCCCGGGCGATCATCCCCAGAGGGTCTGGGGCGTGGCCGGCCATGTTTGCCCCAGGGCAAAGCTTGCCGGGAGGGGCACTAGGTGATCACCATCAAGAGGTCGCCCGCTTCGACCTGCTGAACGGAGTTGATGGCCAGTCGGTTCACCGCTCCGGCGACCGGAGCGGTGATGGCGGCCTCCATCTTCATCGCCTCGATCGTCGCGATGGTCGCCCCCGCCTCGACGCGGTCCCCGGCCACGACCGACAGCGTCACCACCCCGGCGAACGGCGCGGCAACATGTTTCGGGTCGGACTTGTCGGCCTTCTCCGCGGCCGGCAGTTCCGAGGCCACCGAGCGGTCGCGCACCTGGATCGGCCGGAGTTGGCCGTTGAGCGTGGCCATCACGGTGCGCATGCCGCGCTCATCCGCTTCACCGATCGCCTCCAGTGCGATGAGCAGCCGCACTCCGGGCTCGAGGTCCACCTCATGCTCCTCCCCCGGCCGCAGGCCGTAGAAGAAGTCCTTGCTCGGCAGGACTCCGGTGTCGCCGTAGGCGTCGCGATGCGCCTCGAACTCCTTCGCCGGTCCGGGGAACAGCAGCCGGTTGAGGGTGGCGCGCCGGTCCTTCTCCAGTCCGTCGTGGTCATCGGCGGACAGTTCGGCGACCGGCCTCGGTGCGGCGCGGCCCTTGAGGGCCTTGCTGCGGAACGGCTCCGGCCAGCCGCCGGGCGGGTCGCCCAACTCGCCGCGCAGGAACCCGATCACGGAGTCCGGAACGTCGTACGCGCCAGGTTCGGCGGCGAACCGCTCGGGTGGGACGCCCGCGCCGACGAGGTGCAGGGCGAGGTCGCCGACCACTTTGGACGACGGTGTGACCTTGATCAGGCGACCGAGCATGCGGTCGGCCGCGGCGTACATCGCCTCGATGTCCTCGAACCGGTCTCCGAGGCCCAACTCCCGTGCTTGGACACGCAGGTTGGACAGCTGACCGCCGGGGATCCCGTGGTCGTACACGCGCCCGGTGGGCGAGGCCGGGCCGGCCTCGAACGGCGCGTAGATCCTGCGCACGATCTCCCAGTACGGTTCGAGGTCGCCGACCGCCCGCAGGCTCAGCCCGGTCGGCCGCTCGGAGTGGTCGGTGGCCGCGACGATCGCCGACAGCGAGGGCTGCGAGGTGGTGCCCGCCATCGAGGCCACCGCTCCGTCCACGGCGTCGGCGCCCGCGTTGATCGCGGCCAGGTAGGTGGCCAGCTGACCGCCGGCCGTGTCGTGGGTGTGGAGGTGGACGGGTAGTTCGAACTCCCTGCGCAGCGCGGTCACCAGCTTCGCGGCGGCGGGTGCCCGGAGCAGCCCCGCCATGTCCTTGATCGCCAGGACGTGCGCGCCGGCCTCGACGATCTGCTCGGCGAGCCGGAGGTAGTAGTCGAGGGTGTAGAGCTTCTCGGCCGGGTCGGACAGGTCCGAGGTGTAGCACAGGGCCACCTCGGCGACGGCCGATCCGGTCTCGCGTACGGCGTCGATGGCCGGCCGCATCCGGCCGACGTCGTTGAGCGCGTCGAAGATGCGGAAGATGTCGACGCCGGTCCGGGTGGCCTCCTCGACGAAGGCGGTGGTGACCTCCGTGGGGTACGGGGTGTAGCCGACCGTGTTGCGGCCACGCAGCAGCATCTGCAGGCAGATGTTGGGCACCGCCTCACGCAGACGGGCGAGGCGGTCCCATGGGTCCTCGGCCAGGAAGCGCAGGGCCACGTCGTAGGTGGCGCCGCCCCAGCACTCCAGCGACAACAGCTGCGGCAGGGTCCGGGCCACGGTCGGGGCGACGGCCAGCAGGTCCTTCGTCCGCACCCGGGTGGCCAGCAGGGACTGGTGGGCGTCCCGGAAGGTGGTGTCGGTGACGGCCACCGCGGGTGATGCCCGCAGCCACCGTGCGAAGCCCTCCGGCCCCAGCTCGGTCAACTGCTGCTTCGACCCGGCGGGCGGTACGCCGTTCGCGATGTCCGGCAGCTTGGTCGTGGGGTCGATCAGGTGCGGGCGCTCGCCGTGCGGCTTGTTGACCGTGACGTCGGCGAGGTAGGTGAGCAGGCGGGTGCCGCGGTCGGCGGAGTGGCGCGCGGTCAGCAGCTGCGGGCGCTCCTCGATGAACGACGTGGTGACCCGGCCCTCCTGGAAGTCCGGGTCGTCGAGGACCGCCTGCAGGAACGGAATGTTGGTGGCCACACCGCGGATGCGGAACTCGGCCACCGCGCGCCGGGCGCGTCGCACCGCGGTGGCGAAGTCGCGGCCCCGACAGGTCAGTTTCACCAGCATGGAGTCGAAGTGGGCGCTGATCTCCGAGCCGACGAAGGCGGTGCCGCCGTCCAGCCGGATGCCGGAGCCGCCCGGCGAGCGGTACGCGCTGATGGTGCCGGTGTCCGGCCGGAACCCGTTGGCCGGGTCCTCGCTGGTGATCCGGCACTGCAGTGCGGCACCCCGCAGGGAGATCCTGTCCTGCGTGAGACCGAGGTCGGCCAGGGTCTCACCGGCGGCGATGCGCAGTTGCGCCTGGACCAGGTCGACGTCGGTGACCTCCTCGGTCACCGTGTGCTCGACCTGGATGCGCGGGTTCATCTCGATGAAGACGTGGTTGCCTTCCCGGTCGAGCAGGAACTCGACGGTGCCGGCGTTGCGGTAGCCGATGCTGTGCGCGAAGGCGACCGCGTCGGCGCAGATGCGGTCCCGGATCGCGGGGTCGAGGTTGGGCGCCGGGGCCAGTTCGACGACCTTCTGATGGCGCCGCTGTACCGAGCAGTCCCGCTCGAACAGGTGGATGACGTCGCCGTGTCCGTCGGCGAGAATCTGCACCTCGATGTGGCGGGGGTCGACGACGGCCTTCTCCAGGAACACCGTGGAGTCACCGAAGGCGGACTCGGCCTCACGGGACGCCGCCTCGATGGCCTCGCGCAGGTGCGCGGGGTCGTCCACCCGCCGCATTCCGCGGCCGCCGCCTCCGGCAACCGCCTTGACGAACAACGGGAAGCCGATCTCCTCCGCGGCCGCCGCCAGCTCGTCCACGTCGGTCGACGGCTGCGACGATCCCAGGACCGGCACACCCGCCGCACGGGCCGCCGCGACCGCGCGCGCCTTGTTGCCGGTCAGTTCCAGCACCCCGACACCGGGACCGATGAACGTGATCCCGGCGTCCTCGCAGGCCCGGGCCAGATCCGGGTTCTCGGACAGGAAGCCGTACCCGGGGTACACGGCGTCCGCCCCGGCCCTGCGCGCCGCGCCCACGATCTCCTCGACCGACAGGTAGGCGCGTACCGGGTGCCCTCTCCGGCCGATCTCGTAGGCCTCGTCGGCCTTGAGACGATGCAACGAGCCGCGATCCTCGTACGGAAAAACCGCCGCCGTTGCGGCGCCCATTTCATAGGCGGCACGGAACGCGCGGACGGCGATCTCACCACGGTTCGCGACAAGTACCTTCCGGAACATGCACAGTCCCTTCCTGACGTTCGCGATGTGCGCGCCCGACGGGCGCCCTCGTGACTGATGCCCTGTCTACACCCGTACAAGTGCGGCTCGCGTCGAATCGCCATCGGCCGGTCGCTCATCTGCAGGTTCGCGAGGGCCGGGAAGCACGCCCGTGCTCAGCGTGGTGAACGCCAACGGCACCACCGCCAACGGCTCCTCCCTGATCGATGAGATCGTCCGCGAGGGCGCGAGGCGGATGCCGGCCGCCGCACCGGAGGCCGAAGTCAACACATGCACAGCCGAGTTGGCGGACGAGCGCGACGAGAAGGGCCACCGGCTCGTGGTGCGCAACGGCTACCACCAGCCGAGGAAGGTCACGACTGCGGCCGGGGCGGTGCCCGCGCCGGAGCAGTTCCTCGGCCCGACGGGCGGCCTCTCACCGGCGACGGTCACCCGGCTCACCCAGCAGTGGCAGGCCGACCACCAGGTGTTCGGCGAGCGCGACCTGTCCAGCAGTGACTACGTCCACGTGTGGGGCGACGGCATCCACCTGCGCATACGCCTGCGGGAGGCGAAGTCGTGCGTCCTCGTGCTGATGGGCGTGCACGCGGACGGCACCAAGGAACTGATCGCCATGAGCGACGTCTACTGCGAAGCCGAAAGGTAGGGTTCCGTGCCGACGGTCAAAGGTCGCGGAAGGGCAGGAGCTGGGGTGGGCGCATCATCGTGGCAGTACATCGAGCCTTATGCCGGAGATGTCGCGGCGGCCTTGGCCACCGTTCGACAGCGCGAGTTCAAAAGGCTCTTCGTCCACGGAACGCACGGGGACGGGCTCCAGCCCGCAGGCCAGTCGTTCACCTCTGTTGACGACCTCGATGCCCTGTGGGAAGACGAGACCTTCGGCAGCGAAGGAACACACACGATCATCGATGTGTGGGAGGAGATCGAGGCCGACGCATACGACGATTCCCACACCGTGCGTCCGCTGTCGGACGAGGAATCCATCGAGATCTTGGGAACCGCGGAGCCGACCAGAGGGGATTTCGAACGAGCCCAGGAGCGCTACGAGGCGCGGCACCCGGCCTCGGTGGGGCTGTGGGACATGCCGCGTTGGTCAGCGTGGTGCAGGCCGTTGAAGGACGCCGATGGGGCGAACACGGTGATCGCCTTTTGGGGCAGGTCCGGCGACTGACGGCCATGGCTTGATCCACAGATCTTGACTCTTGCTCTCGAAGGGGACGGGACGGGTCATGCGCGGAGCGTCGTATCCGGCATCCAGGACGACGCGGACGTCCCGATCGCCCTCCGACCGGATTTCCCGGTCGAAGCCAAAGCAGCGGAACCCGTCCAGCAGGGCGATGACGGCTTCGGCGACCCAACGGTGACCTCCCACGCCGAAGCCGTAGTCAGTCGCCCCGGCCGGGAACCAGGGCGCCACGACACGAGACCGAGCACAGGCTCCCGCACCTGACCGGCCTCGGACTCGACTGGGCGGCTCAGGTCACGGGAAGGGCGAACCGCCACGCAGACGACCCGCTCAGCCCGCGAACCTGGCCATCCACACCTCGACTTCGTCCGCGGCGCGCGGCAGGCCGGCCGACAGGTTCTCGTGACCGCTGTCGGTGACGAGCAGGTCGTCCTCGATCCGGACGCCGATGCCGCGCCATTCCTCGGGCACGGTCAGATCGTCCGCCTGGAAGTACAGGCCCGGCTCGACGGTGAGCACCATGCCCGGCTCCAACACGCCGTCGACGTACTCCTCGTTGCGGGCGTTCGCGCAGTCATGGACGTCCAGACCGAGCATGTGGCCGGTTCCGGCCATGGTGAAGCGGCGCTGCAGGCCGAGTTCGTACGCACGGTCGACGGGGCCGTCGATAAAGCCCCACTCGACCAGCCGCGCCGCCAGGTAACGTTGCGACGCCTCGTGGAAGTCGCGGTACCGGGCACCCGGCTTGACCGCCGCCATACCGGCCTCCTGCGCCTCGTACACCGCGTCGTAGATCTCGCGCTGCAGTGGCGTGAAGGTCCCGTTGATCGGAAGCGTGCGGGTGACGTCGGCAGTGTAGAGGGAGTGTGTCTCCACGCCCGCGTCGAGCAGGAGCAGATCGCCCGGGCGCACCGGACCATCGTTGTCCGTCCAGTGCATGATCGTGGCATGCTCGCCCGCGGCACAGATCGAGCCGTAGCCGACAGCGTTACCCTCGAGACGTGCCCGACGGAAGAAGGTTCCCTCGATCCACCGCTCGGACGACGCGATCGCCCGGGAAAGCTCCCCGATGACATCGGTGAATCCGCGCACAGTGGAGTCCACAGCCTTGCGGATCTCGGCTGTCTCCCACTCGTCCTTCACGAGGCGGAGATCGCTGAGCGCCTCCTCCAGCGCGGCGTCACGCTCTTCATCAGTGGTGACAGCGGCCTCGAGGGACGGGTCGTGGCCACGGACGATCCGCGTCGGTGCGCCGGAGGCAGCGGCCAGGTCGCGGGCGGCCGTGCGGACGTCTCGGCAGGGCAGTCCGAGCACGCGCTCCGACTCGGTGAGGGAACGACGTCGGCCCATCCACAGCTCTGCCGTCGCGCCTGTCCAGAAGTCGTCGTTGTCCCTGCTGTCCCGTGGCAGCTGGTAGCAGTACGCGTCGTGGCCACCGTCCGCGCGGGGTTCGAGCACGAGAGCGCCGTCACGGGCCTGGTCCCCGGTCATGTGCACATAGCCCGAGTACGGCCGGAACGGGTAGCTGTCATCGTTCGAGCGGGCCTTGAGGTTCCCCGAGGGGATCACCAGGCGTTCGCCGGGAAAGCGCTCGGAGAGCGCGGCGCGACGGCGGGCCGCGTACGGAGCCTGCTCGCTGAGCTGCAGACCGTGCCGCTCGGTGTCTGCCCACCCCGTCCGCATCAGGGCGGAAAGCTCCTCGGAGATCCCTTGGTAGAGACCGTTCTTTCGACGTTTCGCCACTTCGTACACCTTCTTCTGGACGGGCTCCTCAGGGGCGAGGGGCAGAGAGGCCCGTACGGACAGGCCGAACTCCGTCCCGGTGCGGCCCCAGGCCCCCTCGCTGCCACCGGTCGTCGGCGGCTCCCGGACGGTACCCCGCGCCGCGCCCACCGGGTGCCGAAGACTGCCAATGGCACAGATCGGCCATCGGAGATCCGAACGACCTGCCCGGACCCAACGGGAGCCGTCGATAATGCGACACATGGCGAATGCAAAACTCGGCGAGGCTCTTCGGCTTCTGGGGATCGAGCACGAGGCAGGACGGGTCTACATGGCTCTGCTGGACCTGGCGCCCGCTCCGCTGAGCACGATCGGGGCCGCGGCCGCTTTGGACGGCGCGGAACTCGCCGCGGCGTACGGCGAACTGGTCGACGCAGGCCTGGCCAGTGCCGCCGTGGAGGGCGGGGATGTGGTGGCCCCGGTTCCGCCCGCCGCAGGGCTGGAGATCCTCGGCCGGCACCGGGCGGCCGAGCTCGACGAGTCGCGCATCACCGTCGGGGGCGCGTTCGAGTCGTTCCGGCGGCAGCGGCTCGCCGCGTACAACGACGATCTCGTCGAAGTCGTCACCGGGGAAGCCATCGGTCCCAGGATGCGCCAAGCCTGGGCCAGTGCCCGCGAACAGATCCGGCAGTTCGACTCACCGCCGTACTTCCCCCTTGCCGGCGCCACCGACGATGCGCTGGCCACCCTCGCCCGCGGTGTGACGCAGCGTGTCGTGTACTCCCGGGAGTCGTTGGAGCATCCGGGCCAGTTGGAGGAAGTCATCGAACCGTGCATCGAGGCCGGTGAGCAGGCCAGGGTATTGCCGTCGGTGCCGGTCAAGCTCGTGATCATCGACGAGGCGTACGCGCTCGTGTCGTTGTCGATCAAGGAGGCCGATGTGCACAACACCATGCTGGTCGTGCAGCCGTGCGGGCTGCTCTCCGCGCTCGTGGCGCTGTTCGAGCAGGCATGGCAGAACGCACTGCCCTTCCACGGCCGCACCGCCCGGCCGGGCGGCCTGCTGCCCGCCGACCGCCGCCTGCTGTGGCTCCTGGCCGGCGGTGCGAGCGACGAGGTCATCGCCCGGGAGATCGGAATCAGCCGCCGCACGCTGTTCCGCCGGGTACAGATCCTGATGGCCCGGCTGGGTGCCACGAGCCGGTTCCAGATGGCTCTGCAGGCGCAACGTTGCGGATGGCTGTGACCGGAGCATGCCCGTCCACCCCGGCAGGGACGACGCGTCGCCCCTGATCGGTCGCGCTGCTCGTCGGTGGTGGTTCGGCATCGTGCCGAAGAGCGCCGCGGCGTCCGGGCGCATTGCTCGGGACCCTGGCCGGCGGAGCCATCACGGTGCACGTTGCGCGCCGGCAGACCTCAACGTGGGTCATCGCCGGCAGCGGTGACCCGGTCGGTTCCGTTGTCCCGCCATCCGTCCGGTCAACCCCCGAGCAGCGCCTCCAGTTCCGCCTGCGTGGCCAGCGTGTCGGGGTGCTCCTCGCCGAGAACCCGGGCACGGTCGTCCCTGACCCCGCGCAACTGGTCCACGGCTGCCGCCACGTCCCCGGTCACCGCCGTCGCAAGCCGATCCCCCACCGGGGTGTACTGCTTTGCGCTCCTCGAACTCCATCGCCCCCCGGGGGCGCGCATCATCAAAGGAGGGGAGACCATCGACGAGGAGTGGCGATGAGGTTGTCGTTCCTTGATCCTCTCTACGCGGAGCCGGGCCCGTTCGCCTCCGTGTACCTGGACACCTCCCGAGACGTCGAGCATCCCGAGCGGGCGATCGCGCTGCGCTGGCGGCGGCTGCGCGAGAGTCTCTCCCGTCAGGGCTCGGACCGGGCGCTGCTGAACGTACTGGAGGAGGTGGTCGGCGCCGACGCAGAGGTGCCGGGGGTGCACGGTCAGGCCATCTTCGCCGCCCACGGCACGCTCGTCCTGGACGGGGAGCTGCCCAGGCCGCCCGAGCACGACTCCGCGCGCTACAGCACCCTGCCGGACGCGATGCCCCTGGTCACCCAGCACGTTCCGGAGATCCCCTACATGGCCGTAGTCGTCCACTACGGCGGCCTTCCGACCGCCGAGACCCACGGCTGGGTAACTCTGGAGGCGGAGACCGGCATCTGGCCCGCGTCCACCGTCACCCCGGGTGAGCGGCTGCACCACAGGGTCGCGGTGGCGACCTGGCACCGCGCCTCCCTCCGGCTCGGCCACCGGCTGGACGAACGGGCGCGGCGCGCCCATGCCGACGCCGTCGTCGTGGGCGGGGACGAGTGGGCGTGCAACGTACTGATTCGCCGCCTGCCGCACACCCTGCGGGACAAGGTCGTACGCGTGGGCGGACGGACCCCCACCGACACCGGACGTGCCCTGTTGGAGCCGCAGCTCGATGGCGTCTTCCGCGGCCGCATGGCCGCGCACGACCGGGAACTCGTGGACATCTTCATCGGCCGGCGCGCCCTGGACGGACCCATGACGGAGGGGCTGGCCGCCACCGTCGCCGCACTCCAGCGCGGCCAGGTCGCGGCGCTGCTGCTGAACCGGCCGCCGGGGTCTTCGCTGCGGCTCTGGACCGGCTCCCAGCCCACTCAGCTCGCCCTGACCGAGGCGGAGCTGCTCTCCTTCGGCGTGCGGGCCCCGCGCGAGGAACGCGCCGACGAGGCCCTTGTCCGGGCCCTCGTCGGCACCGGTGCCGAGCTGGTCGTCGTACCGGAGAGCGAGCTGAGGCTGTACGAGGGCGTGGGCGCCCTGCTGCGGTACACCGACCAGGGGACCCCGTCCTGACGCCGGCGCGCTGCGCGACCCGGATCACGGGTCACCCCTTGCGCGCGGCCGCCCCGGATCGCGCCGCGCGCGGAACGTGCCGACACCGGGCTGGAGCGGCAGCGCGACGGATGGAACACATGGACAGGAGCAGGAACGGTGCGGAGGAGACGGACGTCTCGATCACCCGGCCCAAGACCTGGGCGGTGGGCATGCCGCCGGTGGCCAACCCGCTGCGGTACTCCCTGGAACAGACGACGGTCCGCCGTACGGCGCTGACGCTGCCCAACGTCAACCGGACCAAGGGCTTCGACTGCCCGGGCTGCGCCTGGCCGGAACCGGACCCCGCTCACCGGCACCGCAACGAGGAAGTACGAGCGACGGCCCGCGGCCTGGTGCAACGCAGGGCGGTCACCGCGGCCCGGTTCGTCCGGCTGTACGACTGTACGGCGCCCATGGCTACGACCAGCGGTGACGCGCTCAGCGCTGATAGGTCCCGACCAGGGTGCCGGAGGCCAGCTCCCTGCCCTTCAGGGCACGGTGCACGTCCTCGGCACCCGGGTGGTCGTGCAGCGGCAGCGGCTCGGACAGGGCGTACAGGCGGAAGAAGTAGCGGTGCGGCCCGTGCCCCGGTGGAGGCATCGGCCCTCCCCAGCCCACGCGGCCGAAGCCGTTGGGCCACGGCAGGCCCCCCAGGGGCTTATGGCCCTCCGCCGCCCCGGTGGTCCCCGGATCGATGCCGGTCACCAGCCAGTGCAGGAAGGTCGTCCCCGGCGCGTCCGGGTCCTCGCACAGGAGCACCAGCTCCGTGGCCTCGTGGGGCACCCCCGACCAGGTCAGGGGCGGTGAGATGTTCTCACCCTCCCCGCTGTACCGACGGGGGATCACCGTTTTGTCGTCGAACGCGGTGCTGCTGAGTTCAATTCCGCTCATGCGCGCCGCCATACCCGCAACGGAGGCACCAGCACCGGTCCGCACCCTCAAATCCCCCGTTCGGCCGAGCCCACCCGGGCCGCCACCGGAAGCGGGGGTGAAGATGGCAGTGTGCCGACAAGGATCCTGCTCGAGAGCCGCCCTGGCGCGGGCAAGACGACCGCCATCCGTCGGCTGGCCGCGCTGCTGCCCGCCCACGCGGCCACCGGCTTCACTACCGAGGAGATCCGGCAATCCGGCGCCCGCGTCGGATTCGCCCTGGAGACTCTGGCAGGCCGGCGGGAGGTACTCGCCCATGTCGACCTGCCCGGTCCGCCACGGGTAGGGAAATACGGCGTCGACCTGGGCGTCATGGAGCGACTGGCGCTGCCGTCGCTTCGGACGGAAGCAGCCGAGGAAGCTACAGGGAGGCTGGTCCTCATCGACGAGCTGGGGCGGATGGAACTGGCGTGCACGGCGTTCCGGCACGCGGTCGACGCGCTGTTCGACGCAGAGGTCGACGTCGTCGCCACGGTCCACACGCACCGCGATCCGTTCACCGACGCCCTCAAGCGGCGCGCCGACATCGAGGTCGTCCAGCTCACTCCGGCAAACCGGGACGTCCTGCCGGGGGAGCTCGCGGCCCGGCTGCAGCAACACCGGCCGCACGGAAGGCCCTCCTCTCACGGATGAGAGTCCGGCCCACCTCCGACCTGCCGAAAGCAGAGTCGGGGCGACAGCCGCATGGGACCCTGTGCGCCGAATCCTTCGCCCCCATGGAACGCACGGTGGGCGTGGCCATTGCTCTCGGGTCGATGCACACAGCGCTTCGCACCGTGCTGTTGCTTCAAGGCCTCAACGGCAGTCGAGCAGGCCCGCGTTGCGCTTGGCATCGAGTATCCGCCGCACGCTGTCGTTGACCTTGGCCCGGAACGAAGCGTCCTGCCGCATCCGGGTCTGGATGGCCTGTGTCATCGCGGGTACGATGCTCGGCCGCACCGTGAGGATCATGTCTCCGCCGGCCGCGATGAAGTTCACGGCCCGCTGGGCAGGGCTGAAGGACCGTACCGCGACCGCGTTTCCGAGGTCATCCGAGATGACCACTCCCTTGAAGCCGAGTTGGCTGCGCAGCAGGTGATCGATGACCGTCGGTGAGAAGGCTGCCAGGTGCTTGGGGTCGATCTTGGTGTAGGTGGCCGACGAGACCATCACGAAAGGTGACCCGGCCCGGATCCCGGCCCGGAACGGCGTGAGGCTGGAACTGCCGACGGTCGTCACCGAGTCCACGACGTTGGCGGTGGTGTCGGTGTTGCCGATCACCTGGCCCAGCCCCGGAAAGTGCTTGAGCGAGGTCATCACGCCCGACTGCGCGAAGCCGGCTGCGAAGGCGCCGGTGTGAGAGGTCACGGTGTCCGCGGTATGGCCGTACTCGCGCTGGAAGGAACCGATGGGGATGTTGCGGGTGCCAAGAGCGGCCGGAACCACGTCGGCGACCGGTGCCAGGTTCAGGTTGACCCCGGCAGCCTTGAGCTCCTTGGCCCATCCGGCGGCCTGAGTACGCAGCGTCGCGGTCGGCCAGCTGCCCTGGGTCAGGCCGCTGGGCATGGCCGAGAAGCCGGGGCCGTTGAGCACCTGCACCCGGCCGCCCTCCTGATCGGTCGCGACGAGGAGGCCGACCTGTCGGCCGGCGATCCGATCCGCTTGGCCTCGGAAACCGTCGACGAGCTTTCTGGTCGCCGTCGTACCGGCGGTGCTGCGGCCGGTCAGCATCACTGACCCCACATGGTTGTCACGTAGAGTGCGCAGCTGAGCTTGATCGGGGTGGGCCGCGGAGATTCCCCCCATGAAAAGCTGTCCGACCCGTTGAGCAGTGGTCATGCCGGACAGGTATTGGTCGGTACAGGTGGCCGCAGGTGCCGACGGGGCGGTACTCGCGGTGGCCGGGGCAGCATCAGTGCTGGTACGGCTCGGCAGTGCACTGGCGGCACCCGGGCCTCGTGTGCCATGGCTGGCAGCGAAGGATCGGGGGGATTCGGCTATTGCCCCGGGCGGGACCGATGCACCGCAGCCTGTGACGGCGAGCGCCAGAGTGACCAGCGGGACCCCGGTGCGCAGGGCTGTGCAGCGGCGGCTGGGCCGCTGCCGGACGCGTATTGTCATGCTTCTTCTCCCGGCCTGGACGAGCCGGGGCTACCGCGCGCTGCGCAGCCGCTTCCGTCACGGCGAGCCCGGCTTGCTGCGTCCATCACACCGTACGTTATTGGGCATTTGTTCGCCCCTTGGTGGGTGTGAGGGATCTATGGCGGACCGGTGTGACGACGCGGCAGCCTGGCGGAAGACGCATTCCACGCCGCTCATCAGGCCGCGCCGCCTATGTGTCGCCGCGCAGGCCGTCGCTGCCGAAGGCCACCGCTGAACGAACGGCCAGAAGTACACAGCATGCTGCGCATCGCCCGCCTGCACGCCCTTGAGAGGGCGGTATGTGACGTGATGCCGCGTTTGTTGTCGCTGGAACGTGTGGCGCAGGCGTATCGGGGCTGATCGGGGATCCGCGTCATGCTGGAGTGTGCTTCGTGAGCGACCGCCGGCGCTACAAGAGCGACTTGTCCGACGAGCGGTGGGCCCTGATCGAGCCCGTCATCACCTCCTGGAAGGCTCAGCATCCCTCCGTCAGCGGCCACCAGGGCGCCTACGAGATGCGGGAGATCGTCAACGCCCTGCTCTACCAGTCCCGTAGCGGCTGCCAGTGGGACTACCTCCCCCACGACCTGCCCCCGGCCGGTGCGGTGAAGCACCACTTCTACACGTGGCGCGACGACGGCACCGACCAGACCATCCACGACCTGCTGCGCTGGCAGGTCCGCGAGAGCCGGGGACGCAAGGCCGACCCGAGCCTGGTGGTACTGGACACCCAGAGCCTGCACGCGGCAGCCGGGGTGCCCGCCGACACCACCGGAAGGGACGCGGCAAAAAAGTTCCAGGCCGCAAGCGCGGCCTCGCAGTTGATGTTCTTGGGCTGGCGATCGCGGTGGTGGTGCTGGCCGCCTCCGCGCACGACAACGCCGCCGGCATCGCCCTGCTCAACAAGGTCACCGCCGACACCGACACGGTCCAAAAGGCCCTGGTGGACCAGGGCTTCAAGACCGCCGCCGTCGAGCACGGACAGAAGGTCGGCATCGACGTCGAAGTCGTCGAGCGCAACCCTGCGACCAGCGGGTTCGTCCCGCAGTCCAAGAGATGGGTGGTGGAGCAGGTGAACGGCATCATCATGCTGCACCGCAGACTGGTACGGGACTACGAGCACCGGCCCGCCTCCGCCGAGTCGCGGGTGTACTGGGCCATAAGCGACCGCATGCGCAGGATGCTGACCGCGACCTCCACCCCCACCTGGCGCGGCGCATGAGCAGCAGCGAGCTGACCTTGGGAGCGGTGCTGGCGCACCTGGAGGAACAAGAACGCGAGATCGCCGCGCAGGCCGAGGCCACGCGGGGACGCATCGCGGAACTCATCGCACAGCTGGCGGAGTTCGACCAGGTCGCCGAGGAGGTCCGCATCACCCGCAAGACCCTGCTGGCACTGCCCGACCCATCCCCGCAGTCTCCACCGACGCCGCCGGCCGCGACGCTGCCGGACCACCCGGCCTACCAGCAGATCATGGCGGTGTTCGCCGCGACCCACACCCCGCTGCGGGCGCGAGCGGTCTGCGAGGCAATGGACCTGGAGATCACGCCCAGCAACGTCAACAACGTCCGGCTGAAGCTCAAGCGACTGGTCGACCGCGGAATCCCCCTCGAGCCCGAGCAGGGATTGTTCACCCAGCCGCGACCATAGCCGCCCGGAGAGGCCACCACCGGCAGCCCCAGCTGCCGGCCCGAAACGGGCAGTACGTCACCTACCCCTCCTCTGGGGCGTGTTCGTGCTCCGAATGCGCAACCGGGCCCGCTGGGGAACTACGTCCAGGCGACGGCCACTACGGCTGCGGCGGCCGTAAACGTCCCCACGCCGTAGAAGGCCCACGGTTGCTTGTTGCGCATGCCCGTCACCGCTGTCGCCGCAATCAGGACGTCCAAGCCCAGCTTCACCCACATCTTTGCGGTGTCCACCGGCAGGTCCAGGGATATGCGGGTCCAGATGAGTCCCGCGCCCGTGACCAGTTGGACGACCGTGCTGCTGACCATGTAACTGCCGGTCACCGGGTCCTTCCCGCGCAACTGGAAGAACAGGCCACCCATGATCGCTGCGAACCCGAAGAGGTGGAAGACAAGGAACACATACCGAAGGATCTCCATGCCGGTGATCGTTCCACAGGGTCAGAACAAATTGACGATCTTTTACACGGAACTCGACCATGACCTTCTCACCCTCGCGACCGCCACCGCCCTGGCCGACGATCTCGACGGTGACCACTCCCCGGGCAAATCCGACCGGCCCTACCCGGGCACCCCCGCCACCTGGCGATCGTCGTAGACAAGAGACCGTCCCTGCCAACTCGCGACCTGTGTGCAAACCGACAGCAGCTCACAACCCCTCTTGCCGGTGTCGCACTTCAACGTCGTCGACGGAGGCACCCACGCCGCCGACGACCTCGATTTCCACTCGACACCGGCCTCATCCAGGTGGGCCTGTGGAAGGTGAAAGGGCACCTCGTCGCCGGCTGCACAGGCGACCGAGTGAGCCGCTGAGGTGTCCGCACGGCAAGGAAAGCGGCCGGCGTCCGGTGTCGCCCCGGTCAGCCCGACTTCGGCGGCTTCTGCGCGTCGAAGGCGAAGAGAGTGTTCTTGGCCGCGGCCACGATCACCGCACGCCCCGCAACGGTCACGCGCGGGCTTGCGCCCTGCTCGCCCGTCAAACCATCGGCCTGCGGGTCTGTTGTCCACAGGGGTTTGCCATCGTACGGCGACAGCGCGACCACCCGGCCGGTGGCCGAGCTGAAATACAGCGCGCCGCCTCCCGCAACGGGACCCGACGCACCCTCCACGCTTGTCTGCCGCGACCACTTCTTCCGGCCGGTCACGGGGTCGAGCGCTGTGACGAGACCGGTCTGCCCGCTCACGTAGACGGTGCCGTCCGCCATGCCGGGCGTCCCCGCGTATGTCTTGGCCAGTCGGGAGTAAGTGACCTTCCGCGAGACCGGGTCGACCCGCGCCACCCCGTCGTAGCCGGCCAGCGCCGTACCCTCCATGTGTCCCTGAAGGAGTACGAGCCTGCCGTTGGCGACGCCCATCGGCACCGCGGGGCCGTCAACCGCGATGGGTCTGCCCAGTGTCCCCGAGGCGCGGTCGACCGTGTACAGGGTGGGGTGGCGCACCTCTGAGGCATCCACCTCCACATCCGTCGCGCACATCGCGAAGAGCTGTTGGCCCACCGGGACGGGAGCGCACTGCATACCCGCGGGGAACGACGTCGTCCAGGTGACCTCACCGCTGTGTGCGTCCCGGGCCTCGAAGCGGGAGTTGGAAGCGTCGACCGTCACGACGGCGGAGCCGACCACAATGGCGTCCTGAGTCCGACCCGTGACGGCCGTCGACTGGGCGCCGGACGGCACGGACCACAGCTCCCGGCCGTTGTCCGCATCGATGGCCACCACCTCGCTGGGAGGGTCCTGCGGGGCGTCCTGGGCGGCAAAGCGGTAACCGAGCACCGTGTCGTCGGTGGCGCCCACCAGGTGCATGCCCTGGACGGGGACGCCCGGGCTCTTCGCCGTCCACACCCGCGAGCCGTCCAGGGTCCTGATACGGGTCGCGACAACACCGCCGCCCCCGCAGAACAGCGCGTCGCGGCGCGCGACGCAACGCAGCTCGTCGGGGATGTCCTTGCGACCGCCCTGCACAGTCTTGCGCCACGGCTCGAAGCCGTCCGGAAGTGCGGCACCCGGCACCGCAACGCTGTTGCCCTTGTCGCCGCCGCTGTTCCCCCCAGAGCCGCCCGCCTTCAGTGCGGCGGCTCCCCCGCCGATCGCTGCCACCGCGACCGCGGCCGCGAGCACAGGACGCCATCGGCGACGCAGACGGCGGCCGATGGGGGTGCCAGTGCTCCCTGTATCGGGCCCGGCCGGGGCGGTGGTCGGGGCAGTCGGCGCCGGGGTGTCCCGCGTCGCGAAGTGATGCTGGGTGATCATGTCGCGGGTGCAGCCCGCGCCAACCCCGTTCGCGTCGGTCCCACCGAGGTCGGCCGGCAGGTCCCGCAGCATCACGAGGAGTTCGTCCGCCGAGGGGCGCCCCTTGGGCTCCTTGTCCAGGCACGACTCGACGACCGCGCGCAGAGCCACCGGCACGGCACCCAGCGACGGCTCCTCGTGCACCACCTGATACGCCGTCATGTATGGGCTGTCCGCGTCGAAGGGCCCGTGGCCCGTCGCTGAGTACACCAGCAGCGTCCCCAGCGAGAAGACATCGGACCGCGGCCCCACACCACGCGGCGCCTGCAACTGCTCCGGCGACATGAAGGGCGGCGTACCGATGACCCGCCCTGTCATCGTCAGCGTCTGCTGGTCCATGGCGCGCGAAATGCCGAAGTCGATGACGCGCGGGCCCTCGGGCGAGAGCACGACGTTCGAGGGCTTCAGGTCACGGTGGACGACCCCCACGCGGTGGATGTCGCGCAGCGCCTCCGCCAGCCCGATGGCGAGCCTCCTCAGCTCCGCTCCGTTCAGCGGGCCCTTCGTGGCGATGTGCTGGGCGAGCGTGTGCCCCTCGATATAGGTCGTCGCCATCCACGGCTGCTCGGCCTCAGGGGCAGCGTCGACCACGGCGGCGGTGAACGCGCCGCTCACCCGCCTCGCCGCCGCCACCTCCTGCCGGAAACGGATGCGGAACTCGTCGTCCCCCGCGAACTGCTGGTGGATCAGTTTGATCGCGACAGGTCGCCCCGAACTCGTACGGGCCAGAAAGACCGTGCCCATGCCACCCGAGCCAAGCCGCGCCTCAAGCGGATAGCCGCCGATCTCGGCTGGATCACCTGCTCGCAGCGACACTCTTCCCGACCTCCCGTTCCCCGTGCACCTCTGCCGCCACGGGCCTGCGTACCTGTCCTGCACACAAACTAGCCGCAGGGCAGTACGGCAGAGCAAAGCGGGTGACGAACAGGGAGCCCAGGGCTGCTCGCGTGCCGCACAGGACGAAGCCCCGCCAAGAGCGGCGGATTCAACAAATCGTCGCAACACGAGGAGTGTTGGGGTCGTTCGTCAGTAGCTCTGTGAAGCGCTCGGCTGGGGATTCCCAGCCGAGCGTT
>NZ_JBHVFU010000069.1:0-40940 GCF_042801455.1 Streptomyces sp. NPDC057565 | reverse complement strand
ATGCCTCAAGACCCGCACCCCCTACGACGAAGCGACCGCCTGGTCACACCACGCACACCCCCATGCCACTTGACGTCAAACGGCATGGGATGTCTAATCCGGCAGGCATGGACGACCCACCGCTAGGACAACCGTCCGAACCGCCGCCCATGAGCGAGTGCCGATCTACGCAGCGTCTACTGATGATCTTTGCGTGATGTCGCGTCGCGGTTGCCCTTCGCTGCAGTTCAGGGCACGCGCTCCAGCGACATCACGTGGCGAAACTCAGTAAGTACAGCAGTTTGGGCATCTTGATGCCGACATGATCGGTACGTATGCCTGCCGACGTATAGGTACGGCCGCCACCGCCCTGGTAGACGTGTGCAGCACGTCGTCACGGCAATAGAGCATATTTCCCCTATATAGGCGACGATCGGTGTATGGGTGACGATCGGTGTGGCTGGTGCGGAGCTCCACTGCCGGAGTCGGCAGGCCCGGGTCGGCGGTATTGCCGTCAGGCGCATCGGCAGGCGGCCTGGCGAGCCAGGCGTCGCTGGCAGGCGGCGGCGGGGGCGCGGCAGATGCTGGTGTTCGCGGAAGCGGATCTCCTGACGCAGGTGCAGGCCGCAACCCAGCAGGTGAGCGACTCGCGCCCGGGGCGAGGAGCGGAGGGCTGCCATGTTGCCGCGGTGGCGGAGGTGCCCGGGTTGGCCGGGCAGCTGGTGCGCTGTGCGGTGTTGGCGGACCGACGAACCGGGGCGAGCTGGGCGCAGATCGGTGCTGGCCTGGGCATCAGCGCGGAGGCGGCCAGATGCCGCTTCAGGCGCCTGGAGGGATCCCTGCCTGGTGCCGCTCGGGAGGGTGAGAGCATGAGGGACCTTGCCGGCTTCGGCACCGGCCGAGGCTCGGACATGCATCTACTCTGCGCCGCTTTGGACCAGTTCATGCGGGAGACAGACGCTTCCGGGGGGCTGGTGTACCTGCTGCCGCCGGGCGAGCGGGTGCTGCGGCTGGCGGTGCTGCGGGGGGTTCCCCGGCAGATCGCCGCGCACTGGACGCAGGTGCCGCTGGCGGCCCGCACCCCGGCGACCGACGCCGTGCGCGAGCGGCGTCTGGTGTGGATAGGCGGCCAGGAAGAGATGGCGCGGTACTACCCGCAGATGGCGCTCGCGCTGCCCTACCCCTTCTCGGCGGCCGCTGCCCCGATCACCACCGGCACCACCGTCTGGGGTGCCCTGGTGGTGCGGTGGCCCAGCTCGCATCCATCGCCGCTGACCCGACACGAACGCAACGCGGTCCGTACCTCCTGCCGCCGCCTGGGCCTTCTCCTGCAGCAGGCCGCCGACAGCGGCCACCCGCTGCTGCCCGGGTCCGAGCCGCAGGTCCTGGCCCCCCTGCGTGCCCGCGCTCGCGGGCCGACCCAGGAGGCGGCAGCGGCGGACTTCGCCGAGCGCCTGCCCGGAGGATGCTGCACCTTGGACCTTGACGGCCGGATCACCTTCATCACAACCACCGCCGCCGACCTCCTCGGTGCCAGCGCCGTCGACCTGCTGGGCGTCCTGCCCCGGCAGGTCCTGCCGTGGCTGGACGACCCAGTCGTCGAAGACCGCTACCGGGCCGCGGTGCTCAGCCAGGAGGCCACCTCCTTCACCGTCCTGCGCCCACCGGACCGGTGGCTGGCCTTCCACCTGTACCCGGACGTCTGCGGCATCAGCGTCCGCATCACCCCGGCCTCCCCGTCCCCTGCCTCGGAGACGTCAGAGGTTCTGCACCCGGCACCGCCGGCCGCACCGGGTCGGTCGACCGCCCACCACCTCCTGATGCACCTTGCCGCCACGCTGACCGAGGCCGTCGGGGTCATGGACGTGATCGCCCGGATCGATGACCTGGTCCCGACCGCCTTCGAGGCCCAAGCCCTCGCCCTGATGATTGCCGAGGAGGGCCGGCTGCGGATCATCGGATACCGCGGCTACACCGCCGAACTCATGGGCCGCTTCGACGGCGCCCCCCTGGCCTCGGACACTCCTGCCGTGCGTGTCCTGACCAGCGGTGTCCCCAGCTTCTACGCCACCTTTGCGGACCTCAAGCGCGCATATCCCCCCGCCGTCCTGCAGGACGGCAAGGCCGCCTGGGCCTTCCTGCCCCTGATCACCTCCGGCCGCCCCGTCGGCTCGCTGGTCCTCGCGTACGACCGGCCGCATCCCTTCACGCCCGAGGAACGAGCTGTCCTCACCTCGACCGCCGGGCTGATCGCCCAGGCCCTGGACCGCGCCCGCCTCTACGACGCCAATCAAGCTCTCGCCCACAGCTTGCAAGCCAGCCTGCTGCCCCAGGCACTGCCCCGCGTCCCCGGCCTGGACGTGGCCACCCGCTACCTCCCCACCGCTCACGGCATCGACGTCGGCGGCGACTTCTACGACCTCATTCATCTCGACACCGGCCTTGCCGCCGCAGCAATCGGCGACGTCCAAGGCCACAACGTGAACGCCGCCGCCCTCATGGGGCAGGTCCGCACCGCAGTCCACGCCACCGCCGGCGCATCGCCCGGCCAAGTCCTCGCCCGCACCAACCGCCTGCTCACCGACCTCGACCCCGGCCTGTTCACCAGCTGCCTCTACGTCCAGCTCGACCTGGCACGCCACCGTGCCTGCCTGGCCACCGCCGGCCACCCGCCCCCACTCCTGCGCCACCCTGACCTACACACTGAGATCCTTCCGCTGACGCCCGGGCTCCTGCTCGGCATTGACCCCGCGGCCGACTACCCGGAGACCGACGTCCCCCTACCGCCCGGGGCCGTGCTTGCCCTGTACACCGATGGACTCGTCGAAACCCCCGGCATCGACATCGAGGACGCCACCGCCGACCTCGCCGCCCAGCTCGCACAGGCCCAGGGCCAGACCCTGGACGCCCTCGCCGACACCCTCATCCACCACGCTCAACGGTCCGCCCCCCGGAACGACGACATCGCCCTGCTCCTCATCCGGCCTCAACAACACGGCCGCTGACACCAGACCCGCCCGGCTCGGCGGGGCTCCAGTCTCCGCCCCGCCGAAGCCGCCGGGCTCGGTGAAGCATGCCTCACCGCCGATCGGAGCCGGTGGAAGGCGATCTGCCAGACGTGCGTGATCTGTTTGAGTCGGGCGAAGATATCGTCGGCACGGTGTTCCGTGTTCCGCCCCGGCCGTAGGCCGGCGCGGTGGGTACTGCGGCCGTGGTAGCCGTAAATCGCTGCGCGGGGACGACGCGCGGGGGGCCGTTCCTGGGAGATGGTGAGACCATGAACGGAGGTTTCGCCATGATCGGAGCCCACTGCCTGACCACGGAGTACGGCGACGAGGCAGCCGTCGAGGAATGCCGCAGGTTCTGTGAACTGCTGGCCGGATACGCGCTCAAGACTCTCGCACCCGATGAGGCGAGCGCGGTGGGGTCTCACCTGGCAACCTGCGACACATGCCGGGACGAGCATGACTGCCTCGCAGCCGTCGCGGCACATCTGTCCCTTCTCCGCGACGCCCTGGCCTGCGGCAGAGGCCAAAATCGGCGGAGGTGCGCGGTCACCCGGGCCGAATGCAGCCACGCCTCGCCCCGTCGCCGCAGCCCGGACCGGGCGGCCCTGCCCATGCAGATCACACTGTCCCAATGGGTCAGCAAGACCACGACGTACTTCGAGTGAGCGGATCTCGTGGAAGCGACGACGTGCCCAGGCCGGATGCAAACCGGCCCTCAGGCCGACGGCAACCCATGAAGATCGCGATGACTCGGTCACCGTCGAAGCTGCGGATCTCGTCGGCCATAATCCCGGATGGGTGCAGATCCAATGAGGGTGCAGTCGATCAGGTGGCACCCGAGAGGCCCCAGCGGGCGCCGGTGATGTCCAGGCGGTCTTTGACCAGGTGCCGGCATGCTCCCTCGATGATCCCGGTGGCGATCGGCCAGCCACGTTCAAGGGCGGTGTCGTAGCGCAGGTGCTCGGCCTTGCCGGACAAGTAGTTCATTCACGGCCTCGTCGATGCCCTTGCGCTGGGCGCCATGCATTCCGGCGGCGAGGGCGGCTTCCTCGAGTGCGGCGGCGGTCTGCTGCACGCCGCCGCCCAGCAGGACGCGGGCGTGACGGGCGACCCAGCTCTCGGCGGAGGCATCGCCGCTGTCGTGCAGGCACCACGTGCTCGCCACAGATATTCGAGCACGTGGATGAGGTCGACGATGATGTGGACGTCCACGCCGCGCTGCCGTGCTTCGGCCTTGATGAGGTCGATTTGATGGCGGGCACCGTCGACCAAGACGACCCAGGGACGGCGGTGTCCGGGGTCGCGGTGCTCTGCCTGGTCGAACACGGCGCACACCACCTGCGCGGCGGTGTCGGTCACCGAGCCGCACAACCACTTCGACCGGGCCTTCGGCCCCTGGCGGCGCTCGGGCACCGCGCCGTGGTCGGCGTCTTGCCGGTCGGGGTCGGCGATGATGTCGTCGACTGTGCGAGGCGCGGGTTCGGCATCGTAGACGGCTCCCAGGGTGGCCATCCGTTTGGGAGGCGTCCTGGACGCCGGGGATGGTTGGATGCCGATGTCCGGTGGGGCTACGGCTCGTTGGACTGTCGACGTCCCGTGTTCGTGTGGTTGTGGCGGGGCTGGGTTGAGGGGACGGAGGGTCCGCCAGTGGGTGAGCGCAGCGCGATCGAGTGGACTGAAGCAACATGGAACCCGACGACAGGATGTGACCGCGTCTCCAGTGGGTGTGACAACTGCTATGCGCTGACTCTGGCGAAGCGTCTGAAGGCGATGGGCTCGCCCAAGTACCAGGCGGACGGCGACCCGCGGACGTCCGGGCCGGGCTTCGGGCTCAGCGTGCATCCCGACGCGCTCGCGGTGCCGTACGCGTGGAAGAGCCCACGCACCGTGTTCGTGAACTCGATGAGCGACCTGTTCCATGCCCGGGTGCCGCTCGACTACGTGCGCCGCGTCTTCGACGTGATCGCCGATACGCCGCAGCACACCTATCAGGTGCTGACCAAGCGGGCCCGGCGGCTGCGGCAGGTCGCCGACCGGCTGGACTGGCCGGCGAACCTGTGGATGGGCGTCTCGGTGGAGAGTGCGAAGGAACTGCCGCGCGTCGACGATCTGCGGCAGGTGCCGGCAGCGGTGAAGTTCTTGTCCTGCGAGCCGCTGCTCGGGCCTCTGACCGGCCTGGACCTCAAGAACATCGACTGGGTGATCGTCGGGGGCGAGTCGGGAGCCGGCGCGCGTCCCATGAACATGGCCTGGGCCGAGGCCATCGTCGAGGAGGCACGGCTCGCAGGCACGGCGGCCTTCGTCAAGCAGCTCGGCTCGCGCTGGAGCAAGTCCCACAAGGACATCGGACAGTTCCCCCTCGAGCTGCAGGTGCGCGACTACCCGGGAGTCGTGAGCGGGGTCTGAGCCCGTCCGGACTTCCTGCGGAAGATCAGGCTGCGGCGGGGCTGACCGTGATCTCGCGTACCCGACGGCTGCCGACGCCATTGGGCCCGGTCTTTCCCCGCTCGTGAAGGAACTGGACCGCGGTGCGAGCCGCTGCTTCAGGGACCTGGCCGTAGTAGTTGCCGAAGACTTCCAGGGTGTGATCGACCAGCCGGACAGGCCGGCGCGTGCGTGCGAGCAGCTTCTCGAGGTTGGCAGCGATCTCAGGTACGGCCCGGGCCGTGACCTCGGCAGGGTCGGGCCGGTGGGGGACGAGGGACATCTGCCCGGTGCTCTCCTCCTCCTGCGCGTCCAGGGTTGTCCACCACGCGTCCCGGGCCCGGGCGACATTGTCGCCGAAGACCCACAGCCCGTACTGGCTGTGCGTTGCGAACACGAGCCGGTAGACCGCGCGTTTGCGCGGCGAGTGAGCGACTGGCACGGACTGCACCAGCATGCCGGTGCGCCCCTCCAGGCGGCGCGCGTACTCGGCAGCCACGGCATCGATGGCGTCCTGCGCGACAGCTTCCTTGTGCGGGGTGGCAGCGGCATCGGCGAAATACGTGCGCCACCAGGAGCCGCCGCACACGTCGTCGAAACGCTGCAGAGACTTCGAGTTGCCCTTCGCGGAGCGGACATGTCCGCCAAGGCGCCAGACCGCCATCATGCTGAAGTTCATCAGGAGCTCGGTCGGCGGCCACTTCTGATGGCGAGGGCGCTGCCGGGCGAGGACGTCGACCAGACGCTCCAGCGGCAGGGTGAGACCGCACGGGTCGAGGAAGAGGAAGAGCGGTGCGCGCTCGGCCCGGCGCACGAGACTGTCGAGGGCATCGTCTATCTCCCCCTGGTAGTGGCGAGCGAGGACCCCACGGGCGCTGTACTGCTGCACGACATCGAGCAGCCGGGCATACGACTTGACGTCCGACTCGGCGAAGAAGCACTCCATCGTCAGCCCGTGGGCGCGATGATGCGCTGCGATCTGCAGAGCTATCTCGGCCGAGGCCGGCTCACCGTTCTCGTAGCGGCCCTCGCCCGCGTAACCGTCGAGATAGACCACCCGCTTGTCGCGTGCGCGCGAGCCGGTCATCCCTCCGAACTGTGCGAGATAGCCCTTGAGGAGCTCGTGCTTGAACACGCTGGGCAACGCTTTGTCGGCCCAGTAACTACCGCTCGTCCCCGAGGACATTGCCCACCCCCGTGTTCAACGTTCCCTTCTGAATACAGATGGCGAAACACTCTGGAGAGATCCGGCAAGACCACCAATTCCGGCCACAGGGTGGTCCCTTGACGGTGGTACGACCGCGGCCACCAGTCTGGACGAGTCATTCCGAATGCTGACGGTGTGTCCGGGAACGCAGGCAGGGCGTCCAAGATCGTTGTGTGACGAACAACCTGGACGCCCTGCTGACCGCACTGTACGTGAAGATCGACGACGAGATCGGAGGTACCCGATGGCTTGGCCGACCGCCGCAGCTGACGGATTCCGAGCTGGTCACCCTTGCCGTGGCTCAGGCTCTGCTGGGCTTCACCAGCAGAAGTATCTGTGGCGGGCTGTTGACCAGGACGGCAATGTCCTGGACATCCTCGTGCAGGACCGGCGGACACGGCTGCGGCCAGGCGCTTCTTCCGCAGGCTGATGACGACGACGGGCGGGGTGCCGCGAGTGGTCGTCACCGACAAGCTGCGTTCCTGCGACGCCGCTCACCGCGAGGTCATGCCCTCGGTGGAGCACCGCTCCCACAAGGGATTGAACAACCGGGTCGAGAACAGCCACCAGCCGACGAGGCAACGCGAACGGGCCATGAAGGGCTTCCGCAGCGTGGGCGGGGCCCAGCGGTTCCTGTCCGCGTTCAGCGGCATCTCACTCCACTTCCGGCCCCCGACGCTACCTGATGACCGCATCCGAACACCGAGCCGAAATGACCATCCGCTTACGTAACCCGGTCGAGGGCCTATGGGGCACATCAAACGGAGCCTGGCCAACCTGGCCGCCCGCACCCTCAGCGAGTTGGAGACTCTGCTTCGCAGGCGGCTCAAGGCGCTGCAGTACCGGCACGGCATCCTCGGCGGATTCCTCGCCGGGACGGGCCTCGCTCTCGACAGACCGGACGGACCCTAATACGCCGAAGTCAGTGACGTTTTCTCAACGGTGGTCATTTCCAAATTCCGTTGAGGACGAGGGCGGCGCGGGCGATGTCGCCGATCCTGCTTGGGCTGATAGTGATGTACTGCAGGGTGCGCCAGCGCTGCTTGAGCTCGGCGGCGGCGCGTTCTCCGAGTGCACGGATGCCTCTGATCAGGCTGTTCGTGGTTTGCGTGTCGGCGTGCAAGGCCCGCTCGGACCGGCCCTTCGGCCGTCGGATGGGGACGAGGACGCCGATTCCGGCGCCGATGTAGCCCTTGTCGGCCTGGGTGGGCAGGCCGTCGGCTGCGGCTTTGTACAGGGCGGGTAGGGCATGGATGCGGGCGGCGGTGATGTCGGGGGTGGAGCCGGGTTCGGCGTCGGAGACCCACAGCGGGGTGCCGTCCGGGGCTGACAGGAACTGGACGTTGCCGCCGAATGTCTTGTGTCTCTGGCTGAACCACAGGTCGTTGCCGTTGTCGCGGACGCCGGCGAGTCGGTCGGATTCGATCAGGGTGCCGTCGAGGATCATGTGGGTCATGCCGTCGCGTCGGCAGCGGTCCAGGACCTCGTGCAGGTCGGGGGCCTGGTCGGCGAGGACGTCGATGCCTTCGTGGCGGCAGCGGTAGCAGGTGGCCTGGGAGACGCCGGCATCGCGGGCCAGGCAGTGCACGCAGCCGCGCTCGCGGAACCAGCGCAGGACCAGCACGGCCTGGCGGAACGGGCCGAGCACCCGGCTGCCGCGCGGAGTGCCGATGCGCCGTCGGTGCGCGGCCAGCAGGTGGGACAGGTGATCCACGACGTGGCGCGGGACGTCGAGCGTGGCAGCATAGGTGACCAACGTGAAGCCTCTGGTGGTTACGGACATGATCTTGTGGTGAGACCTGTCCTACCAGGGGCTTTACGTCTGCCAACCGCCGCGGCCGCGTGGCTCGATCCGCCGGGGCCCTGCCGGTTCGCCCAGCATGGCCATGACGTCAGTTATTCACCAAGTTCTGCGCGATGGCGCTGGAAGAGGGCCAGGGCGGCGATGGAGGACGCGTCCTTGAACCGGCCCTGGGCGATGAGCTGCCATACCTCCGCTTCGGAGAACCAGCGGCTGATCAGGCCCGCCTCTGTCTCGTCGAGGTTGGTTTCGCCGGCGGTGAGGTCCGTTGCGAGAAGAACGTGGAAGCCCTGGTTGCAGTAGCCGTATGCCCCGAACAGGTGGCCCAGTGGCGTCATGGCGCCAGCGGTCATCCCGGTCTCCTCGGCAAGTTCACCGCGTGCGAGGGCGAGTGGGTCTGCGTCCGGCTTGTCCTCCCAGGAGCCTTGCGGGAACTCCCAGTAGCGACCCTTGACCGTATACCGGTACTGCTCGACAAGATGGAAACCGCCGTCGGCGTACGGGATGACAAGAGCGAAGTCGGGCTTCTCCACCAGACCGTAGATGCCCTCGGCACCGTCATGCCGCAGGGTCTTGTCCTCGCGGACGCTCATCCAGCGGTTCGTGTAGACAACGGTGGTGCTGGTAGCAACCAGCTCATGTTCGGGCAGCGACGGTTGAGATGTCTCCGTATGCATGCGCCAACGCTAGCCGATCGCGTCGCGTTGGCCCTGAGCTCCCGTCCTCGCAGGTTGTTCGGTCCCCGCTCCCTGCGGTCACGTGGCTTCACAAAGATCATTTCGTCGAGAAAACCTCAGTAACCACCTGGGAGCAGATCACCGGCGTCACCGGCCGACTTACTGCGGCCTGAGCCCAGGTCGGCACCCGGCCCCACCACACTTCGACGCACAGTCAGACACCCACACACCCAACAACGTGACAACGCCCGGGAGAGAGCATGGACCAGTTCCAGCCGCGCTGCTCACGGGGCTAAACCGTCGCGCCCGCTCCTGGCTCGCCGATCGCCGTGCCTCTCCATCACCCGCCCATGCTCCATGCGGGTGATGTGCGCCTCTGGGGCGCCACCGTCGAAAAGGATGGCACGAGGGCGGACATCACAAGATCGGGCCTGGTCGTCGGCCGCTGATCTGCGGTTTTGCGGGACTCAGTAGATTTCTGTTCAAGATGCTGACGGGGTCATGTGCTACTAGCGTGATGGCTGTGAGAGTCGCAACCGGGCACGCCCCGGGCGGCAAGTCTCCCGAAGGGTGGGAACCGATCTGCCGCGAGACGTGCTCCCGCTTCACGTGGTGACCTCTGCGAACCGCACCGCATGGTTCTCATGCGCTGTGGCCATCCACCTTCGATCTTCGGTGGTGGAAGGAAAGGTAAAGACTCATGCGAGCACCTCAGATCAAGCGATCCCTCGCTGTAGCAGCCGCCGGTGTGATGCTGGCTGGTGGCGCCGCTGTCGGTGCGGCCGGTACGGCCACGGCCGCTCCTGCCCGAGCGACCTCCGTGACCAGCAACTCCTACGACCGCTGCGGCTGGTGGGATGACTGCTGCGGCTGGTGGGATGGCTGCTACGGCTACGGCTACGGCTACTACAACCCCGGCTACGGCTTCTACAACCCCGGGTACGGCTTCGGCCAGTTCCAGCAGCAGCAGCAGTAGAGGCGATGCCCTTGCTCAACCGCCCGGCTCGCCGAGTCGACTGCCTGTGTGAGGAAGCCGGCGAGGCCGTCCGGGTCCGGAGGCGTGGAGAAGACACCCGATGCCGTCCAGTCGCGGGCGATACCGTGCAGCGAAGCCCGATCGGCGTCGGCGAGCGCATCACGCAGGGAATCTGTCAGCGACAGACACAGGGCCTCTCCCTCGTCGATCAGCGCGACCAGAGGTGAAGGGCCCCGCCTCCAACGAGAGGGGCCCACCGGCGAGCAGTGGTCAGCTTTGCTTTTCGCCGAGCGCGATGCGCAGCCAGTCCAACGATTCGGTCTCCAGGACTGCGTCGGCAAGCTCGTTCGCGGTCTTCGTGGTGAGGCGCCCGCGGCTGTTGTCGATCCACCGCTGGGCGTTCTCGTAGCCCTGCGCCTTGTACTCGATCCCTTGGATCATGCATTCCAGTTTGTCGGCGTCTCGGGCGCACACCGCCTCGGGGGATTCCTTCGCCTCGTACTCGGCGACGACATCCCGGACGGCGGACGCCAGTACCTCGGGCATGCCGGCGACCTGGTCGGCCGTGACCGCTTCAGGGTCGGCGGTCGGGGCGTACTTCTTGCCCAGGTAGTTCACGTCACCGGTGCGTGTCTCCTGCGAGTCGTGCCACACCGCGAGAAAAGCAGCCTTTGCCGGGTCGGCCCCTTCAAGCTTCGCGATGACCGACGCGATGAGGGCGGTGCGCCAGGAGTGCTCTGCGACCGACTCGGGATCGCGCACGCCGGCCATCCACCACCCGGTGCGCTTGGTCTGCTTCAGCGTTCCGGCCTCGTACAGGAACCTCGCCACCGCGGATAGGTCGTCTGCCACCTCGGACTCCTCTCACGCCTCGGCGAGGCGGATCGCGTACTGGATGCTCTCAAGCTCCCGGCGAGCACGCGCCGAAAGCTCGTGACTATCCAACATCACGGCGAGGCGGTCGCGTAAGGCGCGGGCTGCCGCACCGGACCGCAGCAGGTTGGGACGGATCTGGAGGAGCGACCACACCGTGTGGATGTTCAAGTCGACGTAGCCGTGATGATGCGCGAGCCCAAGGGACAGATGTGTGAGGAGCTTTTCGCCGGACCATGGTCCGGGCGTGCGGACCGCAATGAAGTCGTCGGACAGCTCAAGGTGCGGTGTCTCACCGAGCCAGTAGGCCCAGTAGTTGAGGTTCGCGGCCTCGCCCGCGTTATCACCTGTGAGGTCCTTGTCGATGAAGTAGCTCATGCGGTCGCGGTCGCCCTGCCGGGCGGCAACGGTCGCTACTGATCGGCCGTTGAGCCAGCGAGTGAGCCAGTCCTGGGGCCTCTCGGTGCGTTGCTGGTAGGCGAGCCACTCCGACGTGTCGGCCTGGTCGTCGTATCCGGAGAGGTAGAGGGCCTGGCGGCGAAGGAGGAACTGCCCGTCGCTACGAGCGTGCTCAGCCGTGCGTCGCATCTGTTGGAAGAACCGTGTCCGGTCGGTTGACGGGAGCTCCGGCCCGGGGGGTGCAGGGCCGCGACGGGGTCGGGGAGGCTGGGGGAGCTCGCGCACGGGCTGGGGCGCTACGCCGTTGAGGGGCCAGGCCAGCACCTCGACCAGGTCGCGTTGCATCACCCAGGCGCCGAGTGGGCTCTCCTGGACGGGGATCTCCTCGTCTAAGGCGCTTGCGAGGAGGACGTCAGCCTCAAGCGCGCGTTCGAGGGCCTGCAGGAGAGTGGGGGCGGTCCCCATCTGCATCAGCCGGTGCCGGTGCATGAGCATCTGCCCGGTCGGCACGGCGGTGAGAGGGCGACGCCCGGTCTCCCATCCGGCGATCGTGTCTGAGGACACCTTGAGGAGCTCGGCCGCTTCCTCCTGGGTGCGCCCCTGCTGCTCTCGTATTACGCGGAAGACGTAACCCGAGATGACCCCCATACGTGGGCGTCCGGATGAACCCTGACCACCGGTCAGGGATTGTGGCGGGCTCGACTGCATGGCTTGCCCCATTCCCCATCGCTGACGGCAACCCACCTGTACTCGCGGTCACTTCATGCGCTGAGCACGGCTTTCTACCGTCGTAGTCATCACCAGACGAGCCTAGAGGGAGGCTCTCATTAATGGGCACCGTTGCAGATTCCGAGGGTGCTGCGCCGGTTGACTCTGCGTCAACCACGTGCGCTGCACCGCTCAGCGCATCAGGGGAGTTGCGGCTCCATCAGGGCCCGGAGGCCCTGGTGCATTCGCGCTGTGAGCGGGAGCTGGCGGTCACTCACTGGCTCCTCGCGGCCGCCGAGGACATGAAGGCGGCCCGCAGGGAGTGGGAGGAGACCGGAATCGCGCTCCTGCGGTGCGGCGGACTGTTCGCCGCGATCCGCATCCCGGCCGGCATCGTGCAGGCTGCCGCTGGCACTGAGGATCCCAAGCGCATCGGTGTCTATCTGGACGAAGTGGTTCATGGCCCCGTTTTCATCGACACGACCTCCCAGCGGTACTACGCGCTCGTACCGGCGAGCACGTCACGGCTACCGCAATGGGCCGACCGTCAGGTGCCGGAAGCCGAGTGTCTCGGGTCCGGTTGCTTCCTCGGTGTCCCGCGCCCGCAGCGGACCGAGCCGGAGCAGTTCCGGTTCTACTGGTGCGTGCCGATGGAAGGCCCCGGCGCCCTGTGCAGCCCGGATGCGGTCTCGCAGCTCGTCGCCTACGGCCGCTATCAGCGAGCCCTCGGGGAGCGCCGGGCGGCGGAGGCGGACGAGGACGGTCATGGATAACACGGCAGCCAGTGCTGAGCAGGCGTACCGCACCCTTGTGGGCCACACCACGGCGTGCGCTGTCTGCCGTGCTGGTGCGCCGTGCAAGACCGCTGTTCGGCTCAACCGCGCCTGGCGGGAAATCCGCCGGTGACCCGGGCCCCCAGTCGCATCACGTGTGGCACCGCGCGGGGGCTTCAGCCTGTCGGTGGGACGTATGCCTGTCCGGCACATATCCGTGGGCTGCAAGGCAGGGGCGATGGCGTCCTCGCCGACCTGCTTTGGCTGCAAGAGACCCGCGCCGAGCGGTTGCGTGCGCGCCGCCTATGAACCCCTGCCCGTGGCTGCGCCGATCGACCACGGGCAGATCTCCGTCATCGCGACGAGAAAGGAACAGACATGCCCCAAGACCCCACCCCCACCGCCGATCCCACCAGCCAAGCCGAGCGGCCTCCTGTGAGCCGAGGCGAGGGCGAGCCCGATCCGGCCCGTACGAGACTGCCCATCACCGCGGCTGTCGTGTTCCCGCTTGTCCACGCGGTGATCATGTTCGCTGCCATGCACCGCCCGATCTGACGGGACAGAGATATGAGACCCCCGACCGCACTGAGGCTGGGAGACACCCGGTGAGTGAGCGCACCCGGCAGGTCCTCTACATGGTGACCCTCGCCGCACTACTCGGCGCCTTGCTCCTCGGCATCAAAGACGGATAGCCGCCCCATGGAAAGGACGTGGATCACCGGCCAGTGCTGGCGCTGCGAGGCGCCCGACGTTCCCGTGCTGTGGCTCGGGCCCGCCCAGAGCCTGGAGTACGGGGAGGCCCCCTTCTACTGCTGTCCGCCGTGCATCCGCCGAATCGAAGCCCTGATCGTTGCCCACAACCGGGCCTGACCGCTCCAGTCGCACGCACCTACCCGTGGAGGTCCCATGACCGCACCGATGAGCACCAGCAGAGACCAGGAAGCGCGGAACGGCACGACACCGCGGCTCGTCGCCAGCCCGTTCCTCGGCCAGTACCTCCTCGTCCAGCCCGGCCAGTCGGCCGGCGTGCGCATCCCGGAAGTCCGCTACGAGGAACTGGCGGCGGCCAGCGCGGAGGGCCGGCCGATTCCGGCCTGGCTGACCGACGCGGCGGCGAAGGCGTGGGGCACAGAGCTGCCCACGTCGCCGGTCGGCGACGTCGTCCTCGTCCGCGAGCGGGCCCGGTACGGATACGGCAAGGCGTCGTGGGAGATCAACCTCGGCTGTGACTACGACTGCGAGTTCTGCTACCTCGGCGAGAAGCGGTTCGAGGGCCTGGACTGGGATGGCAAGCAGCGGCTCCTCCAGACGCTGAGGGACGCGGGGGTCTTCTGGTTGCAGATCACCGGTGGCGAGGCGCTGATCGACCGCGAGTTCGGCGCGGCGTACGAGTACGCCCACCAACTCGGCATGATGGTCCAGGTCTCGTCGAACGGCTCATCGCTGCGGAAGCGGCCGATCCGGGAGCTGTTTTCCCAGCACCGCCCGTACCGGTACGATTCGGTCGCTCGACAGACGGCCGGAGTGCCGTGCGGGCCCGTCGTATCCCTGCTCCAGAAAAGAACACCGCCATGCCCCGCCCACCGGCCCTCGGCACACGATGGTGGCTCACCACCCCGGGCCGCCTCGGCTTCGTGCTCGCCGTGCCCCTGCTCGGCCTGGTCAACCAGTACTTGGGCTTCCTGGTCCTGATCGCCGCGATCGTCCTGATCTGGAAGGGCTGCCCTTGGCAGAAGGGCGTGAAGGTGGCCGCCACCATCGGTGCCATGGCGCTGCTCGGCGCGGTCATCCCGGACCCGCCCGAGGGCGGGGCGTCGAACACCGTGGCGCAGGCGGACGCGAAGGGCGCGGAGAAGGAACGTACGGCCGCCACCTCGCCCTCTCCCTCGGCGGCCGGGGAGCAGGAGCGGCTCTCGGAGCCGCCGCCCCAGGCTCCGGACTACCGAGGATTGCGGCTGGACAAGGCGCGGGACAAGGCCGAGGCCGCCGGGTTCGGTGTCGGTGAGCATGACGCGTCCGACCAGGACAAGAGCATCTTTATTCGACTCAACTGGACCGTCTGCTTCCAGAATACCGGCAGGACGTACGGCGGTACGAAGACGATCGACTTTGGCGCGGTGCAGACGGGTGCACCGTGTCCCGAGGCGGACGGCGGAGCCATCCGATGGCCCAAGATGCCGGACCTGGTCTGGAAGACGTGGAGGACGGCGCAGAAGGAGGTCCTGGACCTCGGTGTCGTCCCAGACCACCATCTGCGAGCGGACACGGCGTACGGCAACGACCTGCTTCCCGACGAGGGCGAGTACGACGACTGGCGCGTGTGCGTGACTGACCCCGCCGAGGGCGCGGACGTAACCCTCGACACGTGGGTGACCCTCGAACTGACCGACCCGGACAACGGCTGCCCCCAGCCGGACCGGGGGCACGACGGCAGGGTGGACCTGCCGGACCGGGACGACGACGGCGACCCCGACTACCGCGACCCGTTCCCCGGCGACCGGAACCGCGATAGCACCTTCCCGAACGGCCTGCCGGACAGCTCGGGCAGTTCTGGGGGCGGCTCGTCCGGCGGGGGCCACTGGAACTGCCCCCGCACCCGTTGGTGCTGACGAAGCGCCCTGGCCGGCGCAGGACACAGGGGCCGGTCTCTTCTACGGGCAGGGCCGCGCGTTGCTGGACCAGCACACCGCTCTGCGCGGACCGGGCACGGGCTGGGACCTGCACTCGCCGCCGACAAGCTCCGTGCGAGACCCCGCAGAACGCTCCGATCCGCCGCAGCCCTACTCGACCCCCTGAATGAGCGGACGTAGTGCCCGATGACGACCGCGGCGCGGCGGATTTCGCACCTCTCGAACATGTGCGAGCCGACCGGAGGGCCCCGAGGCGCGAGCCGTAGGCCAGTTTTGACCGTACGTTACGAGGCGCACAGACCCAATGCCCCCGCCGCCCACGAGTAAAGCGGCGGGGCTTGGAAGACCCGATCACGCCAGCCGGTAAACGGCCTGGTTCGGATCCAGCCTCACGATCACTCCGTCATCGGCGAGGTCGCGCAGGCGGCGGCGGGCCTCCTTGCCCGCAGCCTCATCACTTGTCGGCTCGTACCCGGCGACGCGCAGGGCCAGTACGGCACGCTGCGTGTCCCAGATGCCGCCCAGCGCCTGGATCACTGCGGCGAGCGCCTGCTTGTTCGTCAGCAGCTTCTCAGTCATCTCATCCTCCCCTTTGATAACCGCCACAGCGTGGCACACAACGGGAGCGCCACGAGTCCCGCGAGCTGAAGCGCCGTGCTGGAGGAGGACGCCGGTGTTCCACGTCCGCGCCTTGCTTGACCAGGGAGTATGGCTCGTTGACGGAGCACATGGGGAAGTTGGTCCGGGAATGGCCCGGATCTTGGTAGCCCATGGCGAAAGCCGTCGCCGACTGGGCCCCCAATCTGGTTCGTGGCGAGCACCTTGATGAGCAGCCCGGTCCCGTACGTCTTCCGTGGGTGAGACCGAACTGCGGTGTCAGGACTTGGTGTAGGTAGTCAACGATCCTGAAAATCCTGGACATTGGGGCAGTCAACGGGTTAGAAGGAAGGCTGCCTGCTGGCGTACACGGAGTAGCGTGGCGTAGCGGCGAGAGACCCCGGACAGCCCTGGAGAGGAACGCCTCATGTCCTTCGAGCCCGTGTACATATCCCGGCGCAATGCCCTGCGGGCTGGCGCCGGCGCAGCCGCCGTCGCCGGTCTCGGGGCCGGCCAGTTGGCCGGTGCGAGCGGTGCCTCGGCCGCCGCTCCGGCCGACCTGTCCGACACCGCGTACATCATGAGCTGCGACGAGTGGGGTGCCCGGCCGCCCGCCGGGGAGCTGACGACGCGTACGGGCTCCACCCGGCGGATCGTGGTGCACCACATGGCGTTCCCGAACACCATGGACTTCTCCATGGAGGCGGCCATCGCCTGCGCCGAGCGGGTCCAGTACATCCACATGGACAAGAACGGCTGGTCGGACACCGGAAATCACTTCAGCATCAGCCGCGGCGGCTATGTGCTGGAAGGGCGGCATGGCAGCCTGGACGCGCTCGAGGACGGCGGATACCAGATCGTCAGCGCGCACGCCGTCGGCCAGAACACCCAGTCGATCGGTATCGAGAACGAAGGCACCTACATCGACGAGCTGCCCACCGGCAAGCTGTGGTGGTCGCTGGTTCAGCTCTCCACCACCATCTGCACCCAGTACGGCTTCGGCGCCCAGAACATCACCGGCCACTGGGACTGGAACAACACCCAGTGTCCCGGTGCGAAGTTCTACTCCACCTTCCCGCTGCTGCGCCTGCACGTCGCCAAGCGCCTCGGCCAGGACCCGAGCACCATCCCGGCCCGCACCTGGCCCGACACGTTCACCTCCTGCGCGGGCGCCACGGTCCGTACGCTGCAGCACCTGCTGAACACCCAGGGCTTCAACCTCGTTGCGGACGGGGCCTTCGGCCCGGCCACGCTGGCAGCGGTGCGCGCCTTCCAGACGGCGCACGGCTTCCCCACCGCCTCGGACGGCACGATGACCGGGCCGACCTGGGAGGCGCTGGCCCCGGAGATCGGCATGGGTGCCACCGGGTCTGCGGTACTCGGCGTCCAGTCGATCCTGGCGACCAAGCTGTATGCCGTGAAGGCGACCGGCACCTTTGACCGGGCGACGTGGGTCGCGGTCGCCAAGCTGCAGGCCCTGCACGGGCTCCGGGTCACCGGGCGGGTGGACCTGAGCACCTGGTGTGCCGCGCTCGGCGGTGTGGTGGAGGAGAACTTCCGCGGGCTGAAGGGCCAGGCGGGGCTGGAAAGCGAGCCTGTCGTGCCGGAGGCCGAGACCCTGCCCCCCGTGACCCTCGCGGCGGACGGGGTCGTGGCGAGCGACGCACCCGCCACGCAGTTCGAGGAGTTCCCGGTCGACCAGGACGTCCAGGAAGGGTTGTAGGCCCTGCGCCGGCGGCGCCCGACCTCAGGGCGCCGTCGGGCCAGTACGGTGTCGATGGTCCCGAAGAACGCCGCGATCCCGGGCAGGTTCAGGCCCTTGGCCCGGGACGCGGCGAGGTCCTCGCCGCTCGCCCGCTTCGATGTCCAGCCACTCGCCGTCCGTGAGCCCGTCCAGGCGGCGCCGAGGAAGCCCGCCCGGCACGGAAGGGACGAACGAACAATGAATCTCAGATCAGCGGCGCGAACTCGTCCACCACCCGCCCGCGATACTGTCCATTTGATGTCCGCCGCGGCGGGGCCGCCGGCCCCTCACCGGAGAGGTACTTACGGACCGTTTTCCGGTCCAGTCCCGTCTCCCTGGCAATCTCCGACAGGCTCATCGCCGCGGACTCCAGCAGGCCACGGAAGCGCCGCAGTTCCAACCAGCGATGCGGATCCAAGACCATCTTCAGCCGCCCTCTGCCGCCACATATCGATCAACAGCAGAGTGCCGAGCACCTGCCCTCAGCGTGCCAGGAACTGGCCGCGTTCGCTCGTACGTTGTGGGGACGTTCATGCGTACGCCGACAAGGGGATCCTCGCTGTCGATGCCTTCCAAGTGGACACCGTTTTCGTGCGGCGCTTGTTCGTCCTGTTCTTCATCGAGCACGGCACCCGGCGGGTGCACGTCGCCGGCGTCACCCGCAACGTCACCGTCGAATGGGCCACCCAGTGCGCCCGCAGCCTCCCATGAGCTGGGACGACACACGCACCGCCGGCATCCGGTACCTGATCCGGGAAAACGCCAGGTACTTCGCCGAGGGCTTCGACGCGGTCTTCACCGCCGTCGGTGCACTGGATGGTGCCCATCCTGCCGGGCGTGCCCCGGATGAACGCGATCGCCGAGCGCTGGGTCGGATCATGCCGCTGCGAGGCCACCGACCGGATCTTGATCACCGGAGAGCGGCACTTGCGCCTCGTCGTCGACGAGTACGCCCAGCATGACAACGCCCATCAGAGCGGTGTGATCACGTACTTCCCGCCTGCCTCGGTTTCGAACACGGCGACGGCCTCCTCGGGGCGCGTCACGTCGGGCGGAGCGCTGCTGGTGGAGTGCACGGCGACCGGTGCGGCGGTGCGCAGGTGCACGGTGCCGCCCTGGAGTGCTGCCAGGCGGGCATGGTTCAGTGCGCCGCCGCTCCAGGCGAGGTCGACGGTGAGGCCGCCGCGGGCGAGGAGGCCGGTGACACGGCCGTCGGGGAGCTGCGGGGGAAGCGCGGGCAGCAGGTGGACCTCGCCGGTGTGGGACTGAAGCAGCCATTCGGTCACGCCCGCCGTGGCGCCGAAGTTGCCGTCGATCTGGAAGGGCGGGTGCAGGTCGAAGAGGTTCGGGGCGGTGCGCTCGGGGGTGAGAAGGTCGGTGAGGAGCTTGTAGGAGCGTGCGCCGGCCTCGGCCCGCGCCCAGAAATTGATCTTCCAGGCGAGGGACCAGCCGGTGCCCGCGTCCCCACGCATCTCCAGCGTCTTCAGAGCGGCCTGGAAGAGGTCCGGCGTGCCGCGCTTGGTGATCTGATTGCTGGGGTGCAGCCCGTACAGATGGGAGATGTGGCGGTGGTGCTGCTCGGGCGCGCCCGCGTCCCAGTCGTGCTGCCACTCCTGCAACTGCCCCCGCGCGCCGATCTTCATGGGCGGCAGTCCGGCGCGGACCTTGCGCACCTGGTCGGCATACGGACTGGTGGTGCCGAGCGCGTCGCAGGCGGCGAGGTAGCCGTCGAAGAGGTCGCGCAGGATCTGGTTGTCCATGGTCGGCCCGGCGCACGCCGAGACGCCGGGATGGTGGGCGTTCTCGGGGGAAACGGACGGGCAGGTGACCAGGTGCCCGGTGGCGGGGTCGGGGACGAGAGCGTCGAGGAAGAAGCGAACGGCTCCTTCGACGACGGGCAGGCGGCGGCGCAGGGCGTCACGGTCGCCGGTGAATCGGTAGTGCTCCCATATGGAGGTGGCGAGCCAGGCGCCGCCGGTGGGCCACATGCCCCAGAACGCGCCGTCGACGGGCGCGGTGCCGCGCCAGGCATCCGTGTTGTGGTGGGTCACCCAGCCGTCTGCGCCGTACTGTACTCGCGCGGTCTTCTGTCCGGCCTGCGCGAGGTCGTCGAGGAGGGCGAAGACGGGTTCCCAGCACTCCAGGAGGTTGGTGGTGGGGGCGGGCCAGTAGTTCATCTCCGTGTTGATGTTGATCGTGTACTTGGAGTCCCAGGGCGGGGAGAGTTGCTCGTTCCAGATGCCCTGCAGGGTGGCGGGCTGGGTGCCGGGGCGGGAGGAGGCGATGAGGAGGTAGCGGCCGAACTGGTAGTGCAGCGCCACCAGGTGCGGGTCGTCGCCCCCGGCGAAGGCGGCCACCCGTTGATCGGTCGGGTTGAGGGCCGCATCCGTGGTGCCGAGATCCAGCGAGACCCGGCGGAAGAGCGCACGGTGGTCGCGCACGTGCCCGGAGAGCAACTGCCCGTAGGGAGTGTCGGCGGCGGTGTTCAGTGGGCCCTCGGCGCGGGCGCGGTGGTCGCCCGAGGCGTCCCGGTAGTCGTTGTAGCTGGTGCCGATGGACACCAGCAAGGTCACCGCGTCGGCTCCGTCCACGGCCAGCGTGCCGTTCTCGCTGCGCACGGTGCCGCCTTCGGTGCGGGCGCGGACCAGGGCGCGGAAGCGGACCCGGCCGGTGATCCCCTCACGGGTCTGGCCAGTCCCCTCCAAGGCGGCGGTGATCCTGTCAGGGGAGGACGTCTGGGCCTGCTGCGGGCTGTCGAAGGCGGTGGTGAACGACAGGGTGCCGGGGGTGTCGGAGGTCAGCCTGACCACGATCAGCTGGTCCGGGTGGCTGGCGAACGTCTCACGCCGGTACCCGACCGAGCCGCGGGTGTATGTGGTGGTCGCGACGCCCCTGTCCAGGTCCAACTCGCGCCGGTAGCCCGTGACGTTGCCGGTGTCCGGGAAGGACAGGCGCAGGTTGCCGACCGTCTGGTACATCAGTTCCCCGACCGGGTTGCCGAGGAACGTCGAGTTGATCAGGGACTGAGCGGATGCCCACTCGCCGGCGAAGACCCGCCGGCGGATCTCGGGGAGGTTGGCCAGGCCCTTCGGATTGGCGGGTTCATAAGGACCGCCTGCCCACAGGGTGTCCTCGTTGAGCTGGAGCCGCTCGGTGTCGGCTCCGCCGAACACCATCGCGCCAAGGCGGCCGTTGCCGAGCGGTAACGCCTCCAGCCACGGCCCGGCAGGCTTGTCGTACCACAGTACGAGGCGGGACGCCTCGGGAGCGGCGGCGTCCGTCGCCTCCGGGGCGGTCAGCGGCGCCGCGGCCGCGACAGCAGGGGACAGACCCGTGGTGAGAACGGCGGACGCGGCTGCGGAGGCGAGAAAGTCTCTGCGTTCCATGCGGATGCTCTACCTTTCCGTAAGTAGGTTTGAGCCGGCGATTCGTAAGACCGGTGGAACCGAGGATTCCGGGCATACCTTCATGCGGGTGGCCGCCCTGCCGTACTGGTCGATCCAGCTGGAGTTCACCTCGCCGGTACGGAAGTCGGCGACCTGGGCGTGTTCGTCGACGGTGATCATGCCCGGGGCATCGATGTGCGGTCCGGGCGCGTGGTGTTGGGTCGGGTCCAGCGCTGCGATCACCTGGGACGCACTCCCTGATGGCCTCGCACCCCGCGTGGTTCCATGGCGCAGGAGCGCGAGTTCGCGCGAGGCGGGAACCGCATGTCGGTTGCGCTGATCAGCTTGGTCACCGCCACCTTTCGCCTGCGGCGGGTAACGCCCTGACGCTGTCTCGGGTTCATGGCGACCATCCATCGTCGTGTGTCAACGGCATGTCCCCTGCAACGGCGGGCCGCTATACATCCGATCAATTTACAGGGACGATCTGTGTCAGTGTCCATACCTGGGATGCAATGAATGCAGTCATGACCCCGTGCGCCCTCAGTTACCTGGGCAAACGTGCAGGATCTCGATGGCCACGGAAGGAGTGAAGGTATCCTATGTTTCCGAAGAACTCCTACTTATTCCCAATGCGGTTGTCAAACTTGGCTCGTGACTGAGTGTGGTCACCTCATCCAAGGCAGGCAGCACGGGTGGGTGAACTGCTCTCGAAGGGACGACCGTCGCGGAGGAGTGCCCACAGGGCGTTCAGGCGGCGGTGCGCGAGGGCGATGACAGCTTGCTTGTGGGTCTTTCCCTCGGCCCTCTTGCGTTCGTAGAACGCCTTTGAGACGGGGCAGTGCTGGGCAGCGACCTGGGCGGACATATAGAAGACCCGCATGCGGCCGTGACGGCGGCGCGGACGCTGCTGTCATCGCTGGCGTCGGGGTTTTTGTCTATTGCCAGTCCGAATCCTCTGCTCGCACGAAGGATCTCGACGACCAAGAGATCTGGGTCAAGAGGTCTAGACCGCTGTCGGAAACACGGGTATACCTTGCTCGATTCCGATTGAATGGAGGTTGGAGTGCGCATGAAAAGACATGCTGCTCGGCTGGTCAGAGGGATGACGCTCGCGTTGTTCCTGCCCCTCCTGGCAGTGCCGTCAGCAGCTTCCGAACCAGTCCCCGCGAACACCGACGTCAACCCCCGCCCTACCGTGGTGCCTGCTCTTCAGCAGTGGGAGGGCGGGACGGGTTCGTTCGAGTTACACAAGCACAGCCGGATCGTGCTGGCCAAGGAGCAGGCCGACGAACTCGGCGACCAAGGCGCGCAACTCTCTGCCGAGATCGAAGAAGTGACAGGGCGCAAGCTGGCCGTGTCCCCCCGAATTCCGCAGAACGGTGACATCGTCCTGTCGGTCGATCCCTCCCTCGCCGACGCGAAGGATGGCGCCCGGTTCGCCGAGGAGGGCTACACCTTCACGGCCACCGATCGCAACGTGAAGATCGCTGCGCCGACGGCGAAGGGCGTCTACTACGGCACCCGTTCGCTCCTGCAGATCCTGCTGCTCGACGACGGCCGAGATTCCGTCCCCGTGGGCACCGCCGTGGACTGGCCGAACTACAAGGTGCGGGGCTTCACGCTGGACGTGGGGCGGCGGTTCTTCACCGCGGAGTTCATGCGTGACTACATACGCCTGATGGGCTGGTTCAAGGTCAACGAGTTCCAGATCCACCTCAACGACAACGGGTTCAAGAGGGACCTGCCCTGGAGCGAGGCCCAGGCCGGCTTCCGGCTCAAGACCGACAACCCCGCGCTGTCCGGGCTCGCCTCGAAGGACGGGGCCTACGACCGGCGCGACTGGGACTCCTTCGAGGACACCGCCGCCGCCAACGGCGTCACGCTCGTCCCCGAGATCGACGCCCCCGCCCACTCGCTCGCCTTCATCCGGTTCCGCCCGTCGCTCGGCCTCAACAATGGCGACTCCGACCACCTGGACCTGTCCAAGCCGGAGACCACCGCGTTCATGAAGTCGGTGTTCGACGAGTTCACCCCGTGGTTCCGCGGCCCTGACGTGCACTTCGGCGCCGACGAGTACACCGTCGACAAGCCCCGCTACAAGACGTACTTCAACGACATGGCGGCCCACATCCGCACCCTCGGGAAGCATCCGCGCGCCTGGGGCAGTCTGTCGATCATGGCACCCAACAGGGACGGCTACGACCGCGACGTGACCCTCAACAGCTGGAACAACAGCTGGTACGGGCCGCAGGCCGCCAAGCGCGACGGCTACACCTTCATCAACACCAACGATGCGCTGCTCTACATCGTCCCGTTCGCGAACTACTACCACGGCCGCGGACTGGACGGAAAATACCTCTACGACCAGTGGGAGCCGAATGTCTTCCCCGGCGGCCAGAGCGTCGCACCGGGAGACCCTCAGCTCCTCGGCGCGATGTCCTCGGTGTGGAACGACCGGACCTGGACCGACTACTCCGAACTGGACGTGCACCCGCTGGTCGAGCCCACCTTCGGTGTGCTGGCGCAGAAGATGTGGAGCGGCACCAAGGCGGACGTGCCGTACAGCACCTTCATGTCGACCGTACGCAAGCTCGGCGTGGGCACGGGCATGACGAAGGTCTCCACGACACTCGCCGCGTCGGCGTCGGGAGAGGTGAGCCTGGGGAAGGAGGCGACCGCCTCCGCCGGTGAGGCGGCCGCGGCCTTCGACGGGGTGCGCACCACCAACTGGGCCAGCGGCCCGGGAGATGAGGCATGGCTGCAGGTCAACCTCGGCAAGCCGGTCGTGGTCAGCAAGGTCGAGCTGGACTGGGGACCCGACTACGGGCGGGACTACGAGGTCCAGGTGTCACGTGACGGCGAGAAGTGGACCACCGTCGCGAGCCGTACCGGCCGCGAGGCCGCGGGAGTCGACACTCTGACGTTCGATCCGGTCACGGCACGGCACGTACGGCTCGTCGGCACGCAGGCCGGCAAGAAGCAGAACGGGTACGCCCTGTGGAGCATGCGCGTCTTCGAGGTGCCGGACCTGGCGCTGCACCGGCCGACCACCGCTTCCTCGACCGAAGTGGCGAGCCTGGGACCGGAGAACGCCACCGACGGCGACGGCAAGACCCGATGGGCCAGTGCCTACCGCGACGATGAATGGATCCAGGTCGACCTCGGCTCCCCGCAGGCCGTCCAGCGTGTCCTGCTCGACTGGGAGAACGCCTCAGGTCGTGACTACGACATCCAGGTCTCCGACGACGCCGCCAACTGGAAGACGGTGGCCTCGGTTCGGGGCAAGCCGTCCGGCGCCCGCGTGGACGAGCTCACTGTGGATCCGGTGACCGCCCGGTACGTGCGCATGCAAGGCATCAAGCGGACAACCAACTGGGGCTACTCGCTGTGGCGCCTGGAAGTTCGTTCCATGAGCCCGGAACCCGACCCCGCGTAACCCGCGAGAGGGCACCGAGGCTTTGAGATCATGAGGGATCCGCACCGGTCGTGGCATCGCCCGCGCGACTGGCGCGGACTCCCCCGAGTCCTCCCCTGCTGCCAAGCACACCAGGGCATGACCGGCCGCACATCCGCGCACCCTGCGTCTGCCGTCATCGCCGGGGCATCCAGGACGCGAATGCGGATGCCACCCAGTCAGTAGCCGACCAACTGTGATGGAGTGTGAAATGCCCGCGAAGCCGCACCGCCGTGCCGTTCTGGGAGCCACCGCCGGCGCGGTGCTCACCGGGGCACTCGCCGCCACCGTCAACGCGCATGCCTACGCGTCCGAATCCGCGTCCTCCTCCGACGTGACGCCCGGCCCTGTCGTGGTCGCCTCGCCGGAAGGCCAGCTGAAGGTGACCATCCGAGTCGCCGATGGACGCCTCTGGTACGAAGTCAGCAGCCGCGGGCGGGCCCTGGTGGCCTCGTCCGGGTTGGGGCTCGACCTGGCCGACCGGCCCTCGCTCACCGAGGGGCTGGTGGTGGAATTCGTCGAGCGCAGAACGATCAACGAGTCATGGCGCCCGTCGTGGGGCCCCGACGCGCTCGTCCGCAACCATGCCAAGGAATGCGTGGTTCGGACCAAGCAGCGGACGAGTGGGATACAGCTGGACCTGATCGTCCGGGTCTTCAACGACGGTGTCGGCTTCCGCTACCGCCTGCCCGCGCAGGCGGGGCTCGACGCCTACACCGTCACCGCCGAGCGGACCGAGTTCGTACTGCCGCCTACCGCCACGAGTTGGTCGCTGGCGGCGGGCACCGACTGGAGAGCCGACGAGCGGCACTACCGGCAGGCCCCGTTGTCAGAAGTGAAGACCGCGCAGACCCCGCTGACGTTGGCCACCCCGGACGGTCAGTACATCGTCGTGCACGAGGCGGCGCTGATCGACTATCCGAGCATGACCCTGGCCGCCGAGACCACCCGGCCCGGTACCTTCACCAGCGAGCTGATCAGCCTTCCCGACGGCACGAAGGCCCGGCTGTCGGGCGAGTTCTCCACGCCTTGGCGCACCCTGGTCATCGGTGACCGTCCCGGTGATCTCGCCGAATCGCACCTGATCGAGAACCTGAACGAGCCGTGCGCGCTCGCCGACACGTCGTGGATCTCGCCCGGCACCTACGTCGGTGTCTGGTGGGAACTGCAACGGCGGTACACGACCTGGACCGAAGGACCGCGCCACGGGGCGACAACAGATCGGGTCAAACAGTACATCGATCTCGCCAAGGAGGCGGGCGCCCACAGCGTGCTCGCCGAGGGATGGAACACCCGCGCGGGCGGCAGCTGGACCGGCCAGGACTTTCTCACGCCCCAGCCGGAATTCGACCTGCCCGAGGTGCTGCGCTACGCGCAGGCCAACGGCGTCGGGTTCACCGCGCACAACGAGACCCGCGGCTTCGTCGACTACTACGAGCAGAACCTGGACAAGATCTTCGCGCGGTACGCGGAACTCGGCATCCACTCGATCAAGACCGGCTACGCCACCAAGTTCGAACTGGGCGGGGTGCGGCGCAGCCACTTCGACCAGGAGGCCGTACGCCACTACCAGCGGGTCATCGAGACCGCGGCCCGCCACCAAATCGTGATCATCGCGCATGAGGCCATCAAGCCGACCGGGCTGGCGCGCACCTACCCGAACATGATGACCGGCGAGGGCGTCGCCGGGATGGAGCAGCAGAACTACATGGGCCCGCTCGGCAATCCACCGGAGCAGGCCACCATCCTTCCGTTCACCAGGTTCATGGGGGGACCGGCCGACTACACCCCGGGCGTGCTCAACGTGACCTGGGACCCGGCCAGGCTCGGTACCCGCGTGCAGACGACATCGGCCGCACAACTCGCCCTGTACTCGGTGTTCTTCAGCCCGCTGCAGATGCTGGCCGACACCCCGGAGAACTACCACTCCCACCCGGGATTCGCGTACTTGAAGGACATGCCGGCCAGCTGGGACGAGACTCGCTTCCTGGACTGTGTGATCGGCGACTACACGGTCGCCGCCCGCCGCAAGGGTGACACCTGGTATCTCGGCGCGATCACCGACGAGCAGGACCGAACACTGACGGTGCCCCTGCGGTTCCTCGGACCGGGCCGTCACAGCGCCGAGATCTACAGCGACGCCGACGACACCAGCTGGCACGACAACCCGCTGCCGATCGACATCGAGACCAGGACCGTGCGGGCGTCCACCGTGCTGAAGCTACGACTCGTCGCCGGCGGAGGCACCGCGATCCGCTTCCGCCGCGAGCGTTCCTGACAGCCCGGCCGACGGGAGCCAACAGTCGCGTTCAGCGACAGACTGATCGAAGGCGGGTTGCGACGGCACCCTGGGGCGGACGGTCTGTGTGAGCGGGAGGCCGGTGTCCGCGCTGTGTGTCGTCGCGCGGGCCCGGCCGGTTCCTGGCGTACGGACCGATCTCGCTCACTCGGAAGCCCTCCCACTGTCGGGTGCAGGCGGCCAACCCTGGCTGCCTACACCCGCTGGTCTATGCCCTCATGTCCACCGCATCCCAACCGCGGAGAGTTGCTCGATCCATCACGCGGCGAAACTCAGTAACCCACGAATTGCGCAGCAGAATCTGGAACGTGACGTGGGAACGTCGAACTATTATTCGTTCATGACTTGGTTGATCACGGGCGGGGCGGGCTTCATCGGTGCGCATGTGGTGCGCGCCATGCGGGGGGCCGGTGAGTCGGTCGCGGTGTACGACGACCTCTCGACGGGCGACCGCTCGCGGGTTCCCGCGGACGTCCCGTTTGTGCAGGGATCGACTCTCGACGCAGCTCAGCTGCGGCGTACCCTGACGGACCTGTCGGTGCACGGCGTGGTTCATCTCGCGGCGAAGAAGCAGGTCGCCGAGTCCGTGGAACGCCCCCTGTACTACTACCGGGAGAACGTGCAGGGTCTGCAGACCCTGCTGGAGGCGGTCGCCGACAGCGGCGTGCGCGCCTTCCTGTTCTCGTCCTCGGCGGCCGTCTATGGCATGCCCGATGTGCGGCTTGTGACGGAGGACACTCCGTGCGACCCGATCAACCCCTATGGCGAGACCAAGCTGACCGGTGAGTGGATGGTGCGCGCCGCCGGGAAGGCGCACGGCATCGCCACCGCCTCGATGCGGTACTTCAACGTCGCCGGCACGGCCACACCGCTGCTCGCCGACAGCGGCGTGTTCAACCTGGTGCCCATGGTCTTCGAGAAGCTGACGCAGGGGGCGGCCCCCGTCGTCTTCGGCGACGACTACGACACCGCGGACGGCACCTGCGTACGTGACTTCATCCATGTCGACGACATCGCCTCGGCGCATCTTGCCGCGGCCCGTGCCCTCCTCGACCGGGAGCCGGGCACGGACCTGACGGTCAACATCGGCCGCGGCGAGGGAGTCTCGGTGCGCGAAATGATCGAGCTGATCGGTGAGGTGACGGGATACGGTGCCGCTGCCAAACCCGTGAATGCCCCGCGCCGGGCCGGTGACCCTGCCCGCGTCGTGGCCGCCGCCGATCGCATCCGCGCCGAGCTGGGTTGGCACCCGCAGCACGATGCGCGTGCCATGGTCGCTTCGGCGTGGGCCGGGTGGTGCCTGCGGATGCCGCAGGCGCTGCGCTGAACCGAGCATCGACGACCCGCCGGGCGGGCCGACGCTGAGCATATGATGTGTCGGCCCCGTGAGGACAAGATGAAGAACTAGTGAAGCAGAGAGGGTGTTGCGGGTCATGCGGAGAAGAGGATCGGGCGCCGCGAGCAGTGCCCACCCTCTCGCCCCGTCGTCCGGGTGCCACCAGGTCTCCGGAACGCTGCGCGGCTGCTGGATGCCGCTGGGCAAGGACGGCAGGCTCACGCTCTACGCCCGCACGGACGGCGGTCTGTTGCGCTGGACGCAGCGGAGTCCGGGCGGGGAAGGGTGGGACGGCCCGGAGTTCGTGCCGATCGCGGACCTGACGGACCTGACGGTCATTCAGGGCGCGGATTCGTACGTGCACTTTCTCGGGCGGCGCGAGCGCCGTGGTTCCGACGGGCCGGGCGTGGACATCGTGCACGCCATCCAGTACCAGACCGGTCGTCCCGTCACCGACTGGCGCTCCCTCGGCAATTTCTACCGTGACCGGGAGGCGGGCCGGAAGGTCGGTGCGCCGGCCGGGGTCGTCGACGCGCAGGGCACTGTCTTCGTCTTCGTGCGCAACGCGGGTCGCGGACTGCAGGTGCGCCGCGAGGAGAAGGGCGGTAAATGGGGAGCCTGGCAGGACCTCAAGGGGGTCGGGCTCGCCGCCGAACTCGTGGCGTCGGTGACCTCGAGCGGGCTCGTGGAGGTCTTCGCGCCCAGTGATCGCGGAGTGCAGCAGTGGCGCCAGAATCATCCGGACGGCTCGCTGCAGATCGCCCCACCCTTGCAGCTCTATGCGCTGCCGGGTTCCGTGACGGCGCTGGAGACGGCGCCGGACCGCCTCACCTACTACTGGGTCGATGCGAACACGACAGGGATTGTCGCCTACCGGGCGGGCGCCTGGCCCGTGCCGGTGGGCGGGCACTCGGGGGGCGGTGCTGTAGTGGCGCTGCGCGCCCCGCTCGACGGCTACGACTGCACGGTTCTTGCGCAGCGCGGGGCGGGCGGCACCCTGCTGATCGGGGTCTGCGGTACTGAGGGGGAGCAGCGCGGCGTCTGGTGGTCGGACACCGCCGAGGAGTGCGTCGGTGACCCCGCCCTCGCGCTCGACGGACATGGTCGCGTCGTCGTAGCGGTTCGTGGTCGGGGCGGGGGCGTGTCCGTCGGCCGGCAGGACTTGGGTCCAGGCCTCACGTTCTCGCCGCACTGGCACAGGCTGTGAGCTGCCGGGGAGGCGTCCCGGACCGCCTTTCAGTGACAAGCGGCATCGGCTCGTCACCTCGATGTTATGTGATGTTTTCGTGAAGTTGTAAACGGTTGTACGAGCGGGCGGTGGGATTCCTCACGACCATGTGTCGCATATGCCCACTTTTTCGGCTGGACGTTGATCGGCTTTTTGTGTGAAGGTTCTGTGACTTGCTCGCCGGTGGGCAGGTCTGACCGTCCAGTGGAACGGTTTGCATGGTGGATGACAAGATTGGTCTCATACCGCCCAACGTCTGGGCACGAGGTGGTGTCCTGGCCGCGGTAGGCGCTGGACCGCAGTGGCGTGGGTGGTGGATGCCTCGTGGTCGGTTCCGGTAACCCGGAGGCGGGATCGCTGGTCTCGGCCTATCGGTCCGTGGTGCCGGTGGGCGCACGAAGGGGCATAGTCAGCAAGGTGCCGGCCCCGCTGCGCTCCGCCGTCAAGTCCTCGCTCACCTCCGTCGACGCCATCCGGTCGGCGACGGTCGTCTGGGCAATGGGCGGCCGCCGCAAGGTGCCCCGGCACAGTGCGGCCACCGCGCAGCGGGTGGTGCGCATCGAAGGCCGGCACATGCGTGCCCTGCTCGTGGAGGGCGCCACGGCGTGGGCGGCCCGGGCTCGCAATCTGCATATTCTCGTCTCCGCGCTGGAGGCCGGGGACGTCGAATACTTCTGTGTCCGCGGTACCACGAAGGACGTCCCGACGGTCGCGGTGCCCGTCGCACTGCGTGAGTCGGCGGAGGAGATGCTCCAGATCGCCTTCGAGCAGACCCCGGGCTACGTGGGCGCGGCCACCGCATCGGAGTCGGGCATGCGACCGGGCGACGACGACAAGTCCTGGCGCCAGCTGCGCAAGCACGACGCCCTCCGGCTTGCCTGGTACGTCACCGATCCCACACAGCACCTCGTCTTCGGTGGCGACCAGGGGTGCGACCTCGAGTTCTGGACGGAACGGGACGGCCAGTACGAGGCCCCCCGCCCCAATCGCGTCGTCGATCTGGTCCCCGCGGACACGCCGCGACCGGCCGTTCCGCAGGCCCTGTTCGCCCTCGTACCCGGCGCCTACACCACCGGCGTCACGCGTACCCTGCCGGAGTTCACCCAGCCGCTGCCGGACGACCACCTCTTCCCCATCGACGTCGTCTACACCTGGGTCGACGACTCCGACCCGGTGTGGGCGGCGGAACGGGACGCCGCGCGCTCGGGGCGCCCCGGCGCGCCTGTCTCGAATCTGCACGCGCAGGCCGCCAACGACGCGCGGTTCACCAGCCGCGACGAGCTGCGCTACTCGCTGCGCTCCCTGCACCAGTACGTACCCTGGGTGCGCAACATCTACCTGGTCACCGCCGGGCAGGTGCCCGCGTGGCTCGATACCGACGTGCCGGGCCTGCAGGTCGTCGACCACCGCGAGATCTTCTCCGACCCCACTGCTCTGCCGACCTTCAACTCGCATGCCATCGAGAGTCAGTTGCACCGAATAGACGGGCTGTCCGAGCACTTCCTGTACCTCAACGACGACGTGTTCTTCGGCCGCCCGCTCACCCCCGGACACTTTTTCCACGCCAACGGACTGAGCAAGTTCTTCCAGTCCAAGGCGGTCGTGCCGACGGGCTCCTCGAGCCACGACGACCTGCCGGTGAACGCCGCGGGCAAGAACAGCAGGGCCCTGATCGAGCGGTCCTTCGGCACCCGGATTGCGCAGAAGATGAAGCACACCCCGCACGCACTGCGCCGCAGCGTCCTCGCCGACATCGAGCTGGTGTATGGCGAGGAGCACCGCCGCACCCAGCACTCACGCTTCCGCTCGCCCCAGGATGTACCGATCGCCTCGTCCCTGCACCACTACTACGGCTTCCACACCAGCCGCGCGACCGTCGGCAACCTGCGCTACGTCTATGTGGACCTCGCCGCCGACCAGGCCCAGCGCCGCCTGAACTCGCTGCTCGCCCGCCGCGACTTCGACACGTTCTGCCTCAACGACACGGTCGTGCATCCCGACCCCGAGGCGCAGGACCGCATGGTCCGGTCGTTCCTCGAGAGTTACTTCCCCGTCCCCAGCCGATACGAGCTGCCCGACGGGGCCACCGGTCCCACCCGGCTCATCGACCGCCGCATCCTGCCCCCGAGTCTGGACGCGGTCCCCACCCACCACGGCCTCGCCGACGGAGTCGCCCGATGAAGCGCCGACGAATCCTGCGCGCACTGCGCCGCCGGATGCGCCGCCAGACCACTCGCGTCCGGTCGGTCCTGCTGCGTCGGTTCTTCCTGCCCCGGCGCAAGGGCCGGGCGGCCGTACTCCGCTATGCCGCGGTGCTCGACGGGCAGACCGTCAACCTGCACGCCCGGATGCCGCACTGGGTCCGGCCGGAGGAGGGGGCCCGGATCGAACTGAGACGCCGAGGCCGTCGGCTCGCCACAGCCGCCAAGGTCTACGCCGACCACGACGGAGGCGTCGTGATGGACGCCGCGATCCTGCTCGGGCAGGACGTGAGCGGCTTGCCCCTGACCCCCGGCCGCTGGAAGATCCGGCTGCGCCTGTCACGGGGGCTGCGCCGCCGCACGCTGCCCCTGCTCCTCGTCGACCTTCCCGTGCCGTACGGCGGCCCGACGCGGCCCATGGAGGCATCTGCGGCGACCGGGGCGCGTTACCGGCTGGGCCGTAGTGTCACCGGGAGCGCCCGGGTGACGTTCAGCCCGCCCCAGCCCTCGGCGGAGGTCGTGCGTGTCCACGTGACCCACAGCCAGATCGAGGTCACGTTCCGCGTGGTCGGAGGTGAACCCGAAGCTCCCTGGGCCGAGTTCGTTGCCTCCGGGCGTTGTCTGGAGGTCGACGTTGACCGGTTCGACGGAGGGCTGTGGCAGGTGTCCGTGCCGCTGCACCTCATGGCGCCGCGCCGCGACCACGCCGAGCAGTGGGACCTGGTCCTGTGCTCGGACAACCTGCGCGACATGCGCCTGGGGCGACGCCTGCACGACGTTCGCAACCCCGGGCGGGTCTTCGCCTTCCGGCAGACCGCGGTGACGCCCGTCGGCCGATACCCCATGCTCGTGCTGCCCCGCTACACGCCCGCGGGTAACTTCCGCATCCAGTGCAGCCCGATGACGGAAGCCGCGTAACCGCACACAATGAAGATCACCTTTCTCCTGCTCACTGCGGACGCCGTCGGAGGTACCGAACGAGCAGTGTTCAACCAGGCCGCCGAACTCGTGGGCAACCACGACGTCCGCGTGCTGAGCATTCTCAAGACTCAGCCGCAGTTGTTCTTCCCGATCGACGAGCGCATCCGTGTCGACTATCTGATTGACCGGACCGGGCCCGCTTCCGTCCCGATCCGCCCCACCGGCCTGGCCGCCGAGGCATGGGCGCAGGTGGCCGACCGGCCGAGCACCCTGGTGGACCCCGCCTGGGAAGCGGCGTTCAACAGGCTGACCGACCTGGAACTGGAGTACGCACTCCAGCACACCGACACGGATCTGCTGATCACCACCACACCGGCGCTCATGGCGCTCGCGGTGCAGCTGGCGCCCCCGCACGTGATGACGCTCCACCAGGAGCACCGTGTTTCCGAACTGCGGGGCCCCAGCGCCGAACCGCTGCTGCGCTACGCCTCCCGCCTGGACGCGCTCGCCGTGCTCAGCAACCGCACGCGCGACTGGTTCGCCGAGACCCTCGGTCACAGCGCGCCCCGTATCGACGTCGTCCCCAACGCCCTGCCGCGCGGGTTCCGGCCACGCTCCACCCTGGAGACCCGGACCGTCGTCATCGCGGGCCGTCTGGTCGGCGAGAAGCAGATCGACCACGCCATCACCATCTGGGACACCGTGGCCCGCCGCCACCCCACCTGGACACTGCGCATCTTCGGTGACGGCCCGCTCGCCGGTGCCCTGCGGCGACAGATCGACGTGCTCGGCCTGCAGGACAGTGTCCAGCTCAACGGCAACTCCCCCCACCTGGCCGAGGAGTGGGCCAAGGCCAGCCTCGCTCTCATGACTTCCCGCAACGAGGCCTTCCCGCTGGTGCTGACCGAGGCCCAGGCCGCCGGTGTGCCCGTGGTCTCCTACGACTGCCCCAACGGCCCGCGCGAAGTCGTCCTGGACGGGCAGACCGGCATCCTCGTGCCGGCGGGCGATACCGATGCCGCCGCCGAGGCGCTCATCCGGCTCATCGAGGACGCCCCGCTGCGCCACGGCATGGGGCACGCGGCCGCCGAATCGGTCGCCCGGCTCGCTCCGCCCGTGGTGACCGCGATGTGGGAGAACATCTTCGCTGAGTTGGAAAGCGAGCGGGCGTCCGGGGAGCGTGAGGCCCGCAAGGCGGAGCGGCAGGCCCTGCACTCCTTGATGAGCGGCCAGGAAGGGATCCTCCGTCCCGCCGCCCCGGCCCCCGCCACCTCCATCGACACCAAGGAGCAGCGGGCCCTGGAGGAGCGGCTGCTCCGTTCCGACCGAGGCCTCGTGCGCGACGGCGGACAGCTGTGCCGTCGGATGGGGAGTGAATCGCCCTGGGACGTGGTCCAGCACAATCTGGCGCTGGTCGCCACGGCCCTGGAACACGCGCAGATCCCGTACTTCGTCACCCGGGACACCAACGTCCGGCACGCGGTTGCCGTCCACGCCTCCAACCGGGAGCTCGTGCTCAAGGCGCTCACCGCCGCGCACGGCGGCAGCGCCGTCTACGTGGCGCTGCTCAACGAACGCCAGAGCCCGACCACTACAGTCCTCGCCGCCTTCGCCGAGCGGTACGCCCAGACCCCCTGCTCGGCCGTGCGCGTATACCAGAACGGCGTCACGCCCGCCCGCACCCTCCGCCTCGCCGGGGTCTACGGCTGCACCATCAACTTCTGGGAGGAGGACCCGGAGGACCCGTACATGATGGTCTCCCCGGTCCGCACCGTGGTGGGCGACAAGGTTCCCAAACAGACCATGCACGTGACCGGGACCGTGCTCGGCGGGCGCACCTATCCCACCATCGAGCCGTATGCCCATGCCGTCCACGGAGACGTCAACTTCCCCATCGACGCCGTGTACACATGGGTCAATGGCGGCGACATCGCCTGGCTGGAGCGGAAGAACGCGGTGATGCGCGCCCTCGGCATGCAGACCGAGGACTCCGCGAGCAGTGCCGCCCGCTTCCGCGACCGGGACGAACTGCGCTACTCGCTGCGCTCCATCGACATGTACGCCCCGTGGATCCGCACCATCTACCTGGTCACCGACCAGCAGGTGCCGGAATGGCTCGACCTGAGCCATCCGCGGGTCCGGGTGGTCGACCACAGGGAGATCTTCGCCGACCCGTGGGTGCTGCCGACGTACAACTCGCATGCCATCGAGAGCCAGTTGCACCGAATAGACGGGCTGTCCGAGCATTTCCTGTACTTCAACGACGACGTGTTCATCGGCCGTGTGCTCCAGCCGAGCATGTTCTTCCACAGCAACGGCGTCGCCAAGCACTTCATGTCTCCGACGACTGTGCCCATGGGGCCGACCACGACCGGCGACGAGTTCAACATGAGCGCGGCCAAGAACAACCGCGGCCTGATAGCCGGCACCTTCGGGCAGGTTCTCGCCCACTCGTTCCTGCACGCGCCGCACCCGCTGCGCCGCAGCGTCCTCGCGGACATCGAGCGCTACTACCCGGATGCCGTCGCGGCGACCGCCGCCAGCCGCTTCCGCAGTCACTCCGACCTGGCGATCGCGTCGTCGTTGCACCACTACTTCGGCTTCCACACCCAGCGTTCGGCACCGGGCAGCATCAACTGCGGCTTCGTCAACGTGGGTCTGAGCGAGCACAAGCAGCGGCTCTCCCGCCTCCAGCTCAACCGTCCGCATGACGTCTTCTGCCTGAACGACTACCACGACGGCGATGTCACCGAGGACGAGCAGGATGCCGTCCTGGCGGCGTTCCTGCCGTCGTACTTCCCGGTGGCCTGCCAGTTCGAGGCAGGTTCACCGCGCAATCAGCGCTTCCACGCCGGGCATCTGCCGGGGTGGCCGCTGTGAGCGTGTCCCGCACCACCTGCCGTTCGTCAGCCGCGCCCGATCGGAGCGTCCACCGACCATGACCCAGCCCGCCGAGGCGAACTCCACCTCGTTGTTCCAGGTGTTCGCCCACGCCGACGACGATCTCTACTTCGTCAATCCCGATCTGTACCGGCTGCTGGCCGCAGGCCACCGTGTCACCAGCGTCTACCTCACGGCCGGCGAGGCCGACGGGCGCAACGTGGACACCCGTGACCCGCTGCGGGAGCAGGCCCCGGTCGACTTCGCCGGCTACATGGAGGCACGCCAGAACGGACTGCGCGCCGCCTACGCCACCATGGTCCTCGGCAAGAGGGAAGCCCCCTGGGTCCGGGAGCCGGTCGAACTCGTACCGGGCGTGGCCGCGGAGCGGTGCTATCTGTCGGAGGCGCCGCACGTACAGCTCTTCTTCCTGGGCCTGCGGATGGCGGACGCCGCACACGGCTTCCCCGCAGACCAGCCGTCGGCCCGGCTGACCAGCCTGTGGGACGGACGCGCCGCCCGTCAGCCCACCCTCGTCGCCGCCGAGTCCGAGCTGCACCAGCCGCAGGTCCTCGGCCGCGAGGACGTCGTAGCCGCTCTCGCGCAGCTGCTCTCCTACGCGCAGCCCACGCTGTTGTGGACCATGGACCCGGACCCGCTGCACGAGTCGTACGACGAGGCACGCGGCATCACCTCCAGCGACCACGCCGACCACACCGCCACAGCCCAGTTCGCCCGCGAGGCGCTCCGCCGTCACCTGCGCGCCGGAGGCCGTCCGCCGCTGACCGAGCACTTCACGGGCTACGGCAACAAGAACTGGCCGAGCAACCTGAGCGAGCGCTCCCACGCGCTGAAGAAGTCCCTGGTCGATGTGTACGCGGGGGCCGACGGCCACGCCTGTGCGCACCGCTACTGCGGCGACCTCCAACTCGGCGACGGAGCCGACATCCGCCGTTACGGCTGGAGCACGCGAAGCCGCTACCCGCAGGGCACCCAGTGGCTGCACCGGCAGACCGACGGCCGGCTCGCCGCCTACGCGGTCCTCGGCGACCAGGCCGCGGTGTGGACGGAGACCGAACCCAGTGCCGGACGCTTCGAGGGACCGCTCCTGCTGCCCGGCGGTGACCTCCTGCCGTGCCTCGCTGTCGCCCCCGACCGCACCGGCGGCGTCCACCTGGTCGGACTGCGCCGCGTCCCGGGCGCCGAGGGCCGGGTCGATGTCGAAGTGGTGCGCATGTGGCGCCAGGCGCACACCGGCTCCGTGCTGCCCTGGGAGTCCCTCGGCAACCCCGACGAGACCACCCGCGACTGGCGGCGCTGCCGCGAGGTCGGTGTGCCCGCGGCCCTGGTGGACCCGGCCGGCCACCTCCATGTCTTCGCACGGAACTTCTCGGTGGGCGTCAGCATGCGACGCGAGACGCCGGAGGGGCTCGCCGCCTGGGAGGCGCTCGGCGGGCGCTGGATGCAGGACTCCCTGACCACTGTGCTGCGATCCACGGGCCGTATCGACATGTACGCCACGAACCGCACCGGCGGGGTGCGGTGGCGGCAGGACGCCGTATACGGACCGTTCAAGCTGGAGGACCAGCTGGTCACCGGCGTGCCGGAGAGCTGGCGGCCGGCCTCCGGCCTCACTCCCGTGCAGGTCGGCCGCAACCGCATGGCGTTGCTCTACCGGGAGGAGGACTCCGGAGCGGTGATGCGCCACCAGCAGCGCCCCAACGGAACGTGGGAGCAGCGGGTGCAGCGGCTCAGCGACGACGGTGGCACCGGAGCGGTCGCCGCGGCCCGGCTGCTCGCCCCGAACCATGACCTTCTGGTCGTCGCCCGCAGGGACGAGCAGAGCAGGCCCGCGGTGACCGTGCTGTCCACGGACGACCACATCTCGGTGCGGCCCGACTGGGAACGCCACGAGATCCAGATGGTCGGGGCACCGGCGATCGCCGCCGACGCGCACGGCCGGGCGGTCGTCGCGGTGCTCGGTACGGACGGCCGGCTGCACTGGGCGCGGCAGGAAGAATCTCGGCCGGGCGTCGGCTTCGGCCCCTGGCAGGCGTGCTGACCCCTGACCCGGGGCCACGCGACAACGGAGACGAGAAGAAGACATGCGAAAGATCTGCGTCATCGGCAACTCGGTGGCCGCCTCCCGCGCCGCAGAGGAGGCGCCGCTCGCGGGCTGGGGTCAGTACCTCGAGGAGTTTCTGGGGCCCGACTGCGACGTACGCAACTACGCGCGCGACGCCATGACGCTGCGGGACTACTACACCGAGCGGTTCGCGGCGTTGCTCACGCTCGTCGGTCACGGTGACCTCGTGCTCATCGCCTTCGGCCATGTCGAGCAGCGCGTCAACCAGCTCAACCGGTACCACGGCCCGCGGGAGTACAAGGAGTATCTGCGGCTGTATGTCGAGGCGCTCCGGGCCGAGGGTGCCGTGCCGGTCCTCGTGACCCCGGCGGCCCGCTGCGTCTTCGACATCTCGGGGAGTCCGGTGGACACCCACGACGGCTACCCGCGGCTGACTCTGGAGGCCGCCGCGGAACTCGGCTGCCCGGTCATCGACATGACCGCTTCCACCACCCAGCTCCTCGCCGAGCTGGGCCCCATGCGGGCCCGGGGTCTCTTCCGGTGGCTGGACCCGGGCGAGCACCCGGCACACCCGCACGGCATCGTCGACGCCTCCCATTACAACCATGCCGGGGCCCGAGAAGCGGCGCGGCTGGTGGCGAGCGGTCTGGCCGGCCTGCCGGGACTGCCGCCCGGGATGGTGGACGTCCAACGTCTGGTGCCGGGGCAGATGCCGCCGGTGCAGACCGAGTTCACCGTGCAGCAACCGCAGCTCGCGCTGACCGCGCAGCCCGAGGTGGCCGTCGCCCCGGCCGTCACGTCACCGGCCCCCGCCGAACTGGTCGGCGCCGGACGCAAGCTGACAGGAACGGCGCCGGCAGGCGCCGAGTACGTGTTCTTCTTCGAGGAGGGCGACTACCTCGGGGGGACCCGCACCGCCGATGACGGGACATGGCAGTGGCGGCGCGCCGTGCAATGGCCCGCCGGCCAGCACAAGGTGACCGCGATCGCCCTCGCGGGCAACGCGGTGTCCACGGCGGCGGAGACCGAGTTCGAGGTCCTCGACCGGCTGGAGGCGCCCGAAACGATCGGGCCGCGCAGGGGAGCGTGGAGCGGCCCCCGCCCCCGGTTCTCGGGCAAGGCCGGGCGCGGCGTCCAGAAGGTCATGGTGCTGGAGCAGGGCCGGCTGATAGCCGAGACCCCGGTGCGGGACGACGGAAGCTGGCGGGTCACGCACCCCCACGACTGGCGACCGGGCACCTACACGGTGGAGTTCGTCGCGGTGTTCAGCGCCATCCACTCACCTCCGGCGCGTCTGGAGCTGAAGGTGCACGGCGTTCCCGAGGACAGTTGGCTGCACACGTCGATGTCCGCGCGCCTGCCCTGCGGCCCGGACTGCGAGCACTATCCAGCCCTGCCCGTCTGGTGACGCGGTGCGGGGCCGTCACGAATACACGGTCCTCGGCCCCCCCACACACCTGGCACCCACTTCCTCCACCCTGCGCCGTAGTTCACGTCGGCGGTGACCACGGTGCACGGGCGTCCGAGCCGCCCCACGAGCTCCACGTCGTGGTCGTCCGCGCTGCCCGCCGCCGACTCCACCCGTACCCCGGGCACTCTGCGGGTGCCGATTAGTCATCCGACCTGCTCAGGCGGCATGTTGGTACTCATGCAGGGTTCCGCCAAGTCGGTCTCGTCGGTGGACCTCCAGATGCGCGATCTGTCCTGGTTCGGTGATCGGTTCAGGTAGCGGGCGGAGCGGGGCGGCTTGGCCGGGGGCCCGGTGCGGCCGATGCCCGTTGTAGAACGATTCGAACTCTTGGAGCACGTGCAGGAGGTTGAACATTGCCCGATCTTGGTGGCAAATTACTAACTGTTATGTGGCAAGGGCGAGTTGGAGTCGAGCGAGATGGCTGTGGCTGGCCCGGTCGAGGGGGTGGCCGTTCCACCAGGCGTGCAGGCGACCGTGGTCACCCGCGTCGCTCTCGCTCGGGGGACGGTGGAGGTGGCATGATGATCGGCCGTGCTGTTGAGACTGGCGTACCTGGGGCATGACGAACGCCTTCGCGATGCTGCGGCTGCTGCCGATGAGCGCGTAGTGCTTCGAAATGGCTTCACCGGCTGTGAGCTGGGCCTTCGGTTGATGGTCAGCTGGCTCGGTGGTACTCGTTGATGAGTCCAGCAACGGCTTGTCGGCGTTCGATCCGGGATGCGGGTAGGGGACGACGCTCGGGTCGTCGTAGGGTGCCAGCTGGCAGGGGCTTTACGTCTGCCCGCAGCCGAGGCGACCTGTGCGGCTTAGAGCGACCGGCAGTAGGTCGGGATCGGAGGGGGAGATCAGAACGGGCACAGGCCCTGCGTGATCATTGAGTTCTCTACGCTCTGTGACCGCGAAGGACGGCTGTGCCCGCGCTGCCATCTTCCCTGCTGGAACCCGCCTGGGTCCAGTTCGCCGCTCTGCTGCCCGAGCGCCCGGCATTCGCCCCGGGTCATCCCCTGGGATGTCACCGGCGCCGGATACCGGACCGCGTCGTGTTCGAGCACGTCGTCCAGGCCCTGGTGCACGGCTCCGGATACGAGCGGATCGCCTCACCGCACTGCTCGGACCGCACCATCCGACGCCGCGTCAAACTCTGGGCCGAACTCGGCCTGGCCCGCAAGCTGCACGAGATCGCTCTGGCGGCTTACGACCGGATGATCGGCCTGTGCCTGGACGAGCTGTCGGTGGACGGCTGCATCACCAAGGCGCCCGGCGGTGGGGACAGGGCCGGCCGGTCCCCGGTGGACCGGGGCAAGCAGGGCCTGAAGCGGTCGGTCGCCGTCGAGGGGGCCGGGGTACCGCTCGGGCTGGTCGCCGCGGGTGCCAACCGCCACGACTCCCCGCTATTGAAACCCACTCTGGACGATGCCAAGGCGCAGGTCGGCGTCCTGCCGGACCACGTGAACGTCAACCTCGACCGCGGCTACGACAGCGGTAAGTCCCGTGCTCTGCTTGGTGAATTGGGCTTCACAGGCGAGATCGCCCGCAAAGGCGTGCCCGCCCCGGTCCAGGCCGGCAAGCGTTGGGTGGTGGAGCGGACGCACTCCTGGATGAACGGCTACGGCAAGCTGCGGCGCTGCACCGAGAAGGACAGCGAGGTCGTGGACTTCTACCTCTACCTCGCTGCCGCCATGGTCACGCTCCGTATCCTGATCCAGCGCGCCCGCACCCGCTACCGCTGGGACACCCGCCCCACCACTCGACGGCTGAAGTGACGCCTACTGCCGGTCGCTCTTAGCTTGATCTTTAAGCCTCCTCCTCGGTTCCACCGCGTCGAGGCCTGTCCACTTTGCGTTGTTTCTTGCCGACTGGGTGGCGGGGCGCGGGGGTG
>NZ_JBHVFU010000068.1:0-41617 GCF_042801455.1 Streptomyces sp. NPDC057565 | reverse complement strand
CACGGCGCACGCCGACACAGTGGGAGCACTCAATGTTCTACGGGCCGGGCTGGTCCGTCGCAACGCCCACACGGCATAGCGAGAAGCCCCGTCCCCTCAGGGCGGGGAGGAGTCACGCCGTTGCCTATCAGCGACCGGAGCAGCGTGCCCGGGAGCGGGCGAGGGCGGAGTAGTCGTGGAAGATCCAGCCCCAGCGGGCGGGGTAGCCCCCGCGATGCTGCACCGCGGTGGCTGCAGCCTGTACAGCGCCCAGCTCGGGTTCATCAACTGTGAGGAAGCGATGAATGCGTTGTCGGAGCCGGACATCGAGGCGTGCCAGATCTGGGACCCGCAGACGGGGCAGTGATTTCACTGGAGCTGGGTGTCGTCCGCGGCATTGTCGAACTGACGGGCTGACTCGCGCGAAGGGCGCCGTCTCCTGGGTCCCAGGGGAGACGGCGCCGTCCTGTCATTCGGGGTGGCGCCGCGTGCGGCTCACCCTGTGGCTCCAGTGTCCGGGGCGTGTCACTTCACGCCGACCGCCCGGATGATCTCCTGGGTGACCTTGCCGCCCTGGTCGTCGCTGGCGGTTGCCCGCAGCGAGATGTACTGCGCGTCGGCGGGCACCTTCAGGGTGCCGTGCCAGGCGGCCTTGTTCCCGTCGCGGTCCAGGCCGACGGACGTTTAGGTCTGGCCGTCGTCGTAGGAGACCTGGAGGGTGCCGTCGCCGATGGTCCCGGTGTTCGGCGCGCCCTTGACGTACTCGGAGTAGATCCCGACGGGCAGACGCTGCCCGGCGCGGACGTTGCCCAACCGCCAGCGAGGCCCGAGGGCTTCTGGACGAGTTCCGCATGTCGCGGCACGAGGGCGCCCAGCAGGCCACGCGGGTGCGGGGTACTTATGGCAATCTGGAACTCCGCACTCTCCGCCCACCAGGTGGCTACGTTGACCTTCTCTGCGGGACCGGCATGGACCAACATTGAGGACGACCAGCCATCGCTGGTAGAGAGTCAGACCGGGTCCGGCAGGTCCATGAGCGCGAGTTCGGCCGGGTCGACCACGGCGGTGATCTCGGTGATGCGGCCGTCGGCGACGGTGAAGGCGAGCAGGGACAGAGGGGTGCCGTCCTCGTTCCAGGCGATGAGGCCGGGTCGCCCGTTGACGGTCGCCGCATGTCCGTGTGCCGCGCCGCCGGCCACTCGGGCGCGGCTGGCGACTTCGGTGGCCCCGATCGTGACGAACCGTCCGCCGGGGGTGTGGACGGTGAACTCCACCTCGGGGTGGAGAACTTCCAGCAGCCGCTCGAACCGGCCCTTGTGGGCCGCGGCCAAGAACGCCCCGACCACCTCGCGTTGCTGCTGTCGGTCGCTTGCCGAGTGCCGGACGGTCTGCACCTTCCGGCGGGCGCGGCTGGTGAGCATCTTGGTCGCGTCGGTGGACCTGCCGAGGATGGTGCCGATCTCTCCGTGGGGCACGGCGAACACGTCGTGCAGCACGAACGCCAGGCGCTCGTCGGGGCGCAGCGAGTCCAGGACCGTCAACAGCGCCAGGCCCACCGAGTCGCCCAGTGCCACAAGCTCTTCCGGAGTCGGACCATCGTCGAGCGTCACGGTGAGTTCGGGCAGCTGGTCGTCGAGGGGGACTGTCGGGCGCGTGCGGCCCGAGCGTAGGAGATCGAGGCTGATGCGGCCGACCACGGTGGTCAGCCAGCCGCCGAGATTGTCGATGGCGTCGGCGTCCTGGCGGGACAGACGCAGCCACGCCTCCTGGACCGCGTCGTCCGCGTCGGCGTGCGAGCCGAGCACGCGGTAGGCAACGGCTGTGAGCCGGTCGCGGTGCGCCTCGAAGGCCTCGGCGATCGGATCGGCGGGATGGGCGCCGGACATGGTGTTACCTCCCTGGAAGCTGCTCCGTCATAGGGGTGACGGGCACCAGCCCCGCAAGGTAACCCCGACCAAGGAGAGCACCCTGCCATGCAGAACCGACTCAAGAACAAGAACACCAACAACCCCGACGTGTGGAAGGCGGTCGGGCACCTGCAGAAGGCGATCGCCGCCGGGGGCGTCGATCCGAAGCTGCTCGCGCTGGTCCACCTGCGCGCCAGCCAGATCAACAGCTGCTCGGCGTGCATCTACGCCAGTGTCGCCGGGGGAAAGAAGGCCGGTGAGACCGACGAGCGGCTGCACAACGTAGCGGCGTGGCGTGAGGCGCCGTTCTACACCGATGCGGAGCGCGCGGCACTGGCGCTGGCCGAGGCCGCCACCCGTCTGCAGGACGGTGCGGAGGGAGTCACCGACGAGATCTGGGAAGAGGTCAACGCCCATTTCACTGAGGAGCAGATTGGCGCGATCAACCTGGAGATCGCGCTGACCAACTTCTTCAACAGGATCAACCGCACCATTAAGGAACCGGCCGGCCAGACCTGGGGCTGAGCCCAGCGTGGCTCTGGGGCCTGTCTGGCGGATCATGCCGGGCGGCCCCGTCGGCGCTGAATCGCTGTAGCGCCCCGCTGGAGAAGACGCTGGGTGGAGTAGGTGGGGGCCGTCGTTAAATGCCTCGACAGCGGGCGCGGTGGTCGGGGATGCTTCGCGCGATGACCAGAATCAACGACACGCCGCCCGCATGGGACGAGCGCACCCAGCTCACCACGTTTCTCGACTACGCACGGGACACCGCCCGCGCCAAGTGCGACGGCGTCTCTGCGGAGAACGCCCGCAAGGTGCTCCTGCCGGGCTCACCGCTGATGACCATGAGCGGAGTGATCAACCACCTCCGCTGGGTCGAGTACTACTGGTTCCAGGTGGTCTTCCTCGGCGAGGAAGACCGGGGCCCCTGGACCGAGGAGGACCCCGACCGCGAGATGCGTATCGCCGTCGACTTCCCGCTCACGCAGTTGCTCGACGAATACGCTGAACAGAGCGCCCGCTACCGCGAACTGGTCGCCGGGAACGACCTGGACAAGCAGGCCGAGGGAACCATCCGCAACGGCCTCCACGTCGACCTGCGCTGGATCCTCCTCCACCTCACCGAGGAGACAGCCCGCCACAACGGCCACCTGGACATACTGCGCGAGATGCTCGACGGCACGACCGGCGGCTAGATCCGGCGGAGATCACGGGCGCAGCCAGAGTCGGATCGAGGCGACCGTGACGGTGCCGTGGAAGATGTAGCCGCGCTTGTCGAACCTCGTGGCCACGGCCCGGGAGTTCTTCAACGCGTTGATTGTCCGCTCGACTTCGTTCCTTCGCTTGTAGATCGTCTTGCCGGAGCCTGCGGGTCGGCCGCCGTTGCTGCCCCTTCGCTGGCGGTTGGCCCGCTGGTTCCTCGGTTCGGGGATGGTGTGCTTGATCGCCGACGCCGACGCCGAGGGCCGGATCGACTGGTCGATGGTGAGCATGGACTCCACCTCCTGTCGGGCCCACCAGCACGCCGCCGGGGCTCGTAGGAAACCGCCACGAGTGCCAGGAAAAGACGCACGCCCCGGGAGCACCGCCCCGACGAGGGACTCGGACGCTCCCGGGGAGGCCTCACCTGCAAGATCCACCTCGCCGGTGAGGGCGGACGCCGCCCGGTGGCCCTGCTGATCACGCCGGGCCAGTGGGGCGACGCTCCGCAGCTCATTCCGGTCATGGAACGCATCCGTGTCGGCCGCGTCGGTGGCGGACACCCGCGCACGCGGCCCGACCATCTCGGCGGCGACAAAGCGTATTCCTCCCGCCGCAACCACCGCTACCTGCGACGACGCCAGCTGAGCAGGGATGGATCTAGCGCAACGGTCCTGACTCAGGGCCACCTCTACCGGCCCCGGTGACCGCAAAGTCCCGGGGCCTCTCCACGATTTGGTGAGCCGCCCCCGCGCGCGCGGCGCTATCACAGCTACAGCGGGTGCGGTTGGCAGCACTCGGAGTTTCACAACGGCCCGGCCCGGGTCCTGTACCGGTGGAAGGTCAACAAGCTGCTGCGCGAGGCCGGCATCGAGTACGAGCTTGCTGTGGAGGGTGAGGACCTCGGGCGCCTGATCGCCGTCACCGACGATGCCCGAAGCCAGCTGGTGCATCGTGCTCTCAACGACAGCCCACCCAACGCCACCGCCGGAGTGCGCCACGCCATCGCGCTTTTCCGAGGACGTGACATGTCACCAGAGAGCAAGAGATCGGCGATCTTCAACCTTGGACGCATCCTCGAGGAACGGCGCGCCCTGATCAAAGAGGACCTTGGCGGGAAAGATGAAGGCGTCCTGTTCCAGATCGCCAACGGCTTCGACCTGCGCCACCGCCGGGCCGACCAGCGCGGCGAGTACGACGAAGCGTTCCTCGACTGGATCTTCTGGTGGTACCTCGCAACGGTCGAACTGACCAACCGGCTGATCGCGTCACGCGATCCTGCATGAGACCGCAGACCAAAGAGCCCGCAGGGAAGGAAAGCAAGGCCTGTTCCCCGTTCCAGCGCAGAGACGCCGTCCGGATTTCCCTGCTTCCTGTGATGCCGGATCCGTACGCCGGACGCGACCCTTCGCGGAGACCTGACGCGGAGGGAACCACTTGATCGACAAGACCCAGACCTCGATCGATGAGGCGATCGGCCGGATCACTAGCGGGAGCTCGGTCGCCGTGGGCGGGTTCGGGCGTTCCGGCGTGCCGGTCGGGCTCGTTGACGCCCTCCCTGAGTCCGGTGCCGACGACCTGCACGTCATCTGCAACAACTGCGGGCTCGACGGCTGGGGACTGGGGCGCCTGCTCGAGGCCGGCCGGATCGCGAAGGTGACGATGACCTACCTCGGCGAGAACAAGGCGCTCGCCCGGATGTTCCTCAACGGCGACGTGGAGATCGAGCTCGTACCGCAGGGGACACTGGCCGAGAAGCTCCGCTGCGGCGGGGCGGGCATCCCCGCGTTCTACACGCGCACCGGGGCCGGGACCCTGGTCGAGCGCGGCGGGATCCCGATCCGGCACGACGTGCACGGTCAGGTCGTGGCCACGCAGGAGCCGAAGCCGACCGCCGAGTTCGACGGCACCACTTACCTGCTGGAGCGGTCGATCGTCCCCGACTTCGCGCTCGTCCACGCCGCGCAGGCGGACCGGTTCGGGAACCTCTGCTTCCGGGTCACCGCGTGGAACTTCATTCCAGTCTTCGCCACCGTCGGCGTGGTGACCCTCGTCGAGGCCGACGAGATCCTCGAGTCCGGGCGCCTCGATCCCGACGACGTCCACCTCCCAGGTGTGTACGTCGATCACATCCTGCCCGCCGTTGGCGAACGGCCGATCGACGAGAAGGCCACGGTCACCAATCCCGCTCGGAAGGGAGCCTGAGATGCCCTGGAACCGCCAGGAGATCGCCCGGCGCGGCGCCCTCGAGATCGCCCCCGGCGAGGCCGTCAACCTCGGCATCGGGATGCCGACGCTGATCCCGAACCACCTGCCCGATGGCCGCAACGTGGTCCTGCACTCGGAGAACGGAATGCTCGGTGTCGGGCCATACCCGTTGCCGGTGGACCTCGATCCGGAGCTGATCAACGCCGGAAAGGAGACGGTCACCGCGCTACCGGGCGCGAGCTACTTCGACTCCGCCGTCTCCTTCGCGATGATCCGGGGCGGGCACATCGACACCGCCGTCCTCGGAGGGATGCAGGTCGCCCAGAACGGCGACCTGGCAAACTGGTTGGTCCCCGGTGCGCTTGTCAAGGGCATGGGCGGGGCGATGGACCTCGTCAACGGTGTCCGCCGGGTGCCAGGGGGCGTTGTCGCGAGTGGGCAGGGCGTCGGCGGTCAGGCGGAGCGCGTACACCGCTCGCCCGTTGCCGGGGACGGGGCCGAGGTAGTGGTGGCCGGTCATGTGGCACCAGGCGGGCAGGTCGAGCGGGGCGGCGGGGTCGGTGGCGATGACGTGGACGATGGTGCCCGGCTTCGCGCCGTCGGTCTCCTTGCGCAGGCGCAGCAGGAGGGTGACGCAGAACAGGCCGGTGCCGTCGACGGTGATGCCGGGCGCGGGGGTCTCGGAATCGGTGGGGTTGTGAGCTGCTGTCGGTTTGCTGAGCTGAAGTGAGTGGTGGCGAGCGGGAGTGAGGCCGTCAGTGGGTTGGTGGGGGTGGGAACGGGGGTTCTGGGGTCGGATGGGTGACCTTGGCGGCTGTTGCTCGTTGGGCTGGATGGCGGGTGGCTGGCCTTTCAGGGCGGGGGTGATGTGGTGGGTGGTGTGCGGGAGTTGGCCGGGTCCTTCGTGGTGCCCGGGCCTTGCGGGGTGGCGGTCCGGGACCGGCTGGGGCACCTCACTCCCCGGGACGAGGAGGTGCTGCGTGCGGTCGGCGAGCATCAGGGTGCGCTTGCTTCCCGTGATCTCAAGGCCCGCTGTGCGGACGGTCTGGAGCACAGCGCTCAGACGTGGGCGGCGCGTAAGCGGGACCTGACGAAGGAGTCGTCGTCCAGGATCGCCGGGGCGATCACCAAGGCCACCCACGACCAGTGGGCGCTGGCGCGCCGTTGCCAGGCAGCACACATCCAGACACTGGAAACCGGGATCAGGACGCTGCGGCACCGCCTGTCCCTCCCGATCGGAGACCCCGGAACGAAGCGGGCCGCAGGAGGCTACCGCTCCCGGAGTGAGTGGTTCCGCAAATCTCGCCGCCTCGCGGCCCTGGAGGACCGGCACGCCGCTGCTGTCGCCGAGTGGCAGGCCGGGCGGGTGCGGGTGGTGCGGGGCGGCAGACGTCTGCTCAACACCCGCCACCACCTCGCCGAGGCCCGGCTCACCGAGGAGCAGTGGCGGCAACGGTGGGAGGCGGAGCGCTGGTTTCTTGCGGCCGATGGTGAGTCGGGGAAGCGGTTCGGGAACGAGACGATCCGCGTCATCCCGGACGGCGAAGTGTCCATCAGGCTGCCTGCCCCGCTTGCGCACCTGGCCAACGCCGGGCACGGCCGGTACGTCCTCACCCCCCGGATCGACTTCGCGCACCGGGGCCAGGAGTGGGCCGACCGCATCACCGCCAACCGGGCCGTCGCCTACCGCATCCACCTGAACGTGGACCGCGGCCGCTGGTACCTCACCGCATCCTGGCAGCGCCCCGTCGTGCAGACCATCCCGCTGGAGACCGCCCGCGCCCGGGGCATGATCGGTGTCGACACCAACGCCGACCACTTCGCCGCCTACCGGCTCGACCGGCACGGCAACCCCATGGGCGACCCGCGCCGCTTCGGCTTCGACCTGTCCGGGACCGCCGGTCACCGCGACGCGCAGCTCCGCCACGCGCTGACCCGGCTGATCCACTGGGCGGTGCAGGCCGGGGTCGCCGCGATCGGCATCGAAGACCTCGACTTCACCACCGAAAAGACCCGGGAGAAGCACGGCCGCCGCAAACGGTTCCGGCAGCTCATCTCCGGCATCCCGACCGGGAAACTGAAGGCCCGGCTGGTGTCGATGGCCGCCGAACACGGCCTGAGCATTGTCGCGGTCGACCCCGCCTACACCACTTTGTGGGGTGCCCAGCACTGGCAGAAGCCGCTGGTCACCTCCCGCCGCACCATGTCCCGTCACGATGCCGCGGGCATCGCGATCGGGCGACGCGCCCTCGGGTACCCGGTCCGGCGTCGGACGGCACCGCCCCCGCACGACCGGAGCGATCGTGCGGGGCACCGGACCGCCCAGGCCGGACCAGGCAGCCGGGGGCGTGAGGGAACCCGCCCACCCGCCACGGACCGGCCCCCCGCAGGGCCGTCACCGAACGGGACGCGAAAGCGGGAACCCAGCGCATCCAACACCGTTCGGGATGCGCCCAGTACGCAACAGTGGGTCCCGGACTCACTCACGCACACTGGTTAGGAACGGTTCATCGGCGGTAGGCGGCGGCGGCCACGGCGGGCAGGAGGGCGAGGGAGAGAATGCCGCCGGTGAGGGCGAGGGCGGGATAGCTGGTGGCGGCGACCATGATGCCGGAGGCCATGCCGCCGGTGGCGCCGGCGATGGCGATGGAGACGTCGACCAGGCCCTGGGTTTTGGCGCGGGTGGCGAGCGGGACGGTGTCGGTGATGATCGCGGTGCCGGACACGAGGCCGAGGTTCCAGCCGAGGCCGAGCAGGGCCAGGGCGAGGGCGAGGAGGCCGACGGAGTCCCCGGGAGCGAGCGCGGCGAGGATACCGGCGGCCAGCAGGGTGATGCCGGAGGCGGCGGCGATCTTCATGCGGCCGTAGCGGTCGACGAGCCAGCCGGTCAGGGGTGAGGGCAGGTACATGGCGCCGATGTGGATGGCGATGACGAGGCCGGAGGCGGCGGTGCCGTGGCCGTGGTCGTGCATGTGGACCGGAGTCATCGTCATGATCGCGACCATGACGAGCTGGGTCAGGATCATCACGAGCGCGCCGAGCACGACGCCTCCGCTGCCCTCGTCCGAGCTGGCCGGGGCGGTTGCGGTGCCGTCCTGCTTCGCTTGGGCGAGGCTGCGGGCCAGGAGCAGCGGGTCGGGTCGCAGCCACAGGGCAAGGACGAGCGCGGCGAGGGCGTAGGCGAGGCCGGAGAGGATGAAGGGGCCGGCGAGGTTCGGGATGCCGAGGTGTTCGGCGAGGGTGCCGGTGGGGGCGGCGAGGTTGGGGCCGGCGACGCCGCCGAGGGTGGTGGCGACCAGGACGGTGGAGACGGCCCGGGCCCGGTGGCCGGGGGCGGCGAGGTCGGCTCCGGCATAGCGGGCCTGGAGGTTGGTGGCCGTGCCCGCGCCGTAGACGAACAGGGCGAGGAACAGCAGGACCGGGTTGTCCAGGACGGCGGCGACGATGACGCCGGCCGAGCCGATGGCGCCGGTGAGGTAGCCGGCGGCCAGTCCGGGGCGGCGGCCGCGGGCCTGGGAGACGCGGCCGACGGCAACGGCGGCGAGCGCGGAGCCGGCGGTGAACAGGGCACTGGGCAGCCCGGCGAGGCTGGTGGAGCCGAGCATGTCCTGGGCGAGGAGGGCCCCGACGGTGACCCCTGCGGCGAGTCCCGCGCCGCTGAAGATCTGCGAGGCGACCAGGACGTGCAGGATCCGCCGCTGGGCTCGGGCGGGGTCGGATATGAGTCCCGGCCTTGCGGCGGGTGCGGCGTTGGTCATCTCTCTCCTGATCTGTGAGGCAGCTGGATGGGGAGCGCGGGCTTGGTGCGGTGAGTTGTACGGAATCCGTGCGCCGAACCGCAGCCGCTCCGAGTGTCAGAGCGGTGCCCTACCTCGTGGGGGCGGTGACGCCCAGGGCAATGCCGTTCGTGCTGGAGGGCGCCGCGAGGACGGCTCGGGCTGCGCGTTCTCCGGCGGCGAGGGCGCCTTCAATGTGTCCGGCGTACTCGGTGGCCGTCTCGGTCGACGCCCAGTGCAGGCGGCCGCCGAGGGCCGGCCGCTGGTAGAGCCGGTGGCCGAAGAGCGAGTAGTCGACGAGGCGCTGCACGGTGGACGGGGCGGTCCACCGCTCGCCGCTCCAATCTTGTACGTGCAGGGCGTCGGGGCTGGCGGCGCCCGGGCCGAAGAGCCGGGCGAGCTGGGCGATGACGGCCTGCTCGAAGCCGGGCCGTACAGTGCGCGCGTGTGCGAAGCCGAAGAGCGCAGCGGGCTCGCCGTCGGGCCCGGACATGTCGTGGATCTCCTGAAGGGGGCCGGTCCTGCTGAACGCCGCACCGGCCAGCCCGTCCTCCCGCCAGAAGGCAGTCGGGTAGCGGACGACGACCTTGACGGCGGCGCCCATCCAGACCGGGGTGGCCTGGGCAAGGCGCACGAGGTCGGCGGGGAGCGTGTCGCCGAAGCCGATGCGCTCCTGGGCGAGGGCCGGGGGGACGGCCAGGACAACGTGCTCGGCGTGGAGTGTGCTGGCCTGGGTGAGCACGTCGAGGCTGCCTTGGCTGCTGGGACGGATGGCGGTGACGGCCGTGTCCAGCTGCAGTGTGCCAGTGGGCAGCTCGGCGGCGAGGGCGGTGGTGAGGCTCTGCGCCCCGGCGGTGAAACGGCGGGAGGGGGCGTCGATCAGGTTGCCGGTAAGGCGGCGGATACCGGTCGTCTCCTGAAGCATCGTGTCGCCGGCGAGGTGCTGCTCGAAGGCGGCGATGTCGCTGCGCGCGGCCAGGGTCCGTACGCGCTCCTCGCCGTCCCAGAACCAGGTGGCTCCCAGATCGAGCGCCCGCTCGGGGCGTGAGGTGGGAACGGAGAGCAGGCGTCCGCCGATGCGGTCGCGGGCCTCCAAGGCGATGACGTCGCGGCCAGCGGCGTGCAACACGGTGGCCGCGGCGAGTCCGGAGGCGCCGGCGCCGATCACGATGACGTCGTAGCTTTCCTGGCGGGACATGTGTGGCTCCATTCTGAGCAGGCTGAACCCCCGCTGTCGTCGGGTCGGCGGTTGCGGCATCGGGCGAAGGGGACTGGCTACTCGCTGCCTGCGGTGTCCAGGACGATGCGGAAGCGGGGAGCTCCGGCACGCAGCTGGGTGACGGCATCGCTGGCCTTCTCCAGCGGCATCCGCTCGATCATCGGCCGCACACCCGTGGTGACGGCGAACGCCATGGCCTGCTCCGTCTCGCGCGGGCTGCCGGTGAGGTGACCGGTGAGGGTGTGGCCGTTCATGACGAGCCTGGCCGCCGGGACGGTCACGGAGCCGGCGTCGACGCCGATGAGGGTGAGCTGACCGTGCACGCCCAGGCCAGTGAGCAGCTCGTCCACGGGTGCGGTGGAGGAGGCGGTGTAGACAATGAGGTCGGCGCCGCCGAGTTCCTTCAGGGCGGCTCCGGGTGCCTGGGCGTCGCTGTCGACGTAGTGGTGGGCGCCGAGCTCACGGGCGAGCCGCTCACGGTCGCCGCCGCGGGCGATGGCGACCGTTTCGTACCCGAGCTTGACCGCGAACTGGAGGGCGAGGTGCCCCAGGCCGCCGATCCCGAAGACCGCGACCCGTCCTCCGGCACGGACGCCGGCTGTGCGGATGGCGTTGAAGGTCGTCACGCCGGCGCAACCGAAGGGGGCGGCGTCGAAGAGGTCGAGGCCGTCGGGGATGCGGGCGAGCGCGTCGGCGGGCATGGTGATGCTCTGGGCCCAGCCGCCTGGATACGACAGTCCGGGAATCTTCCGCTCGGCACAGTGGACGACATCGCCCGTACGGCAGGACGCGCAGTGTCCGCAGCTGCCGCCGAACCAGCCGACGGCCACCCGGTCCCCGGCCGCCCAGCCCTCGACCCGGTCGCCGATCTCGGCGATCACACCGGCGACCTCATGCCCCGGCGTGACGGGGAAGGCGGCGTCCTTGCCGGTGGCGGCGGCCGTTGCGATGTCGGCGTTGCACACGCCGCTCGCCACCACCGACACGCGGACCCACCCGGCCGGCGGCGGGACCGTCTCGGCCGCAACGGGGTGCAGGGGGCCGCGGGGCTCTGTCACGACCATGGTCACGGCGCTGTCCGACATGGTGCCTTTCCGTTTCGGACGACGATGCATATAGCTACTGGTTATGCTCCATGAGCAGGAGTCCCACCGTAGGCAGAGGCAAACCCGCCCGGTAGGGGACGTCGGTGAATGGAGCTATAAGCCATGGCTATAACGATGGACCGTCTGAACCTTGAAGGGCTCCGGTACGCGCAGGCGGTCGCCGAGACCAAGTCGTTCAGCGCCGCTGCCCGCGCCTACGGGGTGACCCAGCCCGCGCTGTCGAACGGGATCGCCAAGCTGGAGGAGCGCCTGGGCGACAAGCTATTCGAACGGTCGCCGCGCGGCGTGACGCAGACCTCGTTCGGCGTGCGGATCCTGCCGCTGATCGAGCGCGCCCTGGTCGCGCTCGACGCCGTCGGAGCGGAGGCCAGGCGCCTGACCGAACCCGGTGAGCAGAAGATCCGTATGGGGGTCTCGCCGCTGATCGGCTCGCACCTGGTGGCCAGGGCGTTCAGCATGGTCCAGGGCCTTCCCACGCCCTGGGACCTGGTGCTGCGCGAGGCGAACATGCAGGAGCTGCGTGAATGCCTGCTGACCGGACAGCTCGACATCATCCTGATCCCAGCCGTGGCCGCGATGCCGCGCTTCGAGCACCGGGTCATCGACGTCGAGCCGATCGTCGTCGTCAGCCCGGACACGGCGGAGGCGACTCCCGTCGAACTTACGGAAGCCGGCAAGGAGCAGTTCATCCTCGTCCCCGACACCTGCGGCCTGACCACCTTCACCACGAAGCTCTTCCAGGCACACGAGATGCCCCTGAACACCTATCCGGGCGAGGCCGCAAGCTACCGCGTCCTGGAGGACTGGACGAAGCTCGGACTGGGCTCAGCGATGGTTCCCCGCTCCAAGCTCACCTCGCCCGACGTCTGTCACCGTCCCCTGCACGACCAGGGCCGCGAGGTGCAGATCTCCTTCGAAGCGGTCTGGAGCGCCGACTCCCCGCTCGGCCCCGACCTGCTCCACCTCGCCGACTCTCTCGCGGCCGCCCGCCCCTAGGTCATACGCTTCGCTTATAGCCTGATTCAGAGAGATCCTCTACCGGACCCTTCCGGAAACGCCTAACTTGGCAGGCACAGTGCGGCACTCGCCGCTCCATTCCCCCTCTGCCAATCGAGTGAGGCATAACCATGGCGTATCTTGAGATAACGCTGCAGGTGGACCCGACTCACCGCGTCGCGGCCACCGGCGTGTACGAGAAGTACAAGCAGCCGTTCCTCGACACCGTCCCCGGCGCCCTCAGCAAGGAACTCCTTGTCCGCGACGAGGACGTCCAGGTCCTCCACGGCTTCCGGACCGCGGCCGACGCGCAGGCCTACCTGGCCAGCGAGCTGTTCACCCGCGACGTCGTCGGCGGCCTGTCCCCGCTGCTGAAGGCTGCCCCCGACGTGCGCGTCTACGACACCGTCTGAGCCCCGGGCGTGCACGAGCTCACGGTGCTGCTGCGCGAATACGACCGGGCCCGCGTCTACACCGACGAGCTGCGGCGGGACCTCAGCCCGGACGAGGTGACCTGGCGTCCCGACGAGAACTCCAGCGCCATCGGCTGGCACCTCGGCCACCAGGCCCACGTCGCCCACTTCATGATCCGCAACCTCACCGCCGCCGAACCCAGCCCCGACCCGGAACTGGACGGGCTCATGGACTCGGCAAACCCCGAGAAGTTCCGCGGCGCGCTGCCCACCGTCGAACGGCTCACCACGTTCCGCGACACCGTCGCCAAACGCGTCCATGCCCGCATCGGCGACATCGCCGCCGGCCAGGTCGGCGCCCCGACCCAGCTGGCCATCGTCGCCAACCACCTGCTGGTCGCGCTCATCAACCACGAGTACCAGCACGACCAGTGGATCAGCGAGGTCCGCGCCGACAATCTCGGCCACGTCCTGCCGGCGGACCCGGAGTCGGACTGGCTCAGCCGCGTCGACGGCTACCTGGTCTGCAACCCCTACGCCTGACCGCCTGCACCTCTGCCCAGGCGAAGTCGGCAGCAATTCATCACCGGCACGACCCGATTCCATCGCGGGCCGGTGCACAGTCAAGGAGCACAACGTGAGTGATGTGCGAGTCACCCCCTGGCAAGACGACAGCCTCCCCTCGCCCCCGCCCGAGCTTCTCGCGGGAATGAAAGCGCGTCGGCCCAACGGCGAGCTGATCGGTATCGACCGTGTCCTGCTCAAGAGCTTCCCGCTCGCAACAGGATGGAACGGGCTGCTGGGCCGGGTTCGCGCAGAGTTTGACCTGGCCTTGGAATACCGCGAACTGATCATGTTGCGAGTGGCCGTGCTGAACCGTGCCGACTTCGAGTGGGGAGTGCACCACCCGGCGTACCTGCAGGCAGGCGGCACGGAAGAAAAGTGCGAAGCCCTCAAGGGAAATTCCGCAGAAAGCGGCCTCTTCAACGAAGAAGAGCTCGCCCTGCTCGCGCTGACTGATCAGTCCACACAACAGGTTGAAGTCGATGCCGACGTCATTGAGAAGCTGAAGCGCCTTTTCGGTGAAGCCAAAACCGTCGAAGCGGTCGCAACCGTCGCGGCCTACAACATGGTCTCGCGCTTCCTGGTAGCGCTGGCCATCTGACACCAACGGTCGGCTCGTCTGCCCCTCGACAACTGACCATCCCCGACGTTCAAGAAGTCACCTGAAACAGGAGCACCACATGTCCAGCACCACCCTCGACTTCACCGGCCAGAAGGTCATCGTTATCGGCGGCACCAGCGGCATGGGCCACGCCATCGCCCGCCGCGTCCTCGACGCCGGCGGCACCGCAGTGATCACCGGCCGCAGCCAGGCCGGCGCCGACGAAGCCGCGGCCGCCCTGTCCGCCCACGGCCAGGCCTTCGGCCTGGCCGCCGACCTGACCGACCCGGCCGCCGTCGACCGCCTCCGCGCCACCCTCACCGAGGAGCACGCCGACGCCACCCTCCTGGTCAACGCCGCGGGCGTCTTCGCCCCCAAGCCGTTCCTGGAGCACACGGCCAAGGACTACGACCGCTACCAGGCCATCAACCGCGCCTTCTTCTTCCTCACCCAGACCGTCGCCGTCAACATCATCGCCCGCGGCGCGAAGGGCTCCTTCGTCAACATCGGCTCCATGTGGGCCCACCAGGCCATCGCCGCCACCCCGTCGTCGGCGTACTCGATGGCCAAGGCCGGACTCCATTCCCTCACCCAGCACCTGGCGATGGAGCTCGCCTCGGCCGGCATTCGCGTGAACGCCGTCGCCCCGGCCGTCGTCCGCACACCGATCTACGAAGAGTTCATCCCCAAGGCGGACCTCGACTCCGCGCTCGACGGTTTCAACGACTTCCACCCGATCGGCCGCACCGGCACCCCCGACGACGTCGCCGCCACCGTCGCCTTCCTGCTGTCGGACCAGACCGACTGGGTCACCGGCGCTGTCTGGGACATCGACGGCGGCGTCATGGCCGGCCGAAACTGAACTGCCCCAACCCACCATGTCCACCGCTCCCGGGCGGCGACGCCCGGGGCAGAGGGCTTCACGGCCATGAAACTCTTCGAGCAGGCTGAATAGCGGGTCCCGGCTCCCTAGCCGCTCCTGCCCTGGTCCCTCTGCAGAAGGCCCGGCGGTAGCGCTGCCATCCCCACGTCCACCGGACAAATCCTCCCAGCAGCCTCTCCGCCCCCGCACTGGGGCGAAGACAGCGCCCTCGGACCAGCCCCCACACCACCGCCTCCCTCAGGCCCCCTCCACCAGGGCGACGGGAGCACCCAGCTCGCGGCACCTCGGCAACACCGCCGACGGGCACCATCCCCGTGGAACCGGGCGAGGCCACCGTGCCCCGTTCGGCCTGCCCAACCCCGAAAGCAGGTACGGCCAAGAGCACACCGTCCGCTCGCATCGGCATCACTGGCCTCGCGGTCATAGCCCGCAACATCTGACGGAACGTGCGAAACGCCTGCCTCTCGTCCTCAACCATGCACCAACTCAGCCAAGGAGCTGGCACTCATGACCGTCGTCAACGACATCGACGTCCAGGCACTGAAGGACACCACAGCCGCCGTCGAGGCCAACCCGCAGCTCGCCCAGGCCACCTTCTCCGTCGACGGCGCCTGGCAGGGCGGCTGCCGCCTCACCGCTCGGACCGGCGCGCTGACCCAGGCAGGCGAGCAGGATGCGTCCCGCGTCGCGAAGTACACGATGAGCAGCGACGAGCCCGCCGCCCTCCTGGGCACCGACACCGCCGTCTCGCCCGCTGAGTACCTGCTGCAGGCCCTCGCCGGCTGCTACACCGTCACCCTCGCCGCCCTCGCGGCCGCGCAGGGCATCGAGCTCAAGAGCTTCCGCCTCGAACTCGAAGGCGACGTCGATCTTCGCGGCTTCCTCGGCATCGACCCCACCATCCGGCCCGGTCTGCAGCAGGTACGTGTCCACCTCCACGTCGACGCTCCGGACACCCCCCGCGAACAGATCGAGGAACTCATCACCCTCGTCGAGAATCGCTCGCCCATCCGCGACACCCTGGTCAGCCCCGTCGACGTCGTCACCACGCTCGCCTGAACGTCGGCACACCTGGCCCTGTCTTCTCGTCCTCGCCGTCTTCACCGTCACCCACTGGATCACCGGACGCAGGAAGATACTGGCGAAACCCGGCCCACAAAAGTGCCATTACCCCGCCGGGTGATGGCACCACACCTGTTGCGCCGTATACCGTCCACAGCACCGTCGCTGAGCTGCAGCGGACTACTCCACCCTCCTTCACGCCACAGCTGCTGCCCTAGAGAACCCGCTGGTCCAGGTGCGCGGGCCCCGGTCCGGCGTAAGGATCGGTGTACGGGTGGTGGCCCAGATGCCTCTCCCAGCCGCGGCTGGACCGCCGCCCGTGTGGGATCTCAGGGATCGTGGCCAGGGCAGACCGATTGATCAGCGAGCTTCTTCCGTGTCTCACGTCGTGCCCGGCAGCCTCGTCTCACGAATATGGCATTCCCTCAGGCGCTGTGGCAGGCGGCTGCCGGGGCCTATCGTCGCGTCGAGGCACGACAAGTAGTGTGGCGCCGTCACGTTCGAACAGTGGGGCGTGTGGTGTGCCGGGAAGCCTGGTCGGCGTTGCTTTCGTCGTACCCGGAGGGCTTCACCGATGCGGATTGCGCTCGCCCGTTCCGATCTCCCCGGCGCCGGATCGGCGCGGGGTCTCGGTGCTGTACGCGCGTTTTCAGCAGAGGGCATGAGGTGCGGGCTCGGCGGCTCTCAGAGAAGGCAACTTCTCCTCGTGGACCGCGGGGAGAGGCGCTACGCCGTTGCACAAAATCACCTCTCACGACTGGACTACCTGTCATGCCGACGCCCCCCGAACGTCCGCCGCTCTCTCCCTGCGCGCATCAGGATCTGATCGACAACGTGGTGGCGCGGTTCGCCGTCTATGCCCGGACTCGATCTGCCCGCGGCAGCATCCTGGGCGGCACCATGGCAACGCCCCGACAGGAGCAGCAGGCCTTCGACGATCTGCAGGACGCCGTGGCCCGGCTCCGCGCATGTACCGGCTGACGGACTGCGGCTGTGAGTAGTTGAGGTACAGGAATCCCGGTGAGAACGATCTTGCTGGGGTTCGCCTACCTCGTAGGAGCTTCGAGCTGACGGGGGACGACGCCGGCGCGCAGTTCGCGCAGGTCGGGGATGTGGTTGTAGAGGGTGCCCGGGAAGACGCCGAGGAGCTTGGCGATCGAGGTGACGGAGCGGCCGGGGTCGGGCAGCAGGTCGCGGGCGGCCTTGATGACTTCCTCGGTGGCGACGCCGGCCCCCGGCCCACGGCCGCTGCTGGCGAGTAGCTTCTACAGGCCGTCGTCCCCGCAGAGGGAGGTCCACTTGCTCTCGGCGGTCGAGGCCGCCATGAATGCCGCCTTCGTCCGGCTTCTATCTGTTACCGGCAACGAGTCCCCGTAGGCTTGGTAGCCGTAAGAGGACTCACGCAGGCTCGCACGAAGCTCTTTGTCGTCAGTAAGGCTCACAGCCTCAAGTAACCGCTGGGCGTACTGGTGCATCTTGGCCCGGACTTCGGCGGGTGAGGCTTCCCCGATTATCTTGCTGGCGTCGCGAGCGGCGATCGCCATGTTGCATGCGTCGCTCCGGTCAGAGGCTCCAGCATTTTTCAGATCGTCGAAGTTCTTGATGCCAAAGAATGCCAGGACTGCGATGATCGACACCACGATCCCGAGCCCTGTCGAAAATTTCTGCGCATCAGAATTCTCGGCCACCCCTACGCCCCTCCTCGGGCCGGCGGGCTGCCGCCAGCGACGCGAGTCTACGGATGGGCAGGTCGGGCGATGGGGCGTTTGGCGACCTTCCGCGAAGCCCCCACGCGTAGCCCCGGGCCCTCGGCTGTCGACAATTAAACGGAATATTGGTTTCCGGCCACTGCCGGCGGCGAGGCCACTGCCTGTCGGTCTAGGGTCGATATGCGTCAGACGGCCCAGGGTCCCTTGTGTCTGCTTTGGTCGTTTAATACTCCAGCTGTAGATCGTGATCTTCATGCCTGGGATGCGGCTTGTTGCCGGTAATGGCTGGTGCGGGACCGGGCTTGATGGCGGCGTCGCCAGTCGGACCAGCCGAGCCGGTGGGCTGCGTCGTGGACCGGATGGACGACGAGCGTGATGAACAGACGCTGGATCTCGTTGCAGGACAGCGGGACCAGGTCGGTCGGTCCGGGACGGCGGGCGTGTTCGTCGGCACGGACGATCGCGAGGAAGGCGTGGGCGAGCATGGCGAGGGTGACCCAACGGGCCCAGGAGGGGTAGCGGCGGACCTGGTGCTCATCGAGTCCGGCCAGCCCCTTCTCGGTCTGGAAGGTCTCCTCCACCCGCCACCTGGATCCGGCGACCCGCACCAGCTCAGTCAGCGGCACCGGCTGGGGTGAGAAGCAGCGGTAGTAGGCGAGTTCGCCGGTGGCGCGGTTGCGGCGGATCAGCAGCTGGTGGTGGCCCGGGCCGGGGCCGGCCAGGTCGACGACCGCCCAGTCGTAGAAGCGGTGCCCCTTCGCGCCGCGACCGGCGGACACTTTCTGCCAGGCTCGCTTCGGCAGCCGCTTGACCAGGCGGTCTGCCCGGAACTTGCCACCTCGGGTGGGGGCTTCGGCCGAGCAGGCCACCGCGAGGACGTAGCCGATGCCGCGCTCTTCCAGAGCCGCCCGCAGTGTCGGTTGCCGCCGTAGACCTCATCCCCGGTGACCCAGCCCACGTGGTGTCCGGCGTCCAGGAATCGTTCGATCATCGTGCGGGCCAGTTCCGGCTTGGTCGCGAAGACGGTGTCCTCGCCGAGCCCCGCCGCCCGGCAGCGGTCCGGGTCGCACGTCCAGGACCGCGGGATGTACAGCTCCCGGTCCACCGCCGCGTGTCCCCGCTCGCCCGCGTAGACGAGGTAGACCGCGACCTGGGAGTTCTCGATCCTGCCCGCGGTGCCGGTGTACTGGCGCTGGACGGCGACGGTGCGGATGCCCTTCTTCACGTCGCCGGTCTCGTCGACGACCAGCACCGCGGCCTCGTTGCGGAGGTGCTCGACGACGTATTCGCGCACGTCGTCGCGGACGGCGTCGGCGTCCCAGACGGCCCGGCACAGCAGATGCTGCATGCCATGCGGGCTGGTCTCCCCGGCCCACTCTGCGATGGTCCAGCAGTTCTTGCGAGGCAGGTCCGACAGCAGACCCAGTACCAACCGCCCGGCCCGCAGGCGGGGTTCGTACCGGGCGATCCGGCCCGCGATCCGGCCCATGGCCACCTCGAACGCCTCCCGCCACCGGACGGGATCCACGCTGTGACCTGCGGCCACCGTCTCGTCGTTAGTCCACACAACTCGCGATGATCAACGGTGGCCGCACCTGTGCCTGCACCGGCCCCCATGTGGCCGAGCGCGACATTTGTCACCGACACGGGCGGGTGACCTGGGGTCCGTTCTCAGGCTGAGCGCGACAGCTGTCACAGTCTGGGCACGGAAGTTGTCACCTGCCGCGGGTTTGCATCCTGTCCGTCACAAGCGATGAAGCGGACAAGATGGGGCAGGCAGTCCCGCGGCTCACTTCGGAAGCGTGGAGGCCTCGCCGACGGCGGCGAGCAGTTCGAAGGGGAGCTCTCGATCGACTTGGCCGATGGTGAGCCCGAGCCAGCGACCAGTAGACGGCACCTGCCACATCTGCATGCTCCCAGCAAGCATGCACAGGGAGCCCAGGGGCTCGGGCGCCTCCTCGATGTCTGGGTAGTCCGGGTTGTCGAGCCCGAGATAGGGCCACAGATCGACCACGGTCGGACTGCCCCAACACCCAGCCAGCACCGTGACCAGTGCGGTGAGGTCTGCCTCCAACTCCTCCTCGACCGCCGTGACCGTCTCCGGACCAGGAGCGTCCCAGAAGTCCCGGCTCCGCCGGAGAACAGTGATGTGATACCCGGGCCCGCCCCATCCGTGCTGCGTCCTCGACTGGCCTTCCTGTTCGGGGAACGGCAGAGCAATCAAGGCATCGATGATCGACAGCTGCTCCTCAGCGGAGCCTGCGGACCGGGGCTGGATCGGCATGGTCGGAGTGTAGGGCTGGTGACAGATGTCGTGCCCAGATGACAGCTATCGCGCCCAGTCACACCCCACCAGCAAGATCACGATCTACAGGACGGGCCGCGCGCGCCGCGCCGTGCGCGGCGGGTGCCTTGATGAAGTAGAGAAAGTTCTACCGCGCGCACGGCGACGGTTTCCAAGACCGTTCTGTGAAGTGTCCATGCAAGTCTGTGACCTGGGCATGTGGGCCTGGCCAGGCCTCCATACTTGCGTCTAGGTTGGCCGAACGCGCCTGCCGGCGACCTCTTCGTCCCGAACGCGATCAGAGCCTGCGTGACCTTGATCCTGAGCACTGGCCTGCGCGTAAGCCGTGCAGGACCGTCCGTTTCAGTCCAGGACGGTCGTGGTTCGACTCCCAGTTTGGCCCCCTGTTTGGCCCCCGAGGTTTGCGGCAGCGGCTGCGAAAACGCCCGGGCAAGGTGACAGGACCGCGCAACGCTCACCCTGCGCAACGTGAAGAGGGAGGCGGGCACCTCGAAGGGTGATCCGCCTCCCGAACCACCGGAAGGGGCAGGTGCGTTGCCTACGGCCCTACTTTCCGGCCCACTTCCCGCTCGTGGCGATCGACTTCAACTGCTGCATGGTCAGCGCGGGTGTCTGCCGCGTGGCCTTCGCGTTCTGGGAGCCGGAGTTGAACGCGGACACCACGACCCGGAGGCCGTCCGTACGGATGGTGTCGGCGGTCCACATCACCACGCCCGCACCGCCCTTCTCGCCCGGGCCTTGATGCGTGACGACCTTCGTCCCGTCCGGCAGTACCTCCGCACCGGACCCGAACAGCTCCCCCTCCACGTCGGACATGTTCGGCTGCACGTTGATCTGCACCAGGCTCGCGCCCTTGCCGTCATTCACGACGACGTACGCGAATCCGTCGTCACCGCGCCCGGAGGCTACCTTCGCGGACACGGGCAGCAGCGACTTGAGCTTTCTCAGGATCGCCTGGCCGTCCTGCCCCTGCGCCGGCGGCTGCTGTACCGGCTCCGGGGCCGCCTTTCCCAGAGCGTTCATCACGGGCCGCCACTCGTCGGAGATGACGAGTCCCTTCAACTGCCCAACACTGAGCGGGGGTTCAGACCGAGAAATGGCGGCGCCCTTCTCTGCGGGCGCGTTCCACTCGCTGGCATCAACCGTGTAGCCGTCGGGGGTCACGAGATAGGCGTGCCACCACTTGGTGTCCACGCGCTTGTCAGGGTATTCGTACCCGCGCAACACCATCAGGCGGGAACCGTCGGCAAGCATCTCATTCCGGCAGGAGTCGTACGGCACGTAGGTCTTGTCGGGGCATTCGAGCTGCTGCTCCGCCTCCGTGCCGTCCGGGTCGACGGCGCCGACGCTCACGCCGATCGCAGCTTTGCCCTTGCCATCGTCGAAGACGAGGTGCGCCGATGGCCCGAACCCGTCGGCCGTGCCGCGCCCTGCCTGCCCGCTGACCTTCCCCTCCGGCAGCAGCCCCTCCAACCTCTCGATCACCTGCTGCGCCGAGAGCTGCGGCCCCTTGCCGGGCGACGACTTAGTCGAAGGGCCGGTCTCCTGCACATTCGGCTGCGCGGCCACGCCCGCCCTGCCCTGCCCCGAGCCACCGCCGAACGCCCCTGTGGTGTACGACGCCCCGAACCCCACGACGGCGAGCGCCGCGACGCTGCCGGTCACGGCCGCGACCCGCCTGCGCCGCAGCCCCCGCCGGCCGCGCACGATGCCGCCGTCCACCAGCTGGCGCCCCTCCACGGAGAAGTCCTCCCCGGTGCGGCGTAGCGCGTCACCGAGCCCGCCTTCGAACGCCTCCAGGTCCTCCTGCGTTCCAGACATGCCAGACCACCACCATTTCTCGTAAAAGTCGGTCGGACTGATCAGTGCGCGCTGAACTCCGCGATGCTGTCCCCAAGTTGCACCCTCAGCCGGGCGAGTGCACGGGTGCTGCGGGTGCGTACGGCTGCGGAGCTGACGTTGAGGACGTCCGCAGTCTCCGTGACGGACCGGTCCTCCCAGTACCGCAGCACGACCACCGCCCGGTCCTTCGCCGGCAGCTTCCGCAGCGCGTCCAGGAGCATGAGCCGCAGCGAGGCGTCACCCTGCGCGGCCGTCTCCGAGACCTCGGGAATCTCGTCGCTCGGCCGCTCTCCCGACGAACGCCGTCGCTGGTGCGCCAGAAAGACACGCACAAGAACGGTCTGCGCGTATGCCGCCGGATTGCCGAGCTTCGGCGACCGGCCCCACACCACGTACATCCGCCCGAGCGTCTCCTGCACCAGATCCTCGGCGAGATAGGTGTCGCCGCTGGTCAACAGGCACGCCGAACGGAAGAGATGCCCCATGCGGGCCGCCGCGAACTCCCGGAAGCCGCTCTCCTGGGACCGTCTCATCCGCCGAACTCCCCCTTGCCTCGTCGCCTACACCATTTAGATGCGGTGGGGGCGGCGGGATGTTTCACCCGAGTTGCTTCCTCTTTCCGCGAGCTCATCGGCGAGTAGTTCCCGCAGCGCCCCGACCGCCGAGGTGCCGGTCTCCTCCAGCGCTCAGAGACTGTGCGCCATCGCTCGACGGCGTCCAGCTTGCCTGCCAGGACTGGGGCGGGCCAGCAGAATGCTGGACTTCTCCGAGCAGTTCGTCCCCAGACCCCCAAGTGAGTGGAGCATGACAGTGGCGAAGGATGCATATGTGCGGCAGCTGATCGAACGGGCGAAGGACGGCACCATCCCGCCGCAGGAGGTGAAGCAGATCGCCCAAGCCGTCACCGAGTGCCGGGCCGGCCGGGAGCTCTACCAGCGGCTGTACGCGGTGGCCCGTGCGGGCGGCCCGGCATATGAGCCGCTGATCGCCATGTATCTGATCTACCCCGAGGATCCCGAGGTCTCGGCGCCCGCCGTGCAGGTGCTCACGGCGCACTGGAGAGTGGGAGCGAAGTACAGTAAGCAGATCCTCGAGTTGCTGGGCTCCCCCGAGTGGGATACAAGCGATGATGCGTTCATGGCCGCAGTCTCGGGGGCGGGGGCGATCCTGCGCGACGGGTTCGACGCCGAATTCCTCCGCGCCCTGCTGAAGCTCGCCGAGGAAGGCCGCGGTGAGTACAACGACGATCTTATGCAGGGTCTCGCGGTGGAGGCGATCGCCCGCGCGCTGGGCGCCAGCTACGCCGAGTTGACCAGACTGCCCGAGGGAGTCACCCGTGCGGAGTGGTCGCAGGGCGTGCTGAGGGCCGCGCGTAACCGACTGCACGAGGCGGGGCATCAGCTCTGAATCCGCTGACAGCCGAGCAGGTCCCCAAGACCCCGCAGCAGCAGTTGGCTGAAGTCGGTGATCCGCCAGCGGCAGGGAGACGCTGGGACGTGGTGGCACGTGTGTGGCATGGTCGTGATCACGGCGAAAGGGTCAGTTCGAGAGGATCAAGCCTCTGAACTGGCCCTTAGTGCTGTGCCCCCGGCAGGATTCGAACCTGCGACACCCGCTTTAGGAGTTCGATTCATGTGCCGCCCGATGGGCTTCACCCGCGTGCGCTCGGACCGTCCGCTACCGCTGAACCTTGCTGCTGTCCATGGCTGTTGATGTCAGGACTGGATGTCAGTGGAACAGCTGTTGGCCGGCTACAGGGCAGCGCTCACGGTGACCGCTGTTCGCCCCTACGACTGGCACGTAGGGGCACGAATGCGTCGAGGAAGTGCCGCTCGGACCAGTTCTCACCCGAGGAAGATCGGGCGGCACAGGCTGGAGGGCCGGCTTCACTGCGGTGCCTCGCCCGCAACCCGGGCCTCGTTCAGTGCGAGGAGTTCGTGAAGGTCGTTGGCGACCATGACCTGCGCGAGGCGGCCGGCGATGGTCACGACGTGGGTCCAGCTCTCGGCGCTTAGGTAATCCATGTCGGTGTCGTTGGGGGCCTCTGCCGAGGCGGCGGTGAGTGCGGCATCAAGCTGCCGTATGAGCGCGACCTCTTCTTCGGTGCGCAGACCGATGCCGAGGTATCGCTCGGGGTGTTCGGCATCGCAGAAGTCGTCGAACAGGGTGTGGCAGACAAGGTCCAGGTTCTCGAACGCGGTCGGATCGAGCCACACGTCACGTTGCCAAGGCGGATTGGCCAACGCCAGCACCGCCGGTACGAGATGGATTCGAGCGCGGGCGGTGATCAGCTGGTCGTCGTCCACCTGGCGGAGTCTAGCGGTCGTGTGTGGCCGACTGGGCTGGTCTGGCATCCGAGGCGCGCAGAGCCTTGTCTACCCGTTCGAAAGCACGGAGCAGGCCTCGTCATGACAGCAATCACAATGATGACAGCGAACCGAGGCCGAGACCCGGGGCCGCCCCCTACCGTGGAGATCGAAGTGCCGCAGGGGTGGCGGAGGAGGAGGGGACGTACCAGCATGCGCAGGGTTCCACCGGAGATGTTCCGGTTCACCACGGGGGAGACGGCCGACCTGAACGGGGCCGTGCTCGAGGCCTTCGGGGTGGCCGGCGAGCACCTGGAGACCGCGCTCGGGCTCGATGGTGTACGGGAGCAGCTGCGTGCGGTGGGCTGGGTCTCGGACCTCGAGGACGAGGAACTACACGAGACGCTGAAACGGCTGGTGAAGTGGGAACTCCTCGACGTGGTCCACAACCACGCCCAGAACTACCGCACGGCCGAGGAGTACGAGCGGCGCAACCTGCACTACTCACTGACCCGCCGGGGCGAGGCCGCGCTCGCCGGGGTGCGACACGCCCTGGAGGTGCTGGCCTCCACAGGGGCGCTGCAGACCGCGGTGCTCGAGGCGATCGCCGACCGGCTCGACGAGCTGACCGTGCTGTCCGGTGAACCCGCCGCGGCCGACCGGCGGGTCTTCAGCACCCTGCGGGAGCTGGAGGGCCATCTGGAGGGCCTGGTGGAGAACACCAAGGCCTTCAACGGCCAGTTGCAGAGGCTCCTTCGCGCCGAAGGCGTGGATTTGGACGTGTTCCGTGAGGTGAAGGCCGCCACCGTCGCGTATCTCCAGGAGTTCCTGGTCAATCTCGACCGGCGCGGCGAGACAGTGGCCGCCGCCGTGGCCCGCGTGGAGGAGCGGGGCATCGCGGTGCTGCGCGAGCGGGCCCTACGCGGTGCCGAGCTGCCTCCGGCACCGGGAGAGGACCCGGCGGCCGGCTGGCTGGAGAGCCGGCGGGCGCGCTGGGCGGGGCTGAGGGCCTGGTTCCTGCCGGACGACGGGGCGCGCCCCCGGATCGAGCAGCTGCACGACATCGCCCGGCGCGCCATCGTCTCCCTCCTACAGGTGCTGGAGCGGATCAACGAGTCCCGGCGCCGCCCCTCCAGCGCCGTGCAGGACTTCCGGGAGCTCGCGCGCTGGTTCGCGGCGGCCCCCGACGAGGAGGACCTGCACCGGCTGTGGTCGGCCGCCTTCGGCCTCGGCCCAGCCCGCCATGCCCACCTCGCCCACCCGGACCCGGAGCTGATCCCCTCGTCCCACTCCTGGTCCGAGGCGCCGCCGGTACAGGTGTCGGCCCTGCTGAGGACCAGCGGACGAACCGAACGCTTCACTCGTACGGCCACGGTGAGGGACGTTGCGGCGGTCAGGGCGGAACGCGCCGAGCGGGCCCGGGCGGAACGAGCGGAGCTGGCGCGCGCCTGGCAGGCGCTGGAGACGGACGGCCCCGTACGGCTCTCCTCCTTCAGCACCCTCGACCCCGCGGCCTTCGACCGTCTCCTCGACCTGCTGGGCCGGGCGCTGGCCGCCCGGCCGGACGCGGGCGGCCAGCGACGGGCCACGACCGGCGACGGCCGGGTGGAGGTGACGCTGTCGCCGCCTCCCGACGGGCGCACCGCCGTACTGCGTACCGTGCAGGGGACGATGGCAGGTCCGGACTACGTCATCCATGTCACGGCCGCGGGCGGGGCGATCGCCTTCCCGGCAGTCCGCGCCGCCACGGGACAGGAGGCCGCAGGATGAGCACCCTGGCCAACCAACTGGCCTCCGCCGAACGGGAGGAAGTCGCCCGCGCCATCCGCCTCCTTCTGGCCCGCCCGCTGCTCACCGAGGCAGCCGACCCGACCGGCTTCGATCTGGTGCGGCGCCGCCGTGACCCGCTGGCTCGTTGGTTCGACTACACCTGCGGCTGGAATCTGGTCGTGGAGCCCCGCCGGGGCTACGCCCGCCTCACCAAGGTCCGTGCCAACCCCGACGGCTCCCGTCCCGCTCGCCGGGCGCGCTCCGGCCGGGCCCCGTTCGACCGCCGACGGTACGTCCTGTTGTGCGTGACCGCTGCGGAGCTGCTGTCGATGCCGATGACGACCATCGGCATGCTCGCCGACCGCGTCGTCCAGGCCATGGCGGCCGACCGCGCGCTGGCGGGGTTCGACCCGGTCCACCGGCCGGAGCGCATGGCGTTCGTCGACGTCCTGAAGCTGCTGGAGTCGTACGACGTGCTGCGTGTTGTGGACGGCGCGACCGAGACGTACGTCGACTCCGCGGAGGCGAAGGTCCTCTACCGCGTGGACAACACGCTGCTCATGCGGCTGCCCGCCGCGCCGGTCGGCGCCTCCCGGCTCGCCGTGCCCCAGGAGGAGGTGCCCGCGCGGTTCGAGGACCTCCTCGCCGGCCTGGTCAGGGAGCGCCGCTACGGAGGCGCTTTTGCCGACGGGACGGCCGACGACACGCATGCCGAGACCGCCGCGACCACGGACGCCCAGCGCAACCTGCGGCTGCGTCACTCGGTGCTGCGCCGCCTCTTCGACGACCCCGTGCTCTACCGGGCCGACCTCGCCGACGACGAGCTCGCTTACGTCACCTCTTTGACCGGACGCCAGATCCTGCGCCGCTCTGTCGAACAGGCCGGTCTCCTCCTGGAGGAACGGGCGGAGGGCTTCCTGCTCGTCGACCCGGACGCCATCGCCACCGACGTCCGCTTCCCCGACGACACCTCCACCGCCCGGGTTGCCGCGTTGCTCCTCCTCGCACCGCTCTGCGCCACGCCCGCGGGCCTGCTGCCCGAGCAGCTGGCCGAGGCCGGAGCGGAGCTGCTGCGCCGCTTCCCGGGCTGGGCCAAGGCGTACCAGTCGGAGGAAGGCCCGGCCCGCCTTGCCGACGACGCCGTACGGATCCTGCTGGACGTCGGCCTGGCAGGCAGGACCCGAGACCGCGTCGTCGCGCGACCCGCCGCGTACCGCTACCGCCTGACGGAGACCACCGGCCCGGCCCCGAAGAACGATCCGGTAGGCGCGACCGCCGCAGGCGGCGCCGGAGAAGGAGACAAGCAGTGAGCGTGACGGAGCTTCCCCTCCAGCGACGGTCCGAGGAGACCATCGAACCGTCACCCGTTCACGAGGCGGACGCCAGCCGCGGACGCTGGCAGCCTCACCGCGCGGGCATCCTCAACGTCTGGCGCTACTACGACGAGACCTTCACCTTCCACCAGGGCCGCCTGCTCCTGCGCGGTCAGAACGGCACCGGCAAGTCCAAGGCCCTGGAACTGCTGCTTCCCTTCCTCTTCGACGCCAGCCTCCGCCCCAACCGCCTCTCCACATTCGGCGGTTCGGAGCGCACGATGCACTGGAACCTGCTCGGCCAGGGAGCGTCCGGCAAGACCCGCGTGGGGTACGTGTGGATGGAGTTCCGCCGCGTCACAGACGACGGCACCGAGCACTGGTTCGGCTGCGGAGCCCGCCTGCACGCGAGCGTTCACACCACCACGGCGCACGCCGACTACTTCACCACCACCGCCCGGATCGCCCACCCCGACGGCGTCCACCTCGTCAACGACACCGGACAACCCCTGACCAAGGCTGCCCTCGCCGAAGCCCTGCGCGACCGCGGCGAGGTGCATCCGTCAGCCACCGATTATCGCACCGTCGTGCGGCGCGAACTCTTCGCCGGCATGGGGGAGCAGCGGTACGAGTCCCTGCTCTCCGCCCTGCTCCAGCTTCGCCAGCCCAAGCTGTCCGAACGGCTCGACCCCTCCCTGCTGTCCACCCTGCTGTCCCGCGCCCTGCCCCCGCTCGGCGAAGGAGAGATCACCGAGCTCGCCGAGGGCTTCGAGCGCCTGGACCGGCAGCGGGAGCACCTTGACCGACTCGACGCCGAGGTGACGGCGGCCGAGAACGTCGCCTCCCGGCAGCGCGCCTACGCCCGCCGGGTCCTGAGGGCCGGCGCGGCAGCGCTGATCTCTGCGACCACCGAGATGGACGACCTCACCCGGGACGCCCGCGTCAGCGCCGAGGAGTACGAGAAGGCGTGTGAGGAGCGCGCCTCGACCCTGACCCTGCGCGAGGAACTGGAACGGCAGGCGCACGCCCTGGACGAGATCGTCGAAGGGCTCCGGGATAGCGACGCCTACCAGAAGGGGGAGGAGCTCGACCGGCTCCGCCGCGGCACCGAGGAACAGGTAGCGGCCGCCGGGGAACTGCGTACCGCCGCCCGGTCCGCCGAGGCCGACGCGCAGGAGGACCGGAAGCACGCCGACGAGCTCGCGCGACACGCCCGCTCGCGCGACGAGCACGCCCGCGCGACCGCGGACGAGGCACACCGCTCGGCCCGGGCCGCAGGCATGGAGTCCATTCACCACGAGGTGAAGACGATCCTCGACGCGGAACGGGAGGCGAAGCCCCTCGACAACGCGACGCCGAACACCCCGGCCAGGATGGGGAGCGGGCGGTCCGACGCTCCTGGCACCGCCGCCCGCCGGCTGCTCCGGGGCGCGGTCACCGCCCGACGGGAGCAGGTCGCCGACATCACCGACGCGATCGACGCGCACGACCGGGCGGTACGCGACCGGGGCACCGCCGAGGGCCTGCTGGACGAGGCCCGCACCCGGCTCGCGGACGCGATCGCCCACCGCGACGCGACCGCCGCCGCCCGGGACGACGCCCTCGCCGCCCAGGCGGAACGGCTGTTCGCCTGGGCCCGGGACTGCACGGAGCTGCGCATCCCCAACCCCGATGAACTGGCCGCCAGGGCGGCGGTCGAGGCAGACGTGCGCGAGCTGGTCGAAACGGTCGCACGACCGCTGGACCAGGAGATCACCACGGAACGGGCCGGAGTCCTCGCCGCACACCAAGGGTTGGAGGAGGAAAGGGACCTGCTCGACGCACGGAGGCTCAAGCTCAGCGGCGAGACCGATCTCCAGCCCGCCGCTCCACCCACCCGCACCACCGTCCGTACGGCCGCGGCAGGCGCGCCGCTGTGGCGGCTGATCGCCTTCCACGAGGACGTCCCGCTCCCCGTACAGGCCGCGGTGGAAGCGGCACTGGAGGCGTCGGGCCTCCTGGACGCCTGGGTCAGCGCCTCCGAAGGGCTCACCCTCCCCGGGCACGACACCCGCGCCGAGGCCGGCCTCGCCACGACCGCCCCCGGCCCCAGCCTGCTGGACGTACTGAGACCCGAGGAGGACATCCCCGTACCGGCCGGCACCGTGACCCGCATCCTCGCCGGCATCGCGTACGGCACCACCCTGCCCGGCAGGCACCCAGCGGCCGTCTCCTCCAACGGCGCCTGGCGCCTCGCACCAGCCACGGGCTCCTGGAGCAAGCCGGAACCCGCCCATATCGGCGCCCTCGCCCGGCAGCGGGCCAAGCAGCGCGAGATCGCCGAACTGACCGAGCGGATCGCCGAGAAGGACGCCTCCCTGACCACCCTCGCCGACCGGCTGCGAGAACTCGACGCCCGCGCCGCCCGGTTGGCAGACGACCGCACCGCCCGGCCCGACCACCGGGAACTCGACGCCCGCCGACGGGACTGGGACCGGGCCGAGGAGAAGGTAGCCGCCCGGGACGACGTGGTGCGCGACGCGACCGCGCATCTGGCCGCACGCGAGGGTGACGTGGCCGGCGCGCTGCGCACACTGAGCCGCAGGGCCGCCGAACATGGACTGCCCACCGACCGCGACCGGCTGCGCGAACTCGGCCGCGACATCGAGAGGTTCCGCGACCTCGCCGACACCTGGACGGACGCCCGCATCGACGCGACCGCAGCCGCTGAAAGGGCCACGGAGACGGCCGCACGGGCGGACCGGTCACACCGTCTCGCCGAGAAGCAGGCCGCCGACGCGGCCGCTGCGGAAACGAAGGCGGCCGGTATGACGGCTCGCCTGAAGGCGGTGGAGGAGACGGTCGGCGCGGACTACCGACAGATCGTCGCGCGCGTTGCGGAGACCCGTGCCGAACGGGTCCGCTGCGGCAAGGAAGCCCGCCGGGCGGCCGAGCTCCTCCTGGGCCTGGAAGGCCGCATCGGAGAGCTGAGGGCCACCAGCAGCCAGGCCGCCGACCGGCAAGAGAAGGCAGTCGAGGCCCGCGACGGCGCGGCGCAGCGGTTCCGGCACCTGTGCCTGGTCGGTCTGGCCGAGGACGCGGGCGTTCGACCCGAACCCGACGCAGGCGACGGCACCAAGGCCACTTTGGAGGCCGCCCGCGCCATGGCGGCTCGGTGGCCCCAGATCCCATACGCCCCGCGCCACCTCGGCGACGCGGCCACTCGCCTCTCCGAGGCCGTCCACGAGGCCCGCCGGCATCTCGGCGTCCGTGCCGACCTGGAGCTGGAGCCCGACGACGACGTCCAGCTCTTCACCGCCACCTTGGAGGGCGTCCGCGTCGGGGCGACCGGCCTGCTCACCACGCTCACCCAGGAGCGCGACCGCAGCCGCGACGACATCAGCACCGCCGAACGGCGCCTCTTCGACCAGATCCTCACGGGTGACATCCGCCGCCACCTCGCCGCCCGCATCCGCCGGGCCGGCGAGCTCGTTGCGCACATGAACGGGCACCTGGAGCAGGTCCGTACCGCCTCCAACGTCGCCGTCCAGCTCGTCTGGGACGTCCACCCGGGCCTCCCTGACAGCACGCGTACCGCGCGCCAGCTGCTCCTGAAGGACCCTGGCCGGGTCACCGAGTCCGACCGGGAGGCCCTGCACGCCTTCTTCCGCGCCCGCATCGAGGAGGCCAAGGGCAGCGACACGGCCGCGAGCTGGGAGGAGCACCTCGGCGAGGTGCTCGACTACACCGCCTGGCACACCTTCACCGTCCGCCTCGACCGGGCGGACGGGAGCGGCTGGCAGCCCCTGACCAAGCGGCTGCACGGCGCGCTCTCCGGCGGGGAGAAGGCCATCGCACTGCACCTGCCACTGTTCGCCGCCGTCGCGGCCCACTACGAGGACGTGCCCCTGGCCCCCCGCCCGATCCTCCTCGACGAGGTCTTCGTCGGCGTCGACACCGTCAACCGCGGACAGGTCTTCGCCCTGCTCACCGCACTCGACCTGGACCTCATGATCACCTCCGACCACGAGTGGGGGAACTACAGGGAGCTGCCCGGCCTCGCCGTCCACCAGCTCCTGACCGACGCAGACGACGCCGTCACCAGCGCGCGCTTCGTCTGGAACGGCACCGGAATGGAGGAAGGATGACCCCGCAAGACCACTCCTTGCCGGGCGAGGCGACGCTCCGCCGCCCCGAACTCCACCCCCTCTGGCAGACCGCCCACGGCTGTCTCTCCTCCGGCCGCCCTGTCGCACGGATACGCCTCGGACCGCTGGACGAGACCCAGCGGGAGGCCCTCGCCGACCTCCTCGGCCTGGACCGCCTGCCGGACCCTCGACCCTCCGTCGCCCTGGCCCGCCTGGAGGAGGCCGTCACCGAACTCTCCGGCCGCACTGTACGAGAAGTTGTCGCCGAACTCATCGGTCCACTCGGCGACAGAGCCGGTGAACGCCGCCGCCAGCAGGACGATCGCGCCGGGCTCTGGACCTGGCTGGCTGGTCAGGACACGATACGGGCGCAGCCGGTGCTTGCCGACTGGGCTGCGTCCTGTCGAGCCGCAGGACTGGTCGGCGGCTCGGTGGAACGGACCCGCACGCTGCTCACCGACGCGCTCAAGGTGCTGGCCGAACTCCCTGGCCAGGCCGACCCCCTGCCCGTCTTCGCCGCCCGGGTCCTGAACGGTCACGCGCACGCTCTCGACGACGGCACACCTCTTTCCACGCTCGTCCTGCGTGCCCTGGCGACACTGAACGACACCGCCCCGCCGCAGTCCGCGGCGGAACGGCGCGCCCTGTGGACCCGCGCCGGCGTCGCCGACGACGAGCTGTCCTCCACCGTCGTCGCCGGCGGACTGCGCCCCGCCGGCGACGGCCTTCCCGCCCGTGTGGCCCGCCTGTGCACCGAGGCCGGTCAGGCCGCCAGCCTGACCCTTGCCCACGTCCGGAACCCGGGCGAGTTCACCTTGCCCGCTGCCCTTGCCCCACATGTCGTCCACGTTGTGGAGAACCCCAGCATCCTGGCCCTCGCCCTCCGCCGCTTCGGCCCCGACTGCCCGCCGCTCGTCTGCACGTCCGGCTGGCCCAACAGCGCCGCGATCCAGCTCCTGCGCCTACTCGTCGACCGGGGCGCCACACTTCGTTACCACGGCGACTTCGACGGCGAGGGCATCCGCATCGCCGCGTACGTCCTGGACAAGACACGGGCGCATCCCTGGCGTATGACGGCAGCGGACTACCAAGCCGCGGTCGTCCGCAACCCACACGGACCGCACCCCGGACGACTCACCGAAGCGCCGTGGGATCCTGAGCTGGCCGAAGCCATGGCAGAGCATGGCACCGCCGTGGTTGAGGAGCTGGTGGCCGGTGTGCTGTTGGAAGACCTCGCTGCTGTGGCACGGCCGTAGTGCTCCCCTGGTCGTTTGTGACGCTCATCTGACGCTCCAGGCGTCTGAAAGGGTGCTCGGAGCGACCGCATACCTGCGCTGACCTGAGGTTATGTTGCTTCCTGGCTTACGCGACACCTTTTCGATGACGCACCATGTGGAGTGCGTCGCGATCCTTGAACCGGCCGTGAAGGGCTCCTGGCCTGCGGTTTTGTGTGTGCGCATTATGTGCGGTGTGGGTGTTACGGGCGATATCTTGACGCTGAAATGACGCTCGTGACGCTCATTTGACGCTCGTTCTGATGGGGTGTCAGGTGGTTTTGGGTTGCAGAGTGCGGGGCTCGGGTGAGGGGGAGAAGCGCCTGAACGATCTGCTGCGAACCACGCGGCAAACTGTCTCGGAAAGAGACGGCGAGGAGTCACGATGCGGTGACCGTGGAGACCGGCGCTCCATGGGGCCGTGCGCGTTCCGGCGCTCACGCTGTCTCCCCGAGGTGGGGAGGGTGCGGTTCGGCCCGATCGGTGCCAGGGAGGAGGGGTCCTATCGGAGGCCGTGGCGGTCGAGGCGGTGGATGAGGCCGGTGCGGCGTTGATTGTCCTCGCGAAGGTGGGTCAGCCGCTGGCGGAAGTCCGTGTCCTGCCCGGTGTGGGAGTAGGCGTCGCGCAGTTCCGCGAGGAGGGCGACGGCCTGGTCGTAGGCGCTGGTCTTCTTGGTGGCGATGTGCGCCTCGATCTTCTGCCAGGCTGATTCGGCCTCGCTCGCGAGGGCGGTCAGGCGCTGGGCGCGGGCGGTGGTCCGTTCGTGTTCGGCGCGCTTCTGGCGTTCGGCGCGCCGTGTGTGGGCGGAGTCCAGGAGTTGGGCGGCGGAGCGGCGCCCGGGGGCCGTGGTGGGTGTGTCGGCGCCGTGCAGGCGGTGCAGGAGTTCGGTGCGCAGCCCGGGCTCCGGGCCGAGGGCGAGCCGCAGCAGCAGAGCGTCCTTCTCCTTCTGGGGCATTGAGGCGATCAGCGGGGCGAGTTCCTTCTTCGTGGGCCTGGCCGGTTTCTCGGGCGCGGCGGGACTGGCCTGGGCCGCGACTGTCAGCAGGTCGTCGTCCACGCGCAGGAAGTCTGCGAGCGCGCTCTGCGGGGCGGTCAGTTCGCCGAGCCCGGCCGGGACGGGCGGCTCCGGGGAGGTCTGGTACTCCTCTTCGTCGTCGTCCTCGAGTTCCCAGGCGGTGAGCGCGGAGAGCCAGGCGAGGTAGAGGGGGCGCAGGTCGCCGGTGGCGAGTTCGTCGCGGACGCCGAGGAGGGCGGCCAGGGAGTCGTCGGCGCCCTCGATCCAGTCGCCGCCTTCGTCGTCGCTGGTGAGGTCGAGCAGGAGGTGGGTGCGGGTGGTCCAGGCGTCGACGTGGTGGTCGAGGCAGTACGGCTTCACCGTGGGCAGAGCCAGGGTCTGTCTGGGCAGGCGGAGCATCAGACGGTGGGTGCCCCAGTTGGTGACGTACAGGTGCGCGTCGAAGCAGCGCTCGACCATACGGCGCGGATTCCCGCTCAGGTCACCCCAGTTGTAGGTGTTGGTGAAGCTGGTCGCGGTGATCCGGGCCCGGGTGGAGATGGCCCGCAGTTGTTCCTGTTCCTCGCGGCTGAGCGGCCGGTCGAGGGCCTGGAACTCGTAGTACTGGTACTCGCTCACATGGCGGACCCTACCGCTGCCGCGGGTGGGTGCGGGTGGGGAACGGCAGCGGTGGTGGAGCAGGCCCGGGACGACTTCCGCCACATGTGGGGCGCCGACTGGCTTCAGCGGCTCAGCCGCTACGACGGGCTGCTCGCCGTCCGGCTGAACTCGGGGTGTACGCGACGGGGCGCGCCGACGACTACCAGCCGGGTCCGGCACTCGCTGTCGGGGCGCAGAGCCCGGTCAGGGTCCTGCCGAACTTCGACGTCGTGGCACTCGACGGCCTGGCCCCGGCCGCGGCGCTGCTGCTCGACGCGTTCGCGACCCGGTCCGCCGACCATGTCTGGACGCTGTCCACCGTCTCCCTGCTGAAGGCCCTCCACGCAGGCCGCGGCCTGGAGGAACTGCGCCGCTTCCTGACCGGGAGCAGCCCGGGAGAGGAACTGCCGCAGACCGTCACAGCTTTGCTGGCCGACGCCGCCTCCCGCACCGAAAAGGTACGGGATCTGGGCACGTGTCACCTGCTGGAGTGCGTGGACGAGGTACAGGCCGTGGTGATCGCGAAGGACCGCAGGGCGGGCGCGCTGTGCTTCCGGGTCGGCCCGAGGCACCTCATGGTGGCTCCCGACGATCTCCCGGCCTTCCGCACCGCGCTGCTGAAACTCGGCTGCGTCCTGCCCGCCCGCCCCTGAGCGGAAGGTTCACGCCCAGGGCGCGGTCCGCGGGGCGTGGGCACGTGCTCGGAGCGCGGTGAGGGCGGCGGCTCGGCCGGTGGGGGTGAGGGAGAGGGTGGAGCGGCGGCGGTCGCGGTACGCCAGGAAGCCCAGGGCCTCGCCGGGACGCAGCCACTGCCACAGGAAGTGGCGGGTGTCGTCGGGCCGTGGGGCGCTGCCGTCGGCGAGGGTGAACGCCTCGGCGGCCAGGGTGTGCACGGCGGCGGTGACGTCGTCGAGCGTGAGCTCCCCGTCGAGCAGGGCTGCGGCGGCGGCTTCGGCGAGCTCGGCTCGGACGCCGTCGCCGAACCAGGCGTGGGCCGCGGTGGCCTGCAACAGGGCCGGGTCGGCGAGGTGCTGTCGGCCACGGGCGGTCAGGGCGAGCTTGCGGTGCCGCTTGGCGAGCAGCCGCGCCGCACGGGCGAGTTCGTGCAGTTCGGCGAGGCGGACGACGTCGTACTCGGTGCGCGGCACCATGCCGGGCAGATACCAGTCGTAGCGTTCGGCGGCCTCGATGACCAGGGCGCGCGGCAGGTAGCCGGCCTGGGTCAGCGTCACTCCGTCGCCGACCGACTCCAGTAGCCAGCGCAGGGGTTCGGCCGTGTCGGCGGGTGCCTCAGGCGCCACGCTCAGCAGGTCCGTTACGGTGCCGCGCAGTCGGCGTCGAGCGGCGGGCGGGGCCTCGGCCCAGGTGCGGCGGCGCTCGCTGTGGACGGCGTTCAGCGGGGTACGGCCGTCGTGCGCGGGGTGCGGGGTGGTGAGCCAGCGCTCCAGACGTTTGATGCGGGCGGCGGCGTAACCCCGGGCGCCGGGCATCAGGGCGCCGTCGTCCAGCGCCTGCTCCAGCAGCCGCGAGGCGTTGCTGCGGGCGACAGCCTCGTCGATGCCCATCACCGGCCCCCAGGTGAGCAGGGCGGTGTCCGGCGGGGTCACTGGGGAAGCGTCCACCGCCCGCCGGTAGGCGGCTCGCCCCTGATCGGGCGAGTGCTGCCACGCGTCGAGGATCTCGCGGGTGACCTTCGACGTGCAGACGGCCGCGGTCCGGGGTCTGTCGGCGTCCTGGAGGAGTTCGGCCAAGGCGGTGAGGATGTGCGGGTATTCGGCGGGCTCGGCCATCCACTTGACGGGCAGCTCGTACCAGCAGAACCGCTCTACATCCTCCTGGGCAAGCGAGCCGGCCGGGCCGCCGTCCGGCAGCAGCCAGCCCAGCAGCCGGTCCCGCACCTCGCTCGAGTCGTCGGCGCGCGTCATAGGTGTCCTTCCCTATCGAGTTCCCGGTCGAGTTCGATGGTCCGGCGCCGTACCCGGTCCCGGTGGAACCCCGGTCGGTCCGCCGCCCGGAGAACGGCACGGGCGATCGCGGCGTCACCCTGCTGCAGGACGCAGGAGACCAGGGCCTCCAGCGGCTGCCCGGGCGCGGAAGTCCCAGCGGGCAGAGACGTACTCGCTGTGCAGCGCGCAGGCCAGAGTCTCCACCAGGTCCAGGTCGGCCCGACCCTCCAGAGCCTGCTTCCACATCTTGGCACGGGCCCGGGCGATGATCTTCGGATCATGCGCAGCGCCTCCAGCCAGCTCGGCCGCACCGAGCTCGTCCGCCGCAAGACGCTCCCGTAAATCCAGCAGATGACTCCACAACGGCTCCAGACACACCCCGCGCACCACCCCGTCCGACTGCCCCCGCGTCAGCCGTGTATCGAAGTCGTCCCAGTGTCGCCGCCGCAGTCCACCACGCACGCCACGGCGAACCACACGTCCCAGTGCGACCACTCGCCAGACGGTGCCGGATGAGGCCACGGCTCCGGGCCGAACGTCGGTGGCCTGTGTCGGGGAGAGGACTTGTCCGCCGTGCTCACCAGCGCATTGTCGCACCGAAGACGATGGCGCTCGCAGCGCGCCTCGGCGTAGCCTCGCGGCATGACCGAGGCATGGACCGACCACGCGTTGAAGGCGCTCCGCGCAGCCTGCCACACCGCGGACGGCCCCTCCCTGCTTGCCCTGCTGCATACGCATGACCCCGCCAGCGTGCTGCAGCAGTGCGGAGACGCACTCACCGCAGCCGTCTTTCGGGGCATGCCCGGTGGCCGGGAGACGGCGATCGCGTGCACGTCCACCCTGCGTGAACGGGGCTGGCCCGGCGACGAGGTCCTCGCCGAACAACTCGACACGGTGGGCGGCGGTGCCGTCTTGGTGCTGAGGCCGCTGCCGGTCGATCTGGAGGAACTCTCCGGTCTGCTCGAAGGCGACCCGGCCTGGGGCGGTGGCCGCATCGACCTGGACACCGGCGAGTGCCAGCCCGCCCTCGCGGACACCGAGGAGTCATGGGACGAGGACGAACCGGAAAGCACCGAGCGGTGGCTCCATGTCCCGTGCGCCGGATCACGCGATGCCTACCGTGACATGGAGGACTTCATCTCCACCCTCGACGACCAGGACCTCGCCCGGTTCCTCGGCATCGCGATCCAGGGCCCAGGAGCCTTCCGCCGTTTCAAGGACATGCTGGCCACCTCACCGGCACAGCTGCGGCGGTACTGGTTGTTCGCCGCGGAACGGCAGTACGGCCGGGCTCGAGCCTGGCTCGCCGATCAGGGCTACCGGCCCGCGCCACCAGGCGGTCATTGATCCGGGCGCGCTTACGGTCCCCAGTACCGGTACGCCTCGATCCACTCGGCCCCCTCGGGCGCCGGGTCCGGCAACGGAAGGTCGAGAATGCCGATCGCCTGCCGATGCCTGCCTCGCGTACAGACCGCCACGATCTGACTGCTGGGCAGCAGGCCCACCTTCTTCACGGTGACCTCGACCCCGAGAACGACCGTCTTGAACGGGACGGCCAGATGCTCGGAGAGCATCGTGTAGAGGCCCGTGAGCTGCTCCTCGTCGTCGTAGGCGTCCACGGTGGCCTGCTCGACCAGCTCATCGAGTTCCGCTTCACTCAGCTCCCCGGCCACAGGGAACACGGTACCGGCGGAGCCCGCAGTTCCCCTCCCTCGATCAATCGCCGGCCGCTCCGACCTGGGCCACGATGGTTGTTCCTCCCGCCCCGGCGTGCTGCCTGGTAGCGCGTACCCACTTCCCAGCACCCGTCACGGGTTGGCGCGGAAAGGGCCGCCGACTGCACGGGGCGATCAGGCGCAGACTCCCCGTTCGCGACACCTACCGATGACCTCCGGGGCTCATGGCCTTGACAGGGGACCAGCCATGTTCTGGATGCCCCCGTAACTCGAACCTGCGGCCAAGCGCTTAGAAGGCGCTGGGTTCTTCGACGGGTGATTGGCCCCTGACCTGGGCAAAGAGTGAGGCTGACGGAGAGGTTACCGGCAACGTCGACACGCATTCGACAAGCGCCCTGGCTTACCGGCCTTGCAGCACCTGGGCTTCACCAGCCGCCTCGGAAACGCCGGTACTCGTCGTTCATCAAGTCCCAGAAGGACTGGTAGCGGACTGCGCCGGGCAGCCAATGGGCGACGAACCAGGCTTCCCACTCGCCGTCTGCCGTGACCACGCACGGGTTGAGGAGATAGACCTCGGTGGCCTCGGGTGTGTGGCTGATCTTCAGGGTGTGCGGCACGTACTCGGGGCGTAGCAAGTAGGGGGCCTGGGCCTCGCCGTAGACGAAGTACTCCTCGTCAGCGACCCGTGCGCCAGCCCGGTCTGCCTCAGTCCAGACCGTCACGAGATCGGGCTCAAGGTCGCGGGTCCATCCGACCTCATGGGCCGACAGGATCCGCTCGATGTCGGAGGTCGTGTTGAGCCAGCCATCGCTCGTCAGCAAGAACTGCCGGTAGCTCGCCGGCAATACAGTGCCCAGGCGGTCCTCAAGCGCGCCGACCTCTTCGAGGTTGGCACCCGCCCGACCCAGCCAACGGGCCCTGCGCACGTCCTCGGAAAACGACTCGGCCCGTTCCTGCTCGTACAACACCGGATCGAGCCACTCGTCACTCCAGCGCTGTAGCAACTCCCGCCAGGCGTAGGACTGCTCACCATATTGGCCTCGTATGTCGCTCACAGCAGCAGATTAGAGGCCGGCGGCGGCAGGCCTCGAACGGTCCCTGTCACCCAGGTGGGCTGACATCCGCTTTAGGAGTTCGATCCACCCGCTGTCTGTCGGGCTCCACCCGTGCATACTCGGGCCATTCGCGACTGCTGAACGCTGCGGCTGTCCGTAGTCGTTGATGTCAACGCTGGATGTCAGCGGAACAGCTCCGGCATTGGGGAGACCTCCAACGGTTCATCCGGTCGGTCGGCCCATTTCCACCACACATGGCGGCTGTTGCATTTCCACAGCGCACGGCACGTCCGCTTACCGTCGTCCTCCCGCACACAGAGCACGAATCCGCCGAACTGCATGGCTTGGCTGCACTCAGGGCAGGTTGGGGCGTCGGTCATGCTGCGCACCTTAAAGGCGATTGACATCGATGAAGGTGAGTACGCAGCGGTGTACTCACCGGACGGTGGCGTGTTGGCGCTGACTGCCCCCGAAGGCCCAGAAGGATCGGTCGTTCTGGCCAGGACCGGCAGCGTGGACCTGGGGGATCTGGAGCGGAGAGTGGCCCGCTACTGGCGCCGCCACCAGACAGGTCAGCCCCCACGTGACCCGCTGCAAACAGCGCGGATTCTGATCGAGAGGGACAACAAGCCCCGCTGGGGATGGCTGGGACGGGTCACCGGCCTGCGGCGACGCGACAATGCTGGGACCGAACCAACACCCTCGCCTCGCAATGACCTCACCGCGCAAGGCGACGATAGCCCGATGAGGGCTGCGGCTATGCCGACGAATGCGAGGAAGTGTTCCGCTTTGCGCTCGTAGCGGCGATGCAGGCGGCGGCAGCCTGCCAGCCAGGAGACCGTCCTCTCCACGACCCAGCGGTGGCGGCCCAGCCGTTGCGAGGACTCGATGCCTTTACGGGCGATGGGGTGGCGTATGCCTCTCCTGCTCAGCCATCGGCGCAGGTGGTCATAGTCGTATCCCTTGTCGGCGTGGAGTGTGACTGGGCGTCGGTGGCGCGGTCCTCGCTGGGAGCGGATGGGCGGGATGCCGCGCACGAGCGGTTGCAGACTGAGACTGTCGTGTATGTTGGCGCCGGAGATGCCCAGCGACAGGGGCAGCCCGTTCCGGTCGGTGAGCAGGGGGATTTTCGATCCACTCGTACCGCGGTCGGTCGGATTCGGTCCGGTCAGTTGCCCCCGAGGCGCAGGCAGACCAGGGTGGCCAGCAGTCGGTCGGCGAAGACCAGCCGTTGCTTGCGCCCCGCGCCCACGGCGCGCCGCCGGGCGCCACCACGTCGCTCACACAGTGCGGACTCGCGGGTCGCTTTTCACTTGGGTGCGAGTTCTTCGAGCAGCTCGCCGAGGTGTGCGCGAGAGACTCCGCACAGGGCAGGATGGGAGCAGGCCGTACGGGCCCAGGTCAGCTTCACAACTTACCCAATCCGTACGGCCCTTCTCATGTCACGGACCAAGCCCACCCGCATTGCCCTCAAGGTCGTAACGACCTCGGGAACGATCGACTCGCCGTTGGTGAGGCTTCTGTCAGACCGGTGTGGGAGGCTCCGTCGATGGAACCTTCAAAGGTGATTGAGACACTGTGGGACCGGATCCAGGCTCGGGACTGGGCAGGCGTCGCCGAGTTGATCGCGGAGGATGTCGTTGTCGAGTGGCCGATCAGCCTCGAACGCATCATCGGCCGGGAAAACTTCGTCGCGGTGAACCGTGAATATCCGGAGGGCTGGTCGATTCGGGTGCTCAAGGTGGTGGCCGAGGGCGACGAAGTCGTCTCCGAGGTCGAAGTGCCACACGACAGTCTTGGCGTCTTCCGCGCGGCATCGTTCTGGACTGTCCGTGACGGGCAGGTCGTCCGTGGGACGGAGTACTGGACGAGCCTGGGAACGGACCCGCAGCCTGAATGGCGGGCTGCCCTCGTCGAACCGATGTAGTGCGGCGGGCACCTCTGAGCCCCGACCTCTATGGCTCCCAAGGTCGTAAGTGGCCAGTCTGCTTGCCGCGCGGTCGGTGTAGCGGCTTTTGGGCTCGAGTTTCAATGATCGAGTCAAGGGCGCATGCGGCAATCGATCAGTTCTTCCTCAACAGTGCTTCACTGATGAGCACCTGCGGCGGTACCCGAAGCACCGTCTCTGAGTAGGGGAAGAGCCGTCGTCGACTGTCGTCATCTGTCATCGTTGAGCACCCCCGCACGGCCCAGAGGCGGCCCGAGCGGGGGTGTCGCGGTGCGCCCCCTCTTGGACCACAAAGCTCCGCTGCGAGGGCTGACTGGCGCGGAAGCCGGAGTCGGTGATGAAGATCCAGGAGCGGTGCTGCCAGGGCTTGAGGGCGTCCCGCGTCAGCCAGCGGCGCGCGGTGGAGGCCGACAGGAAAGGCGCGATGCCGCGCTCGACCGCCTCGCGGGCCAGCTCCGGGCACGACCAGCGGGACAGCGGCACGCCGGTCTCGGCGGGCAACTGGCAGGCCAGCGCCGCGACCTGAGCCGTCTGCAGTGCGGTGAAGGAGGGCGGGCGGCCGGTGCGCTTGCGGTCCGCTAGGCCGGGCAGCCTCTTCTCAGCGAAGCGGCCCCGCCACCTGCGCACGGTGTCTACGTGCACACCGACCCGCTCCGCTATTCGAGCGTTGGCCAGCCCGCGTGCCGCGTGCAGGACGATTTGGGCGCGGAGGTGCAGCTGGTACTCGGTCTTGTGGCCCCAGGCCATCTTCTTCAGCCGGTGCCGCTCGCTGGCAGCCAGG
>NZ_JBHVFU010000067.1:0-42717 GCF_042801455.1 Streptomyces sp. NPDC057565 | reverse complement strand
CGAGGTCCTCGCGAAGGTCAGGCTCGTCGCGACCAACGTGAAGAAACTCGTCAATAACAACTCGAACTGACATGGACAGGATCACGAGACACTAGATGCTCCTGGGGCACACCTGGGGGAAGGGGCCCCGGGAACGCCGCGGGATTTGAACCCACGACCCCTTCGCCCCGAATAAGGTCCGAGCGAGAACTGCACCTGGCATGCCACACATCGGCCCAGGTCAACGCGTTGGCATGAGTTGGTGTGGCACTGCGGGCGGAAGATCCGGGGAGAAGATCTTCTCCCCGATTTCTCCCAGGTGCGCATCATCCGCCTACCGCTCTGCCGTCAGTAGTTTCGATCCACGGCGAGAGCCCGTTTTTCGTCGGCTTCCCCGATGATCGTCACGAAGATTGCCGATAGCCGATCTTCCTCACGGCGACTATTGTGGATGGTTGTTATTGGAGACCTCCACTCCTAGGACGGCCGGTTTGATGCGCGCTCTGCCGAGTGTGAAGCTCCTGCTGGGAGCGGCGTTCGGCCCTACGAGGTGCTGAAACACCGTTGGTGAACGAGCGCCTGTCTTTCGCTCCGGTAGTCGAAGGGAGAAAGTCATGCGTGGCAAGCGGTACCTCGTCCGGCTCAGCCCACTGCTCATCGCTTCTCTGGCGTTCCCAGCAGGTTTCGCCGCGGAAACGGCCAGCGCCTCACCCCCAGCCGCTGTGGCGGCATCGGCCCCCGCGAAGGCAGCGCCCACGACCATCGACCAACCGCGTTTCCCGGGTCAGCAGCAACAGCAGCAGGGCGGCCTGCCGTGCTTCTTCGATGGGCAGCAACAGCAGCAGGGCGGCCAGCAGCAACAGCAGGGCGGCCTGCCGTGCTTCTTCGATGGGCAGCAACAGCAGCAGGGCGGCTGGCAGCAACAGCAGCAGGGCTAGTTAGAGCGTGCAAGGCGCAGCATTGCCCCTGCTAGTAGCGAATCATGGGGTTGAGCTGCGCACTAGCGTCTAGCAGTGGGCGCGAGAAGACCCCAGTCCCGCTTGGAAACCGGGGTCGAGGGGCTCGCCCTGGGAGCTAGCGCCAGCCTGCCAATCCTGCAGGTCGACCACGTCAAAGACCTGGCCAAGGGCGGGCCCGACGCCCCATGGAACATGATCGCTCTGTGCCCGAACTGCCACGCTCTCAAGACCTAAGGCGAGAACAAGGAAAAGCTCCGACACCTCCTCGCAGCTACAGCACGCCGCCTCCACGCGGCGATTGACCATCCACTGACCTGCGCTTACGCCCGAGGCAGCACCCCGGGCGTCTCGCCTGGCCCACACATGGCTCACGACTGGCCAGTCCAAGTCGATCACGTTCTGGGCCCGGCGTCGCAGGGCGCTGGCAGGTAGCCCACACTCTGAGCTTGGGAATCACGAGTGGTTTCGCTCGGTAAGGCCTGTTGAACTGCGGAAACAGTCGGGATCGGGGTGGGAAGGGGCGTACCGCCGTGACCGTGGTTGACCGCTGATCCCTGGCCTACCTGGTGCGCATCTGGTGCGTCCGCCACTGTTCACAGTGGCCCGGATGATCGGTGTACGGCAGGGCCAGGTCCAGGAGGTCGGGACAGGGCCAGTCCTCGCCGTCGTACTGGCAGTCGTTTCGGTTGTCCCAGGGCAACTCTGGGTCGTCGATTGAGGGGCTGAGCATGTGTCGCGCCAAGACACGGCGCTTGGCTTCTCAGTAGCCGCCCACGGCGGCCGGGCCGCGATCGGGAGGGCGGCCGAAGAGCGCCCGCCCGAAGAGCGGTCCTTCTTGCCCTTCCTCCACCCGACAGCCCGGCCTCGCGGGAGATGGCGTCGGCGCCCTTGTCTTGTCGCTTGTCGTGCCAAGCGGCCGAGACCGTGGCTGGAGACCCCGAAACAGGCTCTGACCTGCAACCCGACAAGCGACAAGCCAGACGACAAGCCGCCGACCGCACAGCGTGCCCCGAGGTGGGCCGTCTGTGGGCCGTCCGAGGGGAACCGACGACGACAAATAACGACAGGCGACAACAGTCGAACTGCAGGTCAGAGACCCGTCAGGCTCCGGCGACCGAGGCCAGATAGGCGGCCGTCTTCTCCGTGACGGGTAGTGGGTATGGGGGGTTCACCTGGGGATCCCTTGATCCATCTATCCGGATCCCACGGGCTGCTATCCATACTCGACACGGATCCGGCCGTGATTGGTAACTCTGTGTCGACGCGGGGCTGGATCTCCACCGTGAAGACGGCGTCGCCGGGGTCGGTGCCTTCTTCGCCCGCCCACACGATCACGCGCACGTGTTGCTCGCAGATGCCGTTCACCTTCCACTCGGTCACCAGGTCGGTGACGACGAGCGCGGCCGCGTACTCGGCGCCCTGCCTGGGGGTGTCGGTGGTGATCTTTCCCCGCCAGCGATGGGAGTGGCCGCCGAGGGGGCGCCAGCCGGCGGAGCCGTGCGGCTCCTCCACCCGGTACGCCCACGTCCTCTCGGTACCCATGGCACCGATCCTGTCACCGTCTGGAGCCTCATGCGCCGGAGATCACGCTGCGTCGATGTCCGACCGGGGTCGGAGCTCCACGATGAAGTTCGCGTCCTCCGTGTCGCCCGCCTCTTCGTGCCAGAGGAAGACTCGCACGTGCATGGCATGGTGGAGGCCGATCCTCCTCCACTCGGTCATCAGATCGCCGACGATCCGGCCGATGGCGTACTTGGCACCCTCGGGCGAGTCGGAGGCGGTGATCGCGCCGTGCCACCGTTCGGGGTCGCTGCCGTAGGGGCGCCATCCCTGGGAGCCGTGCGGCTCGAACACCCGGTACACCCAGTCCGTCTCGGTGTTCATAACACCGATCCTGTCACCGAGGAGTCCCATGCGCCGCATCGGATCCACTCCCGCCGAGTGGGGGTCGACCGGCTACAACAACTGCCCGGACGTCTGCGTTGTCACGCAGTTAGGCACTCACTCGGGGAACGACCCACCCAGGGCGTGTGTCGAAAGTGGATCAAGCGGTCGCTGACTCGGCGAATGATGGGGCAACGCGTACTCTCCCAAGGTCCTGATCGTTTGCGCTTGGAGAACTCGCATGAGCTTGGATCTGGTGCCCGTCGACCGTGAGCCAGCCGCCGGGGCTGTCCTGCTGACCGGCATCCCCGGGAGTGGGAAGTCGACGGTGGCTGCTGCGCTGGCTAAACGGCTCCGGATGTCGGCCCATATCGAGGTGGACGCACTCCAGGAGATGATCGTCAGCGGTGGGCGATGGCCCTCGCCGGCCGCGAACTTGGAAGCCGACCGCCAGATTTTCCTGCGGGCCCGCAATGCGTGCCTTCTGGCGGACAGCTTCGTGCGGGCCGGTTTCATCCCGGTGCTCGATGATGTTGTGGTCCGCCGTTCCCACCTGGACTTCTACCGCACGACGCTGGCCGCCGTGCCGCTCCACATCATCATCCTGGCCCCCGGCCCGGCAGAGACGTGGCGGCGCAACAAGGCTCGGGAGAAGGCCCTGGCCACGGACTGGTCGCCGCTGGATGAGGCGATGCGCTCCGAGCTCGCGCAGCAGGGAACCTGGATCGACAACGCTGCGCAGACGGTCGAAGAGACAGTCAAAACGATCCTGTCCGCGACCGGTCTGGTATCCAGCTCCGAAGTCGATCAGCCTCTGCAATGATCGCCAGGTGGCGCGTGGAGATCTGACGGATACCCAGTGGGACCGGCTGGCACCGTTGTTGCCCCGGGGCAAGAAGTTGGGACGTCCGCCGATATGGACGAGACGGCAGCTGATCGACGGCATACGGTTTCGGACCCGCACCGGCGTCCCTTGGCGTGACGTCCCGGAGCGATACGGCCCCTGGGGCCGGGCCGAGATGCGCGGCTCGACCACCGCCAGCCGAATGCCGATGGCGATCATCCCGTCGTACCCGACCGGGCCGCCGATCTCGGGCAGCGAAAGGAGGGCGTCCAAGGTGGTCCGCCATTCCGGGACCGCCTTTTCGACCAGCGGAACGATGAAGGCATCGACGATCTCATCGACCGGCTCGCCGGCCTGCATCGCCCGGCGGAGGTCAGCGCGGAACTGCTCGGCGGCCGCGGAACGGGGCCGGTCACCACACCCGGGGGCGTCGATGGCGGCCACCGCGAAGCCGTACTGCGCCGCGTAGTGCCGGGCCCGGGCCACCAGCCGGGGGAGCCGCTTGTGCAAGCCGCCGGGGTGGCCGATCAGGATCAGCGGGGCCGGTGCGGCCCCAGGCGTCCACAGGACACCGGGGATCTCACCGAGGGTGAATTCGCGTTCGAGGACGCCGTCGTCGAGGCGCTGTTCAGAAGTGAATTGCATGGTCGTGCCTTTCGGGAGCGCTCTGGAACGGCGCTCCCGGACGACCTATCGCCCGACCGTGACCCCGGAGGAGAGCACCCATGTCGATACGTTCACGGGTACCACCTCCTCATTCTCTCGCACGGCCTCCGGAAAAGTAGCAGCGGTCGCCGTGGTCCGCCAAACGGGTTTTTGCACCTGCGGCAGTTGAAGGCCCCCGTCCACCCCGCTTCGGTCTCGTCCTCCTGCACGCCGTCCCCGTCAGCGTGCAGACCACCAGGGCGTCCCGCCATGAGTCGCCCCTCACTATGGCGATCTCGGCTTCGTGCAGGGCTCGTTGATACGCCGCGGCGTTCCCTGGTTCCTTCTGCCAGACGCGGATCGTGACGGTGGAAGTGTGCAGCGAGCCCAGCGGGATCCCGAGGTGGCGGGCGGCGGAACGCTGGGAGTGGCCGGTGGCCATCTGGACGAGGCGGATCACCGCGTCCCGCCGCAGTTGCCGTCTCGGTGCGTCGCGCTCGCCGAACGGAACGTCCCGCCCGGCCCTGCTGGCCGTCAGACAGGACAGCCGGGCCCGGTGGCGGGGTTGGTGCAGGTGTTGAGGCCGGGACCACCGTCATTGCGGTTGATGCCGACACCACCGTCGAGGCTGTCGTTGGCCTCACCGCCGAAGAGGTCGTCATTACCGGCCCCACCGAAGAGCGTGTCATTGCCGGTGTTGCCGAACAGGTCGTCGTTGCCGTCACCGCCGTCAAGACTATCGTTGCCTTCGCCTCCGAAGACGATGTCATTGCCGTCATCGCCAAAGAGGCTGTCGTCTCCGTCGCCGCCATTGAGTCCGTCGCCGCCGTCGCCTCCGGCAAGGCTGTCGTTGCCAGCGCCGCCGTTGAGGCCGTCGATGCCCTTGCCACCGTCGAGGTTGTCGACACCGTTGCCACCGTCAAGACTGTCGTCGTTGGCCTCGCCAGACAGGGTGTCGCTACCGTCGCCGCCGGAGAGGACGTCGTCACCGTTGCTGCCGTTGAGATCGTCGTTGCCGGCGCCACCGTCGAGTCCGTCGTTGCCGTTACCGCCGAAGATGACATCGCTGCCGCCCCCACCGGAAAGGCTGTCGTCGCCGGAATCGCCGCAGATGCGGTCGTCGCCACCCAGGCCGTCGACGCGGTCGTTCCCGGCCAACGCGACGATCACATCATTGCCCGGGGTACCCACGATGTCGTCGTCGCCGTTCGTACCGACGATCGTCGCGGGCACGCCCTCACAGGTCGGGACGGGCTGCGCGTGGGCGGCAGGCACCACGGCGGGTGGGCGAGCGGCGCCGGTGACGAAGCCCGCGGTCGCCACGGCCAGCAAAGGCAGCAGCAGGCGGCCGACACGGCGTGCCCTGGGCCGAACGCCCGGAGCCATGGCTGACCCGGAATTTCCATGGGGACGGTTGTTCCGGCGGACCGACAGATCCAGTTCCATCGACGTGCACCCTTCAACGGGAAGATCAGTTCCCGTCCAGCAGGCCATGTACCGGCCCCTTTGTAGGTCAGGCCCAGGCACAACACAGAAAGAATCACTCCCGCGGCTCTCCCCGCCGGCGAAGCTCTGTTGTTGACACGGACACTGCTCTGCCTCAAGGTGCGCGGGGGCCAGTCCTCGGAGAAGGCCGCGCGGATCTGTCAGCGCTCGGTGGAGGCTCAGCCGGTAAGTCCAGTCCGCGAGCGATCTTGAAAACCGTCGTGGCAGCGATGTCACCGTGGTTTCAAATCCCACACCCACGGCAGATGAAGGGCCCCTGATCGGGTGAGGCGGATTCAATCGGTCGGGGGCCGTACTCATGGGCGCTGTCCGTCGATCACCGTGAGTCCCCGCCCGATCTGGCGCGGTTGTGGCACGGCGCCTTCTGATATGGCTCCGCTCGTGACAGGGCTGCCGGTGCTCAGGCGGGACGCCACCGAGGCAGGTAGTCCGGGCCTTCTGGGAGGTAGCGTCCGCCCGGTCGCTCGTAAGACCGCCACTCGGGCACGAGGTGTCTGGCATCCGCCGGCGCCCTGCGCTGAGGGTCGAGCAGCACCTGCAACTCGTCGTAGCGCGCGTCGACACCATCGCCGCCTGGATGCGTGTCAGCGGCAACCTCGCCTCCCTCGTACCGGGCATTCCATGAGCAGAAGATGTTCCACTGCTCTCGTTCCATGTCCAGGGTCAGACGGTCGGCGGGCCAGACGAGGAACTCCTCAGTGTCGACTTCAGGGTTCGCATAGCCGTCGACTGACTCGAAGTAATGCGGCATCCCTCCAACGGAGGCCAGGCCCGAACGAGGGCCGTCGTACCAGTCGTTCTCCACGTAGACCTGCTCGAACCCCGTCTCCAACAGGCGCGCCCATTCACCCCGTTCACTCATCCACCCATGATCCATCGGACAGACCTTGGAAGAACAGTTCGCGATGTCCCTGGTTTGGAAGATCGCGTACGCGGGTGGGCGCTGACCTGGTGAGACGGTGACCTGCGCGTTCCTGGGAGGCTCACCGCCGTTCCTCGGTGTTCCCCGTCATCGTTGAGTCCCCTCGCACGGCCCAGGGCCGGCCCCCGTCGGATGTATCGGGGACATGCCACCGTCGGCGGTTCCCCGGCGGTTGTCAGCACCAGGTGGCAGGATGCCGGGCCATGACCGCACCGATCAGTGAGTCGTGGACGCGAATCGAGAACTGGCTGGCCGAGCACGCGCCGGCGACCTACGCCGCGCTGGCACCGCCCGCGAATCCGGCGGACATCGCCGCGACCGAACGCGTCATCGGCCGGCCACTGCTGAAGCCCTTGGTGATGTCGCTGCTGCGGCACGACGGTCTCCTCCATCAGCGGGGCTGCCTGCTGCCAGGGTTCTACAGACCGATGAGTGCACGCGAGATAGCGGCTGCGTGGCAACTTTTCACCGGCTTCTACGACAAGCGCACGGCGGATGAGGAAGGAGAGGAGGCGGACTACGACTTCATGAAGATCGGGTTCAGCAGCGTCCTGTACGGACATCCGCAGTTGATCCCCATTGCGCGGGACGTCAGCGGGGGTTGCCTCGTACTGGACCACCGCCCCGAGATCGACCGGGGACGCGTCCACGAAGCCGAGGCCGTAGAAGGCATTATGCGCGTATCACACGAGATGTGGACGTCCCTGCCGCTGCTCATGAAGGCGATCGCCACGTCTCTCGAGACCTCCCAGCCCCTCAACGGCTACACGCCCGCAGTGGACGAGGAGCAGAGGCTGTACTGGGACTTCATGGCGCTGCGCAATGATCGGACCTTGTACCGGTCATGACGCAGCAGCAGATAGCGAGATCGGTGGAGCGGCTTTGGGCTGGAGTTTCAATGGGTGAGTCAACAGTTTCGTCGAGACCTTCTACAACCGACAGCGACTACGCCGCCATCCGCGCTGGGGCTACTTCACCCGACCACCTCAGCGCGGCCCTGACAGCCGCCTCGCAGTCGTCGGTGGTTGTCAGCGTTGGTTGTCGTTGAGCGCCCTTTGACGGCCCCGAGACGGACCGAGAACGCGTTTGACGGCCCCGGTCGGTCGTACGCTCAGGTACTGCCGCGGGGCGATGTACATCAGTCAGCCTCGATGACCGGCATGGGGCCCGGGAAATCTGGCGGCAGCCCGTCCGGAGGAACCGTCCCGCGCACCATGCCCGCAAGATACGAGGTGAGGCTCCCCTCGTACTCGCACCAGTCATCGTTACGCCCCTCGACCAGCACGGTCCACGACTCAGCGTCCGTGCTCGATGTGCGCCAATAGAAGACGTCACCTTCTGCGGAATCACCCCACGGCAGGAGCCCCCAGGCTCGGGGAACGGGACGTGGCCGTGCGACATGCCGGCGTCACGCAGCCCCGCCAGGTCACGTAGGAGACTCTGCACCCCGGCGATGAAGTACCACTCTTCGCCAACCGATGGAATGTGCAGGCTCAGGAAGTCGTCGACCGTGAACAGCGGGTAGGCCTCCGCGAGGGCAATGAAGTCCGAGGGCAGGACGACACCTGTCTCACGGCGGATGAACTCCCAGTCGACGAGTCGGCGCTCGGCCGACCGGATGTCAAGCAAAGCTGGGACAGCTTCTTCGAGTTCGCGCAGACTCACCAGATCACCTGACTTCTGGGAAGGATGCTGACGATCACACGGCTCCAGCGCAAGTCATGCCGCACCCGGTGAGCCCCTCATCGAGGGCACCCCGGCGCCCTGGGATCGTACGCACCGGACGCATCGAGGCCCGCCCTCCTGGCGGACGACGAGTATGTCAGTCAGGTCCTAAGCGCGCAGGTGACGGCTGACATCGCCCACCAGATGGATCCGGACCCGGCGCTCCGTGAATCGCCAGCGCCCGTCCCGGCGCTCGAAGCGGTCGCTGTAGCGCCCCGCGGCCACCGGCTGCAGCGGAAAGTCGGGCAGGGACTGAAACACCGTGACGTAGGACCGCGCGGCGGCGGTTCCCGCCTCCTCGTCGACATCGACGGCGATGTTGGTCGTGACGTGGTGCGTGCGCGGAGTGCCGTCCTCGTAGAGGATCACGCTGTCCCGGAGCATCTTCTCCACTCCCCCGTCCCGGCCCGGGACCGGTGCGCCGCTGCCGATGAACACGGCGTCGGCGAACAGTTCGCCCACGCCGGCGAAGTCTCCGGTGTCGACCAGCTCGGCGTACTCGGCGATCAGGTTTGTTATGGCAGCTGTATCCGCAGTCGTGCTCATGAATCCGAGAATACATTTCCGTGACCGCATGGGGATCCGGTCGCCGCCCACCGGGGGGCTGGCATACATGTGAGGGCACCGTACACGTCCTCGACCAAGCGAAGCCGAAGGTCCTCTCCGAGGCCGGGGCGGTCGGCGACTTCGTCCTCGGGACTGCAACGCGGCAAGAGCGTGCCACAGAGAACGACGGGAGAACTTCCGTGACGTACGTCGGCCGAAGAAGGGCCGGCGCACGTGAACTCTGCAAGAGGCACGGTCAGTTGTCCTCATGAAGGGTTGTCGGCTCCCCCGCACGCCGCGCGTCGCGTGGACCGCCTGCGTGTCGCCCCGGCCGGCCGAAGCCCGAGGTCCTGCCTCAGGGTGCCAACGTCGCTACGGCCACAGAACCGCTCTGGGACCTGGGTGTCTTCGCTCCCGGCTTCTTCGGGGCGATCGTGCGCGGGTCGACTGCCTCGCCCGGCGCGCCCTCGCGGTAGAGGCCGCCGGGAAGGCTGTCCCGGTCGTGGGGCAGCAGGAAGAACACGCGACGCTTGTACAGGCCGCTGTCCGGGTCCGGGGAGGCGCCCTCGTCCAGCAGGACGTACCCCACCATGCGTCCGTCACGTGCGTACGGTGGCTTGGTGTTCCGCCGCCTGGTCTTGTCCAGTGCCTGACGGACGTAGTCCAGCCTTTCGAGGTTCTCCAGCCACACCACCTCTGCCTCGTGGAGGAGATCGCTCTCGGTCAACAGCGAACTCATGGCTGCAGCCCCTCCTTCGTCGGCATGCCCCCGACCATGGGGACGTGGCCGAGCATCTGGCCGTTCCGCTCCGACCCGCACACCACCAAGTGACGAGCCGCTCTGTGGGGGCCACCGCGTAGGGAGGCCTGTCCACCATCGTAAGGCGCGCGACGACAGTGGTGTAGGGCACGTGCTGCGCACAGGTCACGTGCGACGGCCGTCATGCGTGCTCCAGCAGCGCGATACCCGGATAGTACTTGCGCCCGTTCGACTTGATCATGTCGGTCGGCGAGGTCACGCCCACCTCGTGACGGACCCGATTGGCGAAGGCCCGAGGCGTGGCGGGCCGAATCCCTTCGCCCGCGTTGCACCAGGAGCTGTACTCCGCGTAGAGCAGTCCCTGCTCGACCCGAATTTCCTTCCCCGAGTCGGCGTCCCGCGTGCAACATTCGGCCAGGAAGCGGCCGATGTGGTCCTCGGTGGTGGCGTATGCCGTCGTGGCGATACGGACCCGGTCGGGACCCTCCAGGGGATCACGCGTGCGCAGATAGCGCTGCGCCCCTTCGATGAGCCACTGCAGGATGCCCGGCCCCTCGTCGCGGACAAGTTCGAAGGCGAGGTTGTCGATCCTGCGCTGCGCCGGGACGGTCCGGGTGAAGGGCAGCAGGCGGATGCGGCGCCAGAATGCGAAGCCGCCCGTGGAGACCTCGGGGCGGTGGTTGCCCAGGAGCCACAGATGGTGGGTGGGGGTGAACGAGAAGTAGTCCTGCCGCATGCGACGGGCCTTGATCTTGTCGCCGCCGGTCAGCAGGCGGACGCGGGCCTCGTCGAATGTGTCGTTGGGCTTCAGTTCGCTGCAGACGACCAGGCGGCGGCCGTGCAGTTCGGTCAGCTCTGTGGAGTGTTCCGAGAAGGCCCCGCGGTCCATCAGAAAGCCCGGCGGAGCCGCGTCCGCATAGTCACCCAGGATCTGGATCATGATGTCGAGCAGCACGGACTTGCCGTTCTTTCCCTCACCGTGCAGGAACGGCAGAACCTGGGCGCCGACGTCGCCCGTGATGGAGTACCCGAGCAGCAGATGCAGGAAGTCGATCATCTCCCGGCCATCGTCGTCGTCACCGAAGGTGTCGGCGAGGAACCGGTGCCAACGCGGGGTCTCCATGTCCTGCGGCGCGACGCTGGTAACACGGGAGTGGAAGTCACGGGTGGGGTCGGGCTTGCGCAACTGCCCATTGTGCAGGTCGACCACTCCTATGGGGGTGCACAGGGCGTAGGGGTCCCCATCGAGCCTGTCGGGGTCCACCGTGATGTCCGGCGAGGCCCTCGCCTGGGTCAGCAGGGCCTTGAGGCCAGTCGTGGACAACGTACGCTGTTTGTGCTGCGCGAGCTCGCGGTCGCTGAAGACGCCTCGCGGGTCGGTGGCAGCCATGTCCTCAGCCATCTCCCCCGCGGCCCACAGTGCGGCCTTCTCTCCTCCCCCGCGCTTCCACCGGTGCCCGTCCCAGGCGAACCAGCCCAGTCCCTCCACATGGCGGAACTGGTCACGGTGCAGCTGCACGAACAGACGGGCGTTTCCCCGGTCGGAGAGAGACGGAGGCAGCGGGACGGGGGCAACGGCGCCCAGTACGGCAGGAGTTACGAGGGTTGCGACGGACCCCTGGGCGGGAAGGTGCGGGGTTTCGGGGAGCGGTTCCGCCGCCTGAAGGTCGAGCATCTGCTGAGCGGCCGCCTGCGGATCGAAATGCAGTGAGCCTTCGGCGGTGCTGCTCATGTACGTCCTTTGAGGTGGAGAGGGCGGACGGTCCCTACGGCAAGAGCGTCGTCGACGATCTTTTCATTCCGGGACTGTTGCCAAGGGCGGGCGCAGCAGGCGACACGTACAAGCCTGTCACGAATGGCGGCGTGGTCGAGATACCCGGCAGCGACCAGGCCTCCGGCCGTGTACGCGGCTCGGTTGAGCTTCTCGGAGAACCCGGTCCCGTCCGGAGCCGCGGCGCACTCAGCGACCCTCGCGATCAGAGGATCGATGACCTGAGGTGCACTGGCCGTGCGGCGGCGGCCGGGCACAGGCGCTACGGGTTCAGCGGATGCGGCAGGTGTCTGGCCGTCCAGCGCATGTCCGGTGCGCCGGAGTTCCCGCCGGAGCCATTCGGGCAGCACAGCAGGGCGCCGAGCCGGGCCCACCGCACGGTAGACCCCTTTGGGGGTACGGGTGCCTGGGGCCACGATGTAACCGCCCTCCGCACGGACGTCGACCTGCCGGGCGAGCGCCATGTGCCGACTGGAACCAGTCGAGCAGCGGTAGTGGATGGCCGGCTCCGGGTTCCGGTACCAGACATGCAGACCGCCGGAAGGTGTGAGCACACGCAAGGTGTTCTCGTCCTGCGCCGGATCGTTCTCGCCCCGGTAGGCGGCCGGCAGGGCCAACGTGTCGAAACCGGAGGCCAGACCGTCCAGCCGGACCTGCTCGGGTATGCGGATACCCGACAGTAGGCGTTCCCGATCGGGCACAGGTGTCTGGTGGGCATCGATGTCGATCACGACGAGGCCTGCGGGTCCGCAGGCAACACCTACACCTGCTGCGGGCGCGTCGGTCCACCGCTGCTCGATGAGACCCTGAGCGGTCGTCGCCGCGTGGAAGCCGTGGCAGGGGCGGCCCGCGGGCAGGCAGGGGCACGCTGCCGGCCTGTGCTTGCCCGCCCTGCGGGCAGGGCAATTCTCGACAGGGGTCTTGCGCCCCGGCGCCAGGGGATGAACAGGCCGGCCCTGCGCGACACACCACCCCGCGACCGATCGCGGTGAAGCAGGCCCGAACCTGGCGGGCCTGTCGTGGTTCACACCTTCGAGCGGCACGGAAATCGTCCTCGTCACTTCTGCCTGCCCGATCACTTCACACACCTGACATGGGCGCGGTTGCCCGGTCAGGGGCCGAAGGGACTCTGATGTGAAAGAGTGTACGGCCCATACTCGAAAAATGAGGTGTGTCCTGCTCGACGTGTGCCGTCATATCGTTCCCTTGGTCCCTTGGGTCCCTTGACCGGGGGATCTCTGTCCGAACCCTGGAGGGCAGGAGCGACCGACGAAGGCGATGCGAGTCGTCGAGCGAGGCCGGGGCAAGCGCGAGGGAGAAGACGCCTGGCCCGAAGGAGGGCCCAGGGACCAAGGCTCAGGGACTGAGCGCAGGTGCGTTCCCTGGCAAGGGAGTTGACACCAGCGCAGGTCAGGGCGCTACTCCGACATGAAGACCACCGAAGGAGGGACTGCAGGGACTCGACTTCGCCACTATGAGCCGAGTTCGATATGTGTTTGCATGCCCGTGTGTACGAAAACATCTCTATGCCTACGACATAATTACGGTCTTCAGTCCCTACAGTCCCTGTCAGGGCTTGCACAATCGCCCTGACCTGCGCAAACAGCAGGGACGGAACGTCAGGGACCGAGAACCGCGCAGTCCCTCCAGTTCCGGGGCAGGACTGTCGGGCCCTTGAATCCCCGTTGGATGCGGTTCCTCCGGAGTGCATCGCGTGATCAGGCGGTGAGGTCGTATTCCCCCTGGCTGGGGGTGGGATACAGACGCTGGTACTCGCGGCGCGCGCGGTGGCGCCAGTAGGAGTCGAGGTAGCCGTTGCCGATCAACGTGCGGAGTTTCCGGACGCCTTCGGCTCTGGTGGGTCTCCATCGGGCGCCGGTGATTTCGAGGCGGTCGCCGATCAGGCTTTCCGCAGCGCACGTAGGCGGTGTGGTCGGCTTGGCCTGCGAGGATAGCCGTCAGATATTTGTCGACCCAGGCGTTGGCCTCGACGGTGCCGGGTTTGTGACTCCTCCCCCTCATAAATTGAGGGGGTTTCTCGCTATGCCGGTTGGGCTTCGCGACGGACCAGCCCGGCCCGTAGAACGTTGAGAGCCCCGACTGTGTCTGCGTGCGCGGTGTGGCCGCACGAGACGCAGTGGAACTTTGCTTGTGTGGGCCGGTTCTCCTTGGCGGTGTGCCCGCATTCTGGGCACCGCCGGGAGGTGTTGCGGGGGTCCACGGCCATCACTTCCCGCCCGGCGCTCTCAGCCTTGGCGTTCAGGATCGCGAGGAACACCCCCCATCCGGCATCGGCGATCGAGCGGTTCAGCCCGGCCTTCGCGGCGGCCCCGTTGGGCAGGAAGCTGCCCGGCTGGTCGGGGTCCGGCCTCGGGGCCGGGATCTTGCTCATGTTGCGGATCTTGAGGTCTTCGTGTGCGATGACATCGTGCTCGCGGACCAGGGCCAGCGCGGTCTTGTGGGCGTGGTCGAGCCGCTGACGGCGGACCCTGCCGTGCAGCTTGGCGACCTTCTCGACCGCCCGGCGGTGATTCGCCGTCCGCTTGTCCCGTCGGACACGCGGAAACCGGGCGAGTGTCTGCTGTGCTGCTTCGAGCCGTGCGGCAGCGCTGCGTCCGTGCCGCGGGTTGGGGACGAACCCGCCGTTCGAGTCGGCGAGGAAGTTGGCTATGCCCAGGTCGATACCGACCACGCTGCCAGTCTTGGGCAGTGGTTCGGGCTGTGGCTGCTCGGCGGTCAGCACGACGAACCACTTGCGGCCCTCGCGCTTGACCGAGACGGTCTTGACCTTGCCGACCACGGGCCGGTGCTGGTGCACCTTGACGTGCCCGACGCCCTGCAGACGAACGCGGGTGACCGGGTCGTGCGAGGTGGAATCCCACCGGCAGCCGTCGCCATCCCTGGGGAAGTCGACCGTGTCGAACCAGTTGACCCCACGAAAGCGCGGATACCCCGGCGTCCGGCCGGCCTTGACCCGACGGAAGAACGCCTGCATCGCCTTGTCCAGCCGTCGCAAGGTGGCCTGCTGCGACGAGAACGACCAACGGCCCTGGCGTTCGGGGTCGAACGCCCGGATGTCCTTGAGCTGCGCGGACTGCTGCCCGTACGTGATGCTCGTCTTCGAGGTGTGCCGGTAGGCGTCACGGCGTTCCTGCAACGCCCCGTTGTAGAGCGAGCAGTGATCAAGCAGCATCTCGCCGAGCGCGATCTGTTGGCCCACGGTGGGTCGCATGAGGAACTTGTATGCACGAATCATCCGGCCCACCCCCTTCCAGCCTGGCTTCGACGAACATACCGCGCTGGGCGTATGCCACCATGCTGGGAACCAAACCCCGATATCCGCACCGGTCGTCACGTCGCCTGCAGCCTCCACGCACACTTGGTGTTCGTCACGAAGTACCGGCGGGATGTCTTCGATGACGACATGCTGAAACGGTGCGAAGAGATCATGCGCGAGGTCTGCGCCGGCTTCGAGACGGAGCTGCGCGAGTTCAACGGTGAGGCCGACCACGTCCACCTTCTCGTGCACTACCCGCCGAAGATTGCCCTCTCCAGGCTGATCAACAGCCTGAAGGGCGTCAGCTCCCGGTACCTGCGGGCCGAGTACACCGGCCGCATCAACCGGATCGGCATGGGATCCGTGTTCTGGTCCCGCTCCTACTTCGCCGGCTCCTGCGGCGGCGCACCGCTCACCGTGATCCGCCAGTACATCGAAGGACAGAAGCGGCCCACCTGACCGTCACCGACGTAGACGCAGAGAACTCCGACGCTCCGCGCCGCCGGACCAAGGATGCGTTTCCCTCCCCGGCTGAAGCCGGGGATACCCACGCAAGATCAGGGATGGAAGACACGGGCTGTCGAGCCGAACGGCCCGCCGGACAGGCACGTTGATCAGGCGGTCACGGATGGTCGCGCAGGTGGCCCAGGCGTGGAAGGCGCGGGTGAGGTTGAAGGCCGGTGCGGCTAGGAGCGTGGGTCAGTAAACAACTCCTGGAATGCCGCGCCTCGTGGTGAAGTGCGTCTGCCGAGCGCTGCTCTTGAAAAGGCGTGGCTGCCGGGCAGTCGTGATGCGAAAATCAGTCCGCAACTTGATCCACATCCGCGTCCCGGAGGTCCGCATGGACGTCGCCTCGCTGCTGCCGTTGACCACGGCCCGGTTGTCTCTGCGTCTGTTCACTCCCGGCGACGCCGACGACCTGTACGCCTACCAGAGCCTGCCGAGCGTGGCGCGCTACTTGTACCGGCCGGCGCACACGCGTGAGCGCAGCGAGCAGGTTGCCGCCGAGCGCGCGGCGCAGACGGCCTGGCGCGCCGACGGGGACAAGCTGGCGCTCGCTGTCTGCCGACGCGATGAGCCCGGCGTCCTTGGCGAGGTGAGCCTCGGCCTGGCCGATGCCCGCGCCGCCCAGGCCGAGATCGGCTGGACTCTCGACCCAGGTCACCAGGGGCGCGGCTACGCGACCGAGGCGGCCGCGGCGCTGGCCGGGTTTGCCTTCGACACGCTGGGCGTGCACCGGCTCTACGCACGGCTGGATGTGGAGAACACCGGGTCTGTGCGGGTCTGTGAGCGCCTCGGGATGCGCCGGGAGGCGCACCTGGTCGAGAACGACCTCGACGGGGATCGCTGGGGCAGCGAGTACATCTACGCGGCGCTGTCCGCGGATCTTGGCAGTCGATCAGGCGATTGAGCCCGACGCCGGTTCGGGCCCGACGGCAAGGACGCAGACCTGCCCGCCGAACTCGACCGCAGGGAAAAGCGCCTGGCCAGGTTGCAGACCGCCCGCGCGCAGATCGAGGCCGAGGCCGCCGAGAAGGCCCGCAAGCACGCCGAGGACAAGGAGCGGCAACGCCAAAAGCGTGCCGGGACCGACGAACCCGAGGCGGTGGCCGAAGTCGGCGACCTGGCGGCCGAAACCGCGCGGCCGAAGGACAAGGCGCAGGCCAACTTCACCGACCCCGAATCGCGCATCATGCCGGCGCGTTCATCCAGGCATACAACGCCCAGGCCGTGGTGGACGACGCGCACCAGATCATCACCGCCGCCGACGTCACGACCAACCCGCCGACGCACTCAACTACACCGGCATGCTCGACCAATCCGCCTCGAACACCGGAATCCACGCGCGTCAGGCGCTCCTCGACGCGGGCTACTGCTCCGAGGCCAACCTTCAGGCCACAGCCGAGCGCAAGGAAGAACACGGCACCGACACCTTCATGGCCACCGGCCGCCTGTCCCACGACGAACGCGTCACGTTCTCCGCCTGGATGGCGGAGACGCACCCCCGCTTTCCCTGCGAGGGTCTCGCCGCGCGCTACGCGGACCACCCGGACGGGAACTACCGTCGGCTGGCGGTCCGGGACCCGGCCGCCACGCCTGCGCTGGTCGAACGGCTCAGCCATGACCCCGCGGTCTGAACGCGTCAGGCGGCGGCCTGCGACCCGCGCCTGCCGCTCCACCGGCTCCGCGAGGCCCTTGACGTCCCTGAACTGGCCTCCAGCGCAGCCCACAACCCCGCGCTCCCCGAGGCCGAGATGGCCGCCGTCCTGAACCGGGCCGGCGTTCCCGCCTGGCCGCCGAGCAGAACCGCCCTGCTCTGCGGCGTTCCTCTACGGCTTGTCGCGCCGGTCATGTGACTGGCCGGCGCTCGTTTCGGGCAGGTCAGTCGATGGTCCAGTCGCGCAGCTGACGGGCGAGGCGGGCGACGCCCAGCGTCCCTGCGGCGGCGTCGCGCACGAGGGCGACGGCCGCCTTGGGCGGGTAGTCGAGCCGGTGTCCGTTCAGGGCGAGGTACGCCTCGGTCGAATGCCATGCGAAGGCCTCGCCCGAGTGCTCGAGGCAGGGGAGTTTTGACAGGGTCTGCAACAGTGCGGCGGCCTTGAGGTGCACGGAGCCGTAGATGTCGCGTTCCATGGCGCTGGCGTTGACCCGCGCGACGGCCGCGTACAGCGGTCCCAGGTCGTCGACCTGCGGGTCGCCGTCGAGGAGCTCGGCGGCGTGCAGCAGGAAGGTGATGTCGAGCGGGCGCAGCGGTTCGGGCTGGGTCACGCAGCCTGGCCCCGCTCCTGCTGCCGAAGCTCGGCACGGGCCTGCTGCTCGGCGGCTCGCTGCTCCGGGGAGGGGTCGGTGCTGCTGGGTTCGGCGGCGAACGCGGCGCCGCTGCGGGCCATCGACTCCTTGAAGCCGTCCAGGAACCGCTGCTCCACGGCGGTCGCGCGAGCGTAGGCCGCGGAGAGGATGTACTCCTGCAGGCTCACTCCTTCCTGCGCGGCTGCGGCGGCAATCGCGGCCCGCTGCTCGGGGTCGGGGAAACGCAGGTTCATGGCCTTCGGTTCTGGCATGGTACCGACGGTACCAGTGGTATCACCTTTGGCCCAGAGCAATGGCTCCGCCGGGGTGAGGTGGCAGGTGAGGACAGCTCTGAAGTCAGCGGAAGCCACCCGCCAGGCGGATCTCGCCCAGGCCGCAGCGAACCTGTGGGGCTCAGAAAGTCGTTGCTGCAGGTCAAGGCGCATAGCGGTATTCGTTGATGGCTCTGCCGAGGGTGCGGGTGCGCCGGAGTCGGCGGTTTGCGGGGCCGCAGCACAGGTCGTCAAGGGGGATGTCCTTCGGCGACCGACCCCAGTGCACAGCCGCCACACGGCGCAGACACCCGGGTTTCCGCTCCGGGCCACCCGGCAGCCGAACAGCCCGCTCCGGGATGCAGGTGACACGCGCAGGCGAGTTGAATGGAAAGCAGGCAGCCGCTATGCAAGGCGGTGAGGCAGACGAGTGCGAACCCTGTATCCGATATCGCTGGGCGACTGCTGAGCGACGGAGCGGCGATGGTGCTGGACGACTGCGGGATCATGGTGGCGTGCACGCCCGCGGTCAAGGAGTTGCTCGGCGTAGGGGTCAGGGAGCTGATCGGCCGACCGTTCGCTGACCTGCTCGCCGAGCCCGGCGAGTGGCTGCTCCCGCCCGGCGGCCCGGCGACGCTGCGCCACTACGGTGGCCAGGCCGTGCAGGTGCAGCTCGAGGTGCTACCGCTGAGCGGCGATTCCCAGGCTTTCTGCCTGGTGTGGGCGGTTCCGGCGTCGGCGGCCGCAGACCGGGAACAGGACGACGCCCTGGTGCGCGCGCTGTTCAGGCAGACCGAGGTAGGGCTGGCGCTGCACGACGCCGACCTGCGGATTATCCGGACCAACCACCCCCAGGACGCCGTCGGCCCGCTCGCCCGCACCGGGGTCGGGCCGGCCGGTGTGGCCCTCGACGAGGTGTTGGTACCGGCGGACGCCGGGGCCCTCGTGAAGCAGTTGCGCCAGGTCGCGAAGACCGGGAAGCCGATGACCAACCAGGTGGTCCGAGTGCGTTACCAGAAGGCACCCGAGCAAGAGCGCACCATCTCCTTGTCGGCACTGCGGTTGGAGGAACGGGAGGGCCGCTGCACCGGGGTCGCGGTCATCTTCAGTGACATCACCGACCGGCAACAGGCGCAGCGCGGACTGGGTCTGGTCAGAGGGGCCGAGAAGCTGCTGCTGGGTTCGCTCGACATCGTCCGCACCGCCGAAGGGCTGGCCGGGGTGCTGGTGCCCGAGTACGCCGACCTGGCGGCGGTGGACCTCGCGGAGGCGGCGCTGGTGGGTGAGGAGCCCGGTGACTTCTCCCTCGGGGCTCCGCTGCGGCGGGTCGCGGCGACTGCCAGGGGTGGCGCCTGGCCGGCCGAGCTGCTGCCGGTCGGGGCCTCACTGCGGGTCCGGGAACCGGAGAGCGAGTTCGTCTACCAGCGCTTTGCATTGGCCGTGTCTGACCTGTCCGAGCTGCGAATCGCGCTGGCGGATGACGTCGAGGGGCGGCGCCGAGTGCTGCCCGACGCCGCGGCGTCGCTGCTGATGATGCCGTTGCAGGCCCGCGGGCTGCTGCTGGGGGCAGCGGTGCTGTGGCGCTGCGCCGGCCGGCCCCATTTCGACGAGGACGACGCTGTGCTGGGGACGCAGATTGGTTCCCGGGCCGCGATCAGCCTGGACAACGCGCGGCGATACGCCCGCGAGCACCGTGCCGCGGAGGCCTTGCAGCGCAGTCTGCTGCCACAGGCGGTCGTCCAAATGAGCGCGGCCGACACGGCCGGCTCCTATGTCCCGGCCGGCACCACGGCGGGGATCGGCGGCACCTGGTTCGACGTGATCCCGCTGTCCTCCTGCAGGGTCGCCTTCGTCGTGGGCGACGTGGCGGGGCACGGCGTGGAGGCAGCCGCCGCGATGGGACGGCTACGGACGGCGGTGCAGACCCTCTCCGACATGGACCTGCCCCCCGAGGAGCTGCTGACCCACCTAGACGACCTGGTCATCCGGCTGTCGGCGGCGGAGGCCGCCGCTCCGGGGCCGAACCGCGGGCAGGGCACCGTACTCGGCTCCACATGTGTGTACGCGGTGTACGACCCGATCACCGGGGTGTGCACGATCGCCAGTGCGGGCCACCCACCGCCGGTGCTGTCCATCCCCGGGCGACCGGGGGCTGGTTTCGCCGCGGTCAGGCCGGGGCCGCCGCTCGGTGTAGGCGGTCTGCCCTTCGAGCCGGTGGAGTTGGCGATGGAGCCGGGGGCGCTGCTCGCCTTCTGCACGGGCAAGCTGCTGGCGCACGGTGTGGACGGGACCGAGGAGCGGCTGCGGCAGCTCCGCGAGCAGGTGGAGGCCGCCGTGCAGGAGGACCGGTCACCGACGGAGACCGGACGTACCGTGCTCCGGCATCTGCTGCCCGAGGCGCCCGACCATGACGTGGCGCTGCTGACGGCCCGGCTGCACGCGCTGCCCCCGGACTCCACAGCCATCTGGAAGCTCCCGCCGGATCCGCAGGCGGTGGGCCGGGCCCGGGAGATGGTGACGGCGCAGCTGAGCGCTTGGCAGCTGGAGGAGCTGACGTTCACCACCGAGCTGATCGCCAGTGAGCTGGTGACCAACTCCATCCGGTACGCCGGCGGCCCGGTGGGTCTGCGGCTGATCCGGGACCGAGTGCTGATCTGCGAGGTCTCTGACCCCAGCCAGACCCAGCCGAGGCTGCGCAGGGCCCGGCTGACTGACGAGGGCGGCCGCGGGCTGTTCCTGATTGCTCAGCTTTCTCAACGCTGGGGCAGCCGCTACACCCGCCACGGCAAGACCATCTGGACCGAACAGCCACTGCCCACACCCGGGCCTTGACGGCCTTCTGATCGGACGCGCACAGCCGGTTGACGGTGACGTCGCGGACGCCGGGGACCCTGGTCGGCAGGCCGGCCGCCCGCGCCCCGGACAGGCCGTGGCCCGTGGCCCCACCGGCCACGGGCCTCGGTCGGAGTCGCCTCAGATCCGGTCGTGCAGCAGGTCCTCGAGGAGGTGGACGAAGACGTCGTGCGCCTCGATCTGGGTCCAGTGGCCGGACTTGGGGATGATGTGGAGCGTCGCGTTCGGCAGTGTCTTGGCGAGATACGTGCTCGACTCGACGGGGACGATGATGTCGTCGCGGCCGTGGACGCACAGGGTCTTGTGCGGCAGTGAGGTGAGTTCCTCGACCGTGAAGGCCGGCGGCTTCGTGCCGGGTGCGAACATCGCGGCGTGCGAGCGCTTCACATCGGCCCGCTCGATGTAGGGCATGCGCTCGGCGACGACGCGGTCGACGACCCCGGAGAGCGTGCCCATGTCGAAGACGAAGGACGCGAGGAGCTTCTGAAGCTGCCCGGGCGTCGGGTCGGCGTAGAAGGTGCGCAGGTGTTCCAGCCCGGGCGTGATCGGCAGGTCGGGCGCGCCGCCGGATCCCATGAGGAGCATGGTGCCGACGCGCTCCGGCCGGCTCAGGGCCATGCGGAGTGCGATCATCCCGCCCATGGAGTTCCCGACGAGGTGCGCCTTCTCCACGCCGAGCTCGTCGAGCAGGTCCCACAGGGTGTCGGCCTGGACGAGGTTGAGCGGGCCCATGCCGGTCGGCGGGTCCTCGAGATGGGTCGAGTCGCCGAAGCCGATCATGTCCGGCGCGAGGCAGTAGTAGCGCTCGCCGAGTTCCTCGATGACGGCCTTCCAGTTGGACGTCCCCGTCGCCCCCGGTCCCGAGCCGTGGAGGAAGAGTAGGGCCTCCTTGGCCCCGGTCCCCGTCCGGTGGAGCCGGTAGGTGACGTCTCCGACGGAGATGTCGCTGCTGGTCACGGTGGTCATGGGCGACTCCTTCGCGCTCGCAAGTAATGCGATTCGTTCTGAATCAAGCACTCCAATTTATGGCCGCGTCAGCACAGTCACAAGGCCTGTTCATCCACCAAAATTGCCGATTCTCCGCCTCTTGCGTTCGCGTTGCGGGTCCTGCATCCTCTGGTGCAACCACTACAGGGACGCCGATGTTGCGTCCGTCGTGGTCCAGAATCAAGGGAGATTCGATGATCAGGGAACTCGCGTACCTCCGAGTCGCCTCTCCGCGCCACGAGGACTGGGTCGCCTACGCCACCGAGGTCCTCGGCTGCCAGCTCGCCCCCCGCGGAGCCGACGGATCGGTCCGCCTCCGCGTCGACGACGCGGCCCACCGGATCACGGTCTCGCCCGGGAAAGCGGACGCCTTCGAGGCCGCCGGCTGGGGCTTCGTCAACGAGACCGAGCTCGCGGCATACGTCGCGCGGCTCAGGGGCACCGCACTGAGGGTCGCCGAGGGCACCCCCGAGGAGTGCGCCGACCGCGCCGTCGCCGGCATGTGGTGGGTAACCGACCCGTGGGGGACCCGTCACGAGTTCGTCTGGGGCCAGCAGCGCCACCCCGGCACGTTCTGGCCGGGCCGGCGGATCAGCGGTTTCGTGAGCGACGACTTCGGCCTCGGCCACATCGTCCTCATCGCGCCGAGCCTGGCCGAGGCCGACGCGTTCTACGGCGACCTGCTCGGCTTCACCCTCTCGGACCGGGTGGACGAGGAGTTCATGAAGGTCCGCTTCTACCACTGCAACGGGCGGCACCACTCCCTCGGGATCGCCGAGGTGCCGGGGACGGTCGGGTTCAACCACCTCATGCTCGAGGTGCGCAACCTCGACGACGTCGGCACCGGGTACGACCTCGCCCGTCAGCAGGGCCATCCGATCGTCCGGGCGCTCGGCCGTCACACGAACGACCTCATGACGAGCTTCTACATGTCGACGCCGTCCTCGTTCCAGATCGAGTACGGCTGCGGCGGACTCGTCGTCGACGACCGCACCTGGGTCGCCTCGACGAACGACCGTCCCTCCCTGTGGGGCCACGAGTTGACCGACTGGGGACGGGACAACCCGCCCGGCATCCTGAACAAGCTCGAGGAGGTGGCCCGATGAGGCTCGCCAGCCGCCGAGGCCGCGCGTTCGTCCTGCGGGACGAGTCGGCCGGCTGGGACCTTCGGTCCGCGAGCGGCGGCCGGTTCCCCGCCGACCCGATGGCGATGTACGCCCGTGTCGCCGAGATCCGGGAGTGGCTCGCCGCCTACTCCGGGACCGTGGCCGAGACCGTACGCCCCGAGGAGCTCGACGCACCGGTGCCGAAGCCGGGGGCGATCGTCGCGATCGGCCTGAACTACGCCGAGCACGCGGCCGAGGCCGGCTTCGAGGCGCCGACCGAACTGCCGCCGGTCTTCGCGAAGTTCCCCTCGTCGATCACGGGGGCGTACGGCGAGATCGTCCTGCCCGAGGGCGGCACGACCGACTGGGAGGTCGAGGTCGTCGCGGTCGTCGGAGCCCCCATGCACGACGTCGCGCCCGAGGACGTGTTCGACCACCTCGCGGGCCTGACCATCGGACAGGACATCTCCGAGCGCACCCGTCAGCTCTCCGGGCCCGCACCGCAGTTCGGTCTCGCGAAGTCCCACCCCGGTTTCTCGCCGATCGGACCGTGGGTCGTCACCCTCGACGAGCTCGACGACCCGAACGACCTGCGGCTCGGCTGCTCGGTCGGCGGCGAGGTCGTCCAGGAGGGCACCACGGCCAAACTCCTGTTCTCCATCCCGCGCGCACTCTCCGAACTGTCGAAAATCCTCACCCTTCAGCCGGGCGACCTCGTCTTCACGGGGACGCCGGACGGCGTCGGGATGGGGATGAACCCGCCCCGCTATCTCGCCTCGGGCGAGGTCCTCGAGACCTGGGTCGAGGGCATCGGGCGGATGCGCCACGTCTTCCGCTGAACCCGCGCCGCCTGAGTCCGCCGGACCGGGCACGCACCGGCAAAGGAGCCGAACCCATGACCCCTCCCCTTTCAACCCGGAGATTCACCGCCCTCGCCGCGGCCTCCGTCACCGCCCTCCTCCTCACCGCCTGCGGCGCGGGCGAGCAGGGCTCGAAGGACACGAACACGTCCGGCGGCACCTCCACCTCGGCCGGCGGCGCGGCCGACCGCGCCGGTACCGGCGAGGCGAAGAAGGACGTCGCCGCCTGGGCCGACGCCCCGCAGTGGCCGGACGTCCCGAAGCTGAGCAAGAAGGTCGACCTCAAGGGCAAGAGGTTCACCTACGTCGCCCTCGGTGACCAGGTACCGGTCATCCACGGCATCGGTGTCGGCGTGCAGCAGGCGCTGTCCGCCGCAGGTGCGAAGGTGGACACCTGCGACGGCAAGTTCAACCCGACCTCGGTCGCCTCCTGCCTCAAGACCGCGGGCGACGAGAAGGTCGACGGCGTCATCACGTCGTTCGTCGACTACCAGATGGCCGGACCCGCCTTCGACCAGCTCGCACGCAAGGGCGTCAAGGTCGTCGTCGGCGGCGTCGCCCCTTCGGGCGGCAGGACGAGCGACGCGACCCTCGCGTTCTACGACAACACTCCGCGCGTCTTCGCCCTCCACGAGGCGATGGCGAAGAGCGCGATCGCCCAGCTCGGCGATTCGGCGAAGGTTGTCTGGGCCAAGCTCATGGACTCGACGACCACCAAGTCCGCGAGTGCGAAGGGCATCGCGAAGTTCAAGGAGCTCTGCCCGGGCTGCCAGATCGAGAGCGTCGAGTTCACGACGGTCACCCTCGACAAGCTCGGCCTGGCGATCAGCGCCGCGCTCCTTGCGAACCCTGACACGAACGCGATCGTCGTCCCGGTCGACACGATGGTCCCCTCCGCGCTGCAGGGCATCCAGAGCGCGGGCAAGGCGGGCAAGGTCAAGGTCTTCTCCTCGAGCTCCGACCTCGCCGGGCTCCAGCGGGTCAAGGACGGCCGGCAGGCCTCCGACCTCGGCACCCCGGTCCTCTACGAGGGGTGGCGCTTCGCCCACGCGATGATGCAACTCCTCGCCGGTGACGAGGTGTCCAAGGGCGACCAGCTCGTGACCCGCGACTTCACCAAGGACAACGTCGGCCGACTGACCCTGACACCACAGAAGTACCTCACCGACGACTGGTTCGGCGGCAGCGGCTACCGCGACACGTTCCTCAGCGCCTGGGGACTGAAGTAACCGATGGGGACCGAACTCCGGCTCGAGGCGCGCGGGCTGTCGAAGACGTACGGCGGCTCCCGCGCTCTCAAGGACGCAGGCCTCGCCATCGCGCCCGGTGAGATCCACGCCCTCGTGGGTCAGAACGGGTGCGGCAAGTCCACCCTCGTCAAGATCCTGACCGGCTACCACGCGCCGGATCCGGGCGGCTCGATCAGTATCGACGGGACCGGGCTGAGCCTGCCCGTGCGGTGGAGCGAGGCGAGCGCGGCCGGGGTGTCCGTCGTCCACCAGGACCTCGGGCTCCTCGATCACCTCACCGTCGCGGAGAACATCGGCGTCGGCGGCTACGAGCACTCGAGGACGACACGGAGGATCAACTGGCGTGCCCAGGAAAACATCGCGCGCACGGTCCTCGACCGCCTCCGGGTGCCGATCGACCCCACCGCGCCGGTCGCGTCCCTCTCCCCGACGCGCCGGGCGGAGGTCGCGATCGCACGGGCGCTGCGCGACCTCAAGCCGGGGCGCGGCCTCGTCGTCCTGGACGAGGCGACCCGGGCCCTGCCCCGCGAGGAGCTCGACCGGTTCCACGGCCTGCTCCGGCGGGTCGTCGCCGAGGGCACGTCGATCCTGATGGTCAGTCACAACCTGGAGGAGGTGCTCCGATTCGCCGACCGGGTCACCGTCCTCAGGGACGGCAAGGTAGCGGCGGGGACACTCGCGACCAAGGGCCTCGCCGAGCACGACCTCGCCAGGCACATGCTCGGTCGCACCGTCGATGCCGTGGCGCGCGAGGAACGCGACTTCACCGGCGTCCCGGTCGTCGCGACGGTCTCCGGGCTCACCGCCCGGGGCCTCGGGGACCTCACGCTGGAGATCCGGCGCGGGGAGGTCGTCGGCCTGACCGGGCTGCCGGGCACCGGGTTCGAGTCGGTGCCCCGCCTGGTCGCCGGTGTCGAGCGGGCGAGGGCCGGCACCCTCACCACCGGCCGGCGGACGGTCGATCTGAGCCGGGCCGACGTGAGCGACTGCCTCAAGGCCGGTGTCGCGCTCGTCCCCGAGAAGCGCATCGTCGAGGGGCTCGCCCTCGAACTGAGCATCCGCGACAACATCGCCATCCCCAACATCAGGCACCGCGGCAGGCCCTGGTTCGTCGGCCGCCGCTGGCAGGACTCCACGGCGGCCGAGGCGATCACCCGGCTCGGCATCCACACCCGCTCGTCGCAGACCCTGACCCGCGAGCTCTCCGGGGGCAACCAGCAGAAGGTCCTCCTCGCGAAGTGGCTCTCGGTCGCACCGGACGTCATCGTCCTGCACGAGCCGACCCAGGCCGTGGACGTCGGCGCCCGGGCCGACATCCTCCGCTCGATCCGCGAAGCCGCGTCCCGTGGCCTCGGCGTGCTCCTCGTGAGCATCGAGCCGACCGACCTCGTCGACGCCTGCGACCGGATCCTCGTCGTCGACCGGGACGGGCGGGTGCAGACCCTGCGCACCCATGAGCCGGACGACGTGCTCGAGGCCGTCTACGACGAGCCCGCACCCACCGGGCCAGCACCTACCGGTCCCACCGCCGACGTACGAGACGACCGGTCCACAGGGACCGAGGGGAGGTGACCATGTCGGACTCCACGGGACGTGCCGACTCCGTCCTCGCAGCTGAAGCCGACCAGGAACCGGTCGTCGACCGGTCGGCCGCGAAGGCGGGCAGCACCGCGACAGCAGGCGGCGCCGCGACGACGGGCCGCGGCCGGATGCCCTGGCTCGGGACGATGGCGAGCAGGTACGCCCTCGTCGTCGTCTGGGCGCTCATGGCACTCGTCTACTACATCCTCATGCCCCACCGGTTCGGCTCCACCGCGACGATCTCCTCGATCTTCGGCTCCCAGCAGGTCCTCGTCTTCCTCGCGATGTCGGCGATGATCACCCTCGTCGTCGGGGAGTTCGACCTCTCGATCGCCTCGGTCATGGGCATCGCCGCGACCCTCATCCCGGTCCTCGTGACGAGTCATGGCTGGAACGTCTGGGGTGCGTGCCTCTTCGCACTCCTCGTCTGTCTCGTCGCCGGCGCGGTCAACGCGTTCTTCGTCGTGGTCATCGGGGTGCCCAGCTTCGTCGTCACCCTCGGCATGGGCACGCTGCTGATGGGAGTCGCCCAGGCCATCTCCGGGTCGACGATCGTCTCGGTTTCGAGCCCGTCGCTGAGCGCCTTCGCACTGCACGAGGTCCTGGGCATGCCGATCTCGTTCTACTACGGCATCCTCCTGGCGGCCCTCCTCGCCTACATCCTCGGCTGGACGCCGCTCGGCCGCGGCATGATCTTCGTCGGCGCGAGCCCCGAGGTCGCCCGGCTCGCGGGCATCCCCGTACGCCGGATCCGGATCGGTGCGTACCTCGCGGGCGCGCTCATGGCCGGCCTCGCGGGGGTCATGCTCGTCGCGACCGTCGGCGGCTTCGACTCCTCGTCGTCGGCCACGTACCTGCTGCCGGCGCTCGCCGCGGTCTTTCTCGGCACGGCCGTCGTCCAGCCGGGCATGTTCAACCCGATCGGCACGATGATCGCCATCTACTTCCTCACGACCGGCATCTTCGGCCTCCAGCTGCTCGGCTTCTCCGGCTGGATCCAGAACGTCTTCTACGGCGCCGGTCTCGTCGTCGCGGTCACTCTCGCGAAGGTCGTCCGCGACCGGACGACCGAATAGAACTCCCCCACGCCGAAAGGAACACCGACCATGCACCCGGCAACGGCGTACATTCTCGAGCACGCGGACGCGCTGCGCGCCGAGGCCGAACCCAGCGACCGACTCGGCCGGACCACCGACCGCACCGCGGAGATCCTCCGGGCCTCGGGCGGGATCCGCCTCCTGCAGGCCAAGGACCTGGGCGGCTGGGAGGCCCACCCGAACGACTTCCTCGACTGGGTTCTCGCCGTCGGCGAGCAGCACCCGGCGGCCGGCTGGATCGCCGGCGTCGTCGGCATCCATCCGTGGGAGATCTCGATCGCCTCCCCGCGGCTCCAGAAGGAGGTCTACGGGGAGGACCCCGACATCTGGGTCGCCTCGCCGTACGCCCCCTTCGGGCGGGCGGTGCCGGTGGAGGGCGGCTACCGGTTCAGCGGGAGCTGGCCCTTCAGCACCGGCACGGATCACTGCGAGTGGGTCATCCTCGGCGGCCTGCTCGCCGACGAATCCGGCAGGCCGACGACGCCGCCGACGATGCGCCACTTCATCCTGCCGCGGTCGGACTACGAGATCGTCCCCGACTCGTGGAACGTCATGGGCCTGTCCGGCACCGGCTCCAAGGACGTCCGGATGACCGACGCGTTCGTCCCCGACCACCGCGTCCTCGACGGCGTCGAGGTCCGGGACAACACGTACAGCGACCGGTGGCGGCCGGGCGCGCCCCTGTACGCCATGCGGTTCGGGGTCATGTTCCCCTTCGCGATCAGCGCGGGCACCTTCTCGATCGCCCGCGGAGCCGTCGCGGTCGCCGAGAAGCACATCGAGGGCCGGGTCTCCGCCCAGGGCAGCGTCTCGAAGGTGGACCCCTTCGTCCTCGACGCGCTCGCGAAGGCGCACGCCGATGTGGAGGCCGGGATCGCGCACGTCCGGGCGATCATCGCCGGGTTCTACGACACGGTCTGCTCCGGCGGCGACATCACCGTCAAGGACCGGCTCCGTTTCCGACGCGACCAGGTCCGGGCGACCGACCGCGCGATCGGCTCGGTCAACGAGCTCTACCGGCTCATGGGTTCTTCGTCGATCCAGAAGGCGTCGCCGCTCGAGCGCTACTGGCGAGACCTCCAGGTCGCGGCGACGCACGTGTGCAACAGCCGCGAACCCTGCTATCTCGCCTGGGGCCTGGACCACTTCGGCGGCGAGATACCGCCCACCGCGCAGTACTGAGCAGCCCCGATCCCCCGAGGCGAACGCCGCCCCGCCTCCCCCGGCGGCGACGCTCTCCGAACCTGAATGACCGTCACCACACTTGATATCAGGAGCACTTGAGCAATGGCGCTGACGTACGGCGACACCAGCCGGTCCGTGAAGACCGAGGACTGGAACATCCATTACAACGAGGCGGGCTCTCAGGACGCCCCCGCAGTCGTCCTCCTCCACGGCTCCGGACCGGGCGCAACAGGCTGGAGCAACTTCAAGACGAACCTCGAGCCGCTGTCCGCGCACTTCCGCGTGATCGCGCCCGACATGCCCGGCTGGGGCGAGTCCGACCCGGTCACCAAGGAGGAGCGCGACCATGCGAAAGCCGCCGTCCAGCTCCTCGACGCGCTCGACATCGAGAAGGCCGCGTTCGTCGGCAACTCCATGGGCGGCATCACGACCCTCCGCCTCGCGACCGAGTACCCCGAGCGGGTCAGCCACGTCGTCACGATGGGGCCCGGCTCCGGCCCCCAGCCCAAGCTCCTCACGCCGGGCGGCGGGCTGTCCGAGGGCATGAAGGTCCTCGTCGCCGCCTACCGCGACCCGTCCACGGAGTCGATGAAGCGGCTGACCGAGGTCATGACCTTCGACAACGCGCGCTTCGCGACCGACGAGCTCGCGGCCGAGCGCGCCGCTGGCGCCGCCAAGCACCCGGAGCACCTCGCGAACTACCTCGACGGCTTCGCCCGCGGCGGCGCGATCGCCCAGTGGTTCTCCCTCGACGCCCTCGACTCGATGGACATCCCGACCCTGCTCGTCCACGGCCGCGACGACCGGGTCGTCCACTTCGAGAACTCCCTGACCCTCCTCGCGCGGATCCGGAACTCGCGGCTGGTCCTGCTCAACCAGTGCGGCCACTGGGCGCAGGTCGAGCACGCCGACGAGTTCAACCGGCTCGTGACCGGGTTCGTCACCCAGCACTGACAGTCCCGAAACCCCGCGCGACGGCAACCCGGCGCACGCCCCAGGAAGGTCCTACGCACATGAGCGATGTGAAGAACAAGGTCGAGGCCGCGATACCGGTCCTCAAGGAGGAGTCCGTCCCGAGCGACGAACTCGGCAGGCTGACCGACAAGCTGGCCGCGACCCTCCGCGACACCGGCATCATCCGGATGTACCAGCCGGTCGAGTTCGGCGGTGAGGAGGCACACCCGGTCGACTTCATGGAGGCCGCGATGGCCGTGGCCGCGGCCTCGCCCTCCGCGGGCTGGGTCTCCGGCGTGGTCGGGGTTCACCCGTGGGAGATCGCGATGATGGACCACCGCCTCCAGGAGGAGATCTGGGGCGAGGACCCGGACACGTGGACCGCATCGCCCTACGCGCCCTTCGGCCGGGCCAAGCCGGTCGACGGCGGCTTCCTCTTCTCCGGCCGCTGGCCCTACTCGACCGGCACCGACCACGCCGGATGGGTCATCCTCGGCGGGATGGTCGTCGACGAGGACGGCACCCCCGGTACGCCGCCGGACATCCGCCACTTCGTGATCCCGCGCGAGGACTACACGGTCATCGAGGACACGTGGAACACCCTGGGCCTGAAGGGCACCGGCTCCAAGGACGTCGAGATGCATGACGTCTTCGTCCCCGACTACCGCGTCGTCGAGGGAATGGCGATGCACGACGGGGCCTACGAGGACCGCCGGCCCGGCAAGTCGCTCTACAAGCTGAAGTTCCCCGTGGTCTTCTCCGCCGCGATCAACAGCGCGACCATCGGCATCGCCCAGGGCGCCCTCGACGTCTACCGGGACTACATGGTCCAGCGTGTCTCCGCCGACGGCCGCGTCGCGAGCAAGGACCCGATCCAGCTGAACGCCTACGCCGAGGCCGCCGCCGACGTCGCCGCGTCCAGGGCCCATCTCCTGTGCGACATGCGTGAGCTCTTCGACTTCGTCGACAAGGGCGGCGAGATGAGCTGGACCCAACGGCTCACCGCCCGCCGCAACGGGGTCCGCGCCGTCCGCCGCGCGACCGACGCCGTCGACCGCCTCTACAAGCTCTCCGGCGCCCAGGGCATCCACCTGCGCCTGCCGAACGAGCGGTACTGGCGCGACCTGCAGTCCGGCCTGAGCCACATCTGCAACCTCACCGAAGCCGTGAGTGTCGCCTGGGCCGCCGACGACCTCGGCGGGGAGCTCCCGCCGCCCCCGCCCTTCGCCTGACCCGGCCACCACGAAACCACCAGGAGACCAAGGATGATCACCTCTCTCGCCTACGTCGGCGTCGGCTCCCCCAACAAGGACGAGTGGCCCCGGATGGCCACCGGCATGTGGGGCGCGATGGTTGCCGACCCCGGCCCCGACGGGGCCGTCCGCATCAAGTTCGACGACGCGCCCTGGCGCATCCAGATCCACCCGGCCGACCACGACGAGACCCGCTACATCGGCTGGGGCGTCGACTGGGAGGAGGACCTGGACGCGGTCGAGAAGGCCCTCGCCGACGCCGGCATCAGCGCCCAGCGCGGCGACGCGGAGCTCGCCGCGGCCCGTGACGTCAACCGGATCCTCTTCTTCACCGACCCGTGGGGCTTTCGCCACGAGGTCACGTGGGGCCGTACGGCCCAGCGGGCGACGTTCCGCCCCGGCCGCGCGATCTCCGGTTTCGTGACCGGCCAGCAGGGCCTCGGACACGTCCTCCTGCTCATGCCGGACATCGAGGAGGGCCACCGCTTCTTCACCCGGCTCGGCTTCCGCCTCTCGGACAAGATCATCGTCCCCGGCCGGCTCAACGCCCGCTTCTACCACTGCAACGCGCGCCACCACACGCTCGCGCTCGGACAGTGCCCTCCGGGTGTCGCGGGTCTGAACCACCTCATGATCCAGGTCGGCTCGCTCGACGACGTCGGCACCGGCTACGAGATCGCCAAGGAGATGGGAGTCCCGATCACGCTGACCCTCGGCCGGCACACGAACGACCAGCAGTTCAGCTTCTACCACTCGACGCCGAGCTCGTTCCACGTCGAGTACGGCTTCGGCGGTCTCGAGGTCGACGAGGAGACGTGGGTGCCGAAGGTCTACGACCGCACGGCGGTCTGGGGCCACGAACAGCACCCGGACGGCCAGGGCCGCCCGCCGGGCATCATGCACCCGCTCCCCGAGCCGCCCGCCGGCGTGAAGGACTGATCCGGACATGGCCAACAGCACTGCGCCCTTCCCGGACGCAGGCGCGCTGACCGGGGTCGGCCCCGCGCCGGCCCCGGCGGCACGGCGCGCCCGGCTCCGGTCCCTCCTCACCGACCCCTCGGCCGGTCCGCTCGTGCTGCCCGGGGTCACTGACGCGCTCGGGGCCCGGCTCGTCGAGTCGGCCGGCTTCGAGGCCGCGTACGCCACGGGTGCCGGCCTCGCGAACGCCCAGTTCGGCGTGCCGGACATCGGCCTCGTCTCACTCGGTGAGGTCGCCGCCCACGTCGACCGGGTCGCATCCGCCACGGCACTGCCGGTCGTCGTCGACGGCGACACGGGCTTCGGCGGGCCGGTCACGGCGATGCGCGCGGTACGGATGCTCGAGCGGGCCGGCGCGGCCGCGATCCAGCTCGAGGACCAGGAGATGCCCAAGCGGTGCGGGCACTTCGACAGCCACGCCCTCATCCCCGCCGAGCACATGGCGGCCAAGCTCGTCGCCGTCCGGCAGGCACTCGAAGACCCGGCGACCATCATCGTCGCGCGGACCGACGCGCGCAGCGTCCTCGGCATCGACGAGGCGATCCGGCGCGCGTCCCGCTACGCCGACGCCGGCGCCGACGTCCTCTTCGTCGAGGCGCCGCGCACCGTCGAGGAGCTCGAGCGGGTCGGTCGCGAACTCGCAGGCATCCCCCTCGTCGTGAACGTCGTCGAGGGCGGCAAGACACCCCAGCTCACCCTCGACGAGTACGCCGGTCTCGGCTTCCGCGTCGTCCTCTACGCGAACTTCCTCCTGCGCGCGGTGATCCGCGCCGGCACCGAGGCGCTCGCCCACCTCCGCGAGAATGGTCGGACGGCGACGTACACCGACCGCATCGCGACCTGGCAGGAACGCCAGGACCTGTTTCATCTCCCCCAGTTCAGTGCCGCCGAGGCCCACTTCGATGCCGCCGGGGTCCGGCCGTGAGCCCCGAACCCGGTCTCTCGCCCGAGGGCCTGCCGGTCGAGACGGAGCTGCCCGACCGGGTCGGTGTCCTCATTCTCGGTGGAGGCCTTGCGGGTGCGGCCGCCCTTCTGTCGGCCGCACAGGCGGGGGCGTACGCCGTCCTCCTCGAGAAGGCGGACACCGTTGGCGGGTCGACCGTGCGGTCGGCCGGGCTGTCGGCGTTCGCAGGGACCGACGAGCAGGCCGAGCAGGGCATCACCGATTCGGTCGACCTCCTGCGTGAGGACATCCTCACCACGGGCGGGCGCGTCAATGACCCCGCTCTCGTCGACCTGTACTGCGAGCGTCAACTCGACACCTACCGTTGGCTCAAGGGGTTCGGCGTCCGCTACGGCCATATCCACGCGGCCTCCGGGCAGAGCGTGCCGAGGTCGCACCCGAGCGACACCACCGCGATGCTCCGGGCGCTCTTCACGGCTGCCGGCCGGCTCGGCGCGCGCCTGGTGACCGGCGCCGGCGTGCGACGGCTCCTGAGGGAGGGCGGCCGGGTCGTCGGCGTCGAGGTGGAGCGCGGCGGCGGGCGGCGCGAGGTCCGGGCCGACGCCGTGGTCCTGGCGACCGGCGGATTCTCCCGCGACCGGGATATGCTGGCCCGTTTTGCGCCGCTCATGAAGGAGGCGCTCCTCGCGGGCGGCGGCGAGAACCGCGGCGACGGCCTGCTCATGGCGTGGCAGCTCGGCGCGGGTATGCGTGACCTGCCGTACGTCAAGGGGACGTACGGGATTTACCACGAGGCGCATCCGGGCGAGGATGGCACGGGGATCCTCGCCGTCTACAAGGGTGCGATCGCTGTCAACCGCGCCGGGCATCGCTTTGTCGATGAGTCGATCCCCTACAAGGCGCTCGGTGATGCGAGCCTCGCCCAGCCGACGGCCCGGACCTGGCAGGTCTTCGACGCGAGGACGATGGCCGAGACGAACGACGAGGTCCCGATCTACGATTTCGGCGACCGTCTGCGGGCCGGGATGCTCGAGACGGCCGGCACGATCGAGGAACTTGCCGTCAGGCTCGGGACCGAGCCTGGCGTCCTCGAGGCGACGGTCGCGGAGTACAACGACCGGATCGCGCGTGGCGAGCCGGACCTGTTCGGCCGGGTCCACCTCGTCGGCGGTGTCGGTGAGCGCCGCCGGATCGAGACCCCGCCCTTCTACGCCCAGTTGTCGGGGACGGTCGTCCTTGCGACGTACTGCGGCGTCACGGTCGACCGGGCGATGCGGGTCCTCGACGTCTTCGGCGAGCCGATCCCTCGCCTCTATGCCGCCGGTGAGCTCGTCGGCGGCTTCCACGGGGCCGGTTACATGACTGGCACCTCGATCGGGAAGTCCGCGGTCTTCGGCCGGGTCGCGGGCGCGTCTGCGGCGGCCGAGGAGAGCGAGCTGGAGTGGTGAGCACCCTGTTCGACCTGACGGGCAAGGTCGCGCTCGTCATCGGGGCCGCGGCCGGGGGGCTCGGTGCCGCTGCCGCCCGTGGGCTCTGCGGCCACGGGGCGACCGTCGCCCTCGCTGACCTGGAGGCGCAGCGGGGCGGACTCGCCGAGACCGCCGGGAGCTGCGGCGGCGCCTCGTGTCATGCCGTCGACGTCACTTCCGAGGCGTCCGTCCACGCGCTCGCGGACGCCGTCGTCGCCGCGCACGGCCGGATCGACGTGGTCGTCAACGCCGCCGGCGTCATGCTCCGCAAGGAGGTCGAGCAGACCACCCTGGAGGAGTTCGAGCGCGTCGTCCGGGTCAACCTGACCGGCACCTGGCTTGTCGGCCGCGAGTTCGGTCCCCGGCTCGCGGCGGCCGGCGGCGGTCGGATCGTCAACCTCACCACCGTCTACGCCGAGCGGGTCGGCCCCGTTCCCGAGAGCGCCTATTACGCGAGCAAGGCGGGCGTCGTCAACGTGACGCGCTCCCTCGCCGCCGAGCTGGGACGTTCCGGCGTGACCGTCAACGCGCTCGCCCCGGCCGTCTTCTACCCGACCGCGATGACCGCGCCGCTGGCGCAGACCCCGGACCGGCTCACGTGGTTCGAGCAGCGCACCATGCTCGGCCGGCTCGGCGATCCCGCTACCGATCTCGCCGGACCGGTTGTCTTCCTGGCCTCCGACGCCTCGGCCTATGTGACCGGCCAGGTCCTCTACGCCGACGGCGGCTGGTCCGCATGGTGACCGCCGCTCCCCCAGCCACCGCCCCGTCCCTCCGCAACCGACCCGAGGATCGCTCGATGACCCGCACCGCACTGCTCCTGCTCGACTACCAGGTCGCCCTCGCCGAGGAGGGAGACCTCTGCCTCGCACCCCCGCTCGCCGCAGCCGTCCGCGAGCGCGGCGTCCTCAAGACGGCGCGCCGGGTCCTCGACGCCGCCCGGTCCGCGGGGATCCCTGTCTTCCACGTCCGGCTCGCCTTCGAGACGACGTACGGCCTGCGCACGAACCGCCTTGCACGCTTCGCCGGCTATCCCGCGAACCGCACGATGCTCGGCGACTCGCCGGAGGCGCGGATCGTCGACGAGCTCGCGCCGGCCGACGGTGAGGCGGTCGTCGACAAGGGCTGCGTCAACCCGTTCATCGGGACGCCGCTTCGCGACGTGCTCGCGGCCGAGGGCGTCGGGCACGTCGTCCTCGGTGGGATCGCGACGCATCTCGTCGTCGAGTCCGCCGCCCGGCACGCTTCCGACTCCGGCCTGCAGGTCACGGTCGTCGAGGACATGTGTGCGGCCCCAGCGCCCGGCCTGCACGAGCACGCCGTCACTGCGACCCTTCCACTCTTCGGCACGGTCTCCTCGGCCGACGACATCATCGGGAATTGGGCATGAGCATGTTGGAAAAGGCGTACGACGTCGTCGTCGCCGGGAGCGGCATCGCCGGGCTCAGCGCCGCGATCAGCGCCCGGGAGTCCGGGGCGCGCGTCGCGCTCCTCGACCGCGCGACCGAGAAGGAGAGCGGCGGCAACACCCGCTACACCGAGGCGTATCTGCGGATGAAGTCGCTCGACGAGGTCGCCGACGGCCTCGCCGAGGCGATCGTCGACGACTTCATGGGCCACCCGGACCCGGGCATCACCGCCGACTCGGGTCTGGACTGGAAGCGCCGCAACCCGCTCCTGCGCGCCCACCCCGTCGTCGATCTCGACTACGTCGCCGCGTTCGCCGACAACGCGGGACCGACGCTGCGCTGGCTCGAGGGCCACGGCATTTCCTTCGCCGAGCTGCCGACGCTCTTCCTCACCGTCTCGACGACTCGCCTCGCCCCGGTCGGCGGCGGGCTCGCGCTCGTCGAGACTCTCGGCCGCAAGGCCGTCGAGCTCGGCGTCGACCGGTTCTACGAGACGACCGTCCGCGACCTCGTCGTCGCCGACTCCGGCGAGGTGACCGGCCTCGTCGCAACCGACGCCACGGCGGCCAGGGCCGTCTTCTCGGGCCAGGTCGTCCTCGCCTGCGGCGGCTACGAGGGCAACGCCGAGATGATGGCCCGCTACCACGGCGACAAGGGCATGACCTGCCGGCCGGTCGCCCGTGGCGGCAACTACAACAAGGGCGAGGGCATCGAGATGGCGATCGCCGTCGGCGCCGCGACCGCCGGCAACTTCAGCCTCTTCCACGCCGAGCCGGTCGACCCGCGCTCCGGCGACCCGGAGGCGGCGATCATGGCCTTCACCTACGGTGTCCTCGTCAACGTCGAGGGACGTCGGTTCGTCGACGAGGCCCGAGGCCCGGTCGACGCGTGGTACGAGCGGACGACGCGTGACATCCACGCCCAGCCGACGGGCATGGCGTGGATGATCCTCGACGCCGGCGGCCAGGCGATCCCGAACCTGAAGACCGCGATCCGCACGGAGGAGAAGCCGGTCCGGGGCGACTCGATCACCGCACTCGCGAAGGCGATCGATGTCGACCCGGGCATCCTCACCGAGACGATCGAGGCGTACAACGCGGCCTGCCCCGACGATGAGTGGGACCCCACCCGGCCCGACGGACTCGCAACGACCGGCGTTACACCACCCAAGTCCAACTGGGCCCGGCCCATCTCCCAGGGACCCTTCGTCGCCTACCCCGTCATGGCCGCGAACGTCTTCACCTTCGGCGGGCTCAAGACCGACGCGTCCTCGCGCGTCGTGAACAAGGACGGCCGGATCATCCCGGGCCTCTACGCCGCCGGCGAGATGACGGGCCTGTACTACTCGAACTACACCGGCTCGACCTCGGTCCTGCGCGGTGCGACGTTCGGGAAGATCGCGGGCGCGCACGCCGCCACGAGGACGGTCTGACATGCGGATCTGGCACCAGTCCTTCACGGTCCTCGACGACGTCCCGCACTACCGGGACGCCCTGGCGCGGCACCTCGCCTCGGTCGCCGCGCCGGGGACGGAGGTCGTCCTGCACGGGATGGCGCCCGGGACCTACCCGAGCGACTATCCGGGGACGCACATCCGGTACGCCTACCTTTCCGGCCTGCACAAGGAGCAGTTCGTCCACGCGGCCCTGAGCGCTCAGGACGAGGGCTACGACGCGTTCCTCATCGCGACGATCCCGGACACGGCGTACGAGGAGTGCCGCAGCCTCGTCGACATCCCCGTCGTGACGCTCGGGCAGACCTCGGTCCTCCTCGCCGCGACCCTCGGCGGCACGGTCGGGATCGTCAACTTCATCGGCGCCCTCGAACCGCAGCTGCGCCGGAACACGCGGGTCTACGGCCTGGACCGGATCGTCGGGCCGATCCGCCAGGTCGCCGCGGAGTTCACCGACGTCATGGCCGCGTACGCGTCCCCGGACGGTTTGCTCGCGGCGTTCACCGAAGCGGCCCGCGAGGCGATCGCGGCCGGCGCGAGCGTCATCGTGCCCGGGGAGGGGCCGCTCAACGTCTTCCTCGCCGACCACGGTGTGAGCCGTGTCGACGACGTGCCCGTCCTCGACTCCCTCGGAACCTGCCTCCAGGTGGCGGAGATGCGGGCGCGGCAGTACCACAGCACCGGGCTCGTCGCCTCCCGCGTCGGCTTCCACCACGAGCAGCCGCCGCGCGAACTCGTCGACCGGGCACGGGATTTCTATGGGACGAGCCGTGTCCCGGCCGGCGGGCGGTGACCATGGCCGAGGACTTCGAAGTCGACGTCGTCGTCGCTGGGGCGGGAGCCTGTGGCCTGCTCGCCGGGCTCCGCGCGTCGGAGAACCCCGACCTGATCGTCGCCGTCCTCGAGAAGAGCACCCGCGAGGGCTGCAACGCGCAGGTGTCGAGCGGCAGCCTCGCCGCCGGGGGGACCCGCTTCCAGGCCGCCGCGGGGATCGAGGACTCACCCGCCCGGCACGCCGCGGACATCCTCGTCGAGAACGGCGACGAGCGGCACCGCCCTCTCGTCGAGGCGCTGACCGCGGTCGCACCCCGCTACATCCACTGGATCGCCGACGCCCTCGGCTACCCGCTCGAGGTCGGCCTCGACATGACCCGGCACGGGATCTCCGTGCCCCGCCTGCACACCGACCCGCTGCGCCGCGGTGGCGGCCCGCTCATCAGTCACCTCCGCCAGATCCTCGCCGACCGCCCCAACGTCGCCCTCCTGGACGAGGCGCCGGTGACCGGGCTGCGGGTCGAGGGCTCGGGACAAAAGGCCCGGGTCATCGGGGTGACGGCCCGCCAGAGCGGCGCCGACGTGACCGTCTCCGCGGGGACGACGGTCCTCGCGACGGACGGCTTCGCCGGCAACCGGGCGCTCATGCGCGAGTTCTGCGCCGAACTCGGCGACCCGTTCCACGGCGGTGTGAGCACCGCGACCGGAGACGCCGTCGCGTGGCTGCGCGACCTCGGCGCCGAGTTCCGCAACATGGGCGCCTGCCTGCGCCACGGCCAGGTCACGATCCACGGCACCCGGGTCAACCCGAACCTGCCCTGGCTCGGCGCCGTCCTCGTGAACACCGGCGCCGAGCGGTTCGTCGACGAACAGGCATACGGGTACTCGGGGCTCGCGCCGCACGTCGCCGCCCAGCCGAACGAGCGTGCCCTCATGGTCTGGGACGCCGAGGCCGACCTCGTCGCCTCGCACTCGGAGATGATGCGCGACTCGGCCAAGGCCAGCGCCCTCGGCAGTGCTCCGGACCTCGCGACTCTGGCCGCGGACGTACGCATGGACGCGCTCCTCCTCGATCGCGCCCTCGAGCCGCTCCCCGGCCGTCGTCGCCTCGTCGCTCCGTTCCACTACGCCTGGCTGACCCACGGCGTCCTCACGACCCAGGGCGGAGCCGCGATTGACACGCACGGCCGGGTGCTCCGGAAGGACGGCTCGGCCGTCGCCGGCCTGCGCGCGGGCGGCGGGACGGCCGTCGGGCTCGCGGGCCCGGACTCCTCCGGCTACAGCTCGGGCAACGGGCTGCTCGCAGCGATGGGCATGGGCTGGATCGTCGGCAACGACCTCGCCGCCGGTCTCGCCTGAGGCTCGCCCCATCTGCTGCGACGAGGGCCCGGCAACCACGGCCTTCCACATGCCCAACACGGCAGAAAGGCCGAGGAGAAGCTGTGCCGTGACGACCGGATGACGGCCCGGCGCAGACCGCAGGAGGGGCGGCTCGTGTCGGAGGCTGCCAGGAGTCGAACAGGCCGCGTTCGAAGATGTACCAGAAGACTGGTCTGGACCCGGCCGGCGCCGAGGGCGTAGGACCTCCTGGAGCACTGCTCCAGGAGGTGGCCTGCGCCAGGAATCCCCTCCCCTTCAGGAAGGGGAGCAGTCAGATTCAGATGAGGTAGTCGCCGGTCGTCGCCTGCCATGCGGCGTACTGGTCGCCCGCCCTCGTCTCGAGGCTGCGCGAGATCCTGGCCGCGGCCTCCTTGAGTGACGCGATCCACCGGCGCACCTGGTGCGCGTCGGCCCCGCGGGGCAACTGGCCGAGCCGGAGGCACAGCACGACCGAGCCGTCCGGGCCGAGGACAGGTCCGATGATCGCGCCGAGGTCGTAGGTCTCGCCGTCGACGATCTCGCACGTCTCGTAGAACGGGGAGGCACTGGAGATCACGGCCCGGACGGCGCGCTCGCGGGCCGGCGTCAGCTCACCCCCGGCGTACTCCCGCATCGCGTCGGTGAGGTCGGCGTACTGCGGGCCGCCCTCGGGCTGGATCCTGGACATCGCGTAGCCGAGCTCGCGGACCGTCTTGAGGCGGCGGCGGTACTTCTCGGCGACCTCCGGCTCCTGCGAGGACGCGCGCCCCAGCCACGCCCCGATCGTCTCCTCGGGCGCCCACGCGATGTACGCCTCGCCGAGCGGGGGCATGAGCGGCACCCTCCGTCCGAGCCGCTCCTGCGGCCGGGCGCAGCCGCCGAAGGCGCTCACCGCGGTCGTGAGCTCGTGGTCGTTGACCGCGACGAGGACGGCCGCCTCGCACCGGTGCTCCCGGGCGAGCCGCTCGACCGCTGTCCGCCCGACGTCGGCGAGCAGGACCGCCTCGATGAGCTCGGCGTCACCGCGCGCCGCGAGGCCGCGCGGCGAGAAGCCGCCGTAGCCGCCTTGGAAGAAGAGCAGCGGCGTCGCGGGCCGGGTCACCGCCATGTCCTGGACACGGCACAGTACGACGAGGTGGTCGCCGGCGGGGACGACCCGGTCGAGGGTGCAGTGGATGTGCGCGACGGCACCGTCGAGGGCGGGCGCGCCGTACGCCGACGGGGACCATGCGACGTCGTCGAACTTCCCCGACCGCGGCACGGCCATCGTCCGGCACAGCTCGAGTTGGTCGTGCGCGAGGACGTTGACGCAGAAGGTCCCCGAGTCACGCATGAGGGCGAAGGTCCCCGACGTCGTCTTCGGCATGAACGAGACGAGCGGCGGGTCGAGCGAAACCGACGTGAAGGTGCCGACGACCATGCCGACCGGCTCCCCCGACTCGGTCGTCCCGGTCACCACGGCCACACCGGTGGGATAGTGCCCCATGACCTCCCGGTAGTGCGCGGGGTCGACGGTTCCCGGCTCGCCGGTCTGCTGGGACTCGGTCACGGCGTCTCCTCACTGACCCATATCTCTGTAGCGATCACTACAATGAAAAGTAGAGAATCTGGTGCTGCAGCGCAAGACTTCGCATGCACCACAACGAGAAATGGCCAATGTCCGGACAGGTAAGAGATCAAGCTCTTCCGGAGTTGCTGCTACAGTGAAAGAAGCCCGGCTGCTCCTGGCCCGGGCCCGGCAGCAGGGGGAGAGCAGAGCCGTGCCACGCAAGACCGACCGCCGTCACCGCCAGGGTGACGAGTCCCGGCGCGCGATCCTCGAGGCAACGCTCGAGATCGCGGCGCGCAGCGGCTACGACGGGACCTCGGTCGCCGCCGTGACCGAGGCGACAGGGCTGCCCGCGAGCTCGATCTACTGGCACTTCGGGAGCAAGGACAAGCTGCTCGCCGCGACCCTCGACTTCTCCTATCGGGAGTGGCGGGCGCTCGCCCCGACCTGGGCCGGCCCTGTCGAGAGCGGCTCGGTCGCCGAGGAGGTCGCGGCGCGGTTCCAGCGGGCCGCCGTATCGCTCACGACCTCGCCGGAGTTCTGGTCCCTCGGGCTCCTGCTCACGCTCCAGCAGCGGCTCAAGGAGCCGGCCGCGCGCCGCCTCTACGCCGAGGTACGGCAGGACACCGAGAGCGCGATCGCGGCTTGGTGGGTCCAGGTCCTCCGGCCCGAGGCGGTGACGGAGGATCCGTCTCTGCCGCGGCGCCTCGCCCGGTTCCACATGATGCTCATGGACGGTCTCTTCATGCATGTCCGCTCGACCTCCGGCCGCGACGTCAAGCGCGTCGTCGACCTCGCCGCCCGGGGACTCGCCGAGCACCTCGTGCGGACAGGGGCGGCGGCATGAACCCGCAGCAGTCGGCGGCCGAGCCCGAGTCGGTGTCAACGGAGGCGGCCCCGACCGCCCGATCTGCCGACCGTATCCTCACGGCGGCCGCGGAACTGGCGAAGACCCACGGGGTGGCCGGCGCGACGATAGCGGCTGTGTGCCGCCGCTCGGGCCTGCCTGTCAGCTCGGTCTACTGGCACTTCGAGGACAAGGACGGACTCTTCGCGGAGGTGATCCGGCACAGCTTCGCCGAGTGGCTCGTGACGGTCCCCCGGTGGGAGGCCGAGGACGGAACGACCCTCGGGGAGGGCGTCCGCAATGTCGTGGGCGCGTCGTACCGGACCCTCGGCATGGTCCCCGACTTCATGCGTGTCGGGATGCAGGTCCTCCTCGAGAAGGCCGACACGTACGCCAAGACCCGCCGGGCGTTTCTCGACTGCCGGCTCCAGGTCAAGCGGATGATCTCCGCCTGGGTGCGCCGGGTCCAGCCGGGCGCTTCGGCGGACCGGGCCGATGACATCGCAACCCTCGTCGTCGCCTTCTCCGACGGCGCGGCCGTCGGCTCGCAGATCTACTCCGACTGGGACTCCGAGGAGTACGTCGACCTCATGTCCGGCGTACTCACCTGCCTTCCGCCGGAGGACACGGCCGCGGGCTGACCCGACGGGCGGCCGGTCCGCCTCCGCATGCGGCTTCGGTGGGCATGACCTCCACGTCTCCTGCCCTGTCGTCCCGTCGTCCGTTTTCGAGCAGTTCGCCGCCGCCGACGTTGAGCGTGCCGATTATTACGTCCGTGCAGGTCACCCCGCCGACGGCGATGATCGCCATCTGCGGCAGGATCGGTCGTCGTGCTGCTTCGCCTGGCCTATCTGACCGTCACTCACGCCTTCGCCGCGCTGCGGCATCAGCTGATCGTTCTGAAGCGGCAACTCGGCACCGAGCGGGTGAGGTTCGCCCCGACGGATCGGGCCTTCCTCGCCGCCCTGC